>NZ_JBWKIR010000007.1:0-341059 GCF_056432605.1 Streptomyces sp. NPDC045022
GACAAGTCGCCCGAGAGCTACCTCGCCGGCCTCCACCTCCGTGCCTCAATGATCTGGATCAACGACCTGCTGAAGGCAACTGGCTGATCACAACGTCACACAGGCCCTAGTCGCCGTCGGGGTGCCGGGGGTGGCAGGCGTCGGTCACCTCGTCCCGGAGACGCCGGGGGCCCGACCGCATGAGCGGCGATATGCGAGCCGCTCACCGATCAGCGGCACAGGGGGGTCGGCAGCTCGACACGTGAGAGCTTCTCGGGGTTGCGCACGGCGTAGAGCCCGGTGATGAGGCCGTCGTCGATGCGCACCGCCATGACGGTGTCGATCTCGCCGTCGAGCCGGAGAATGAGCGCTTGGTAGCCATTGACCTGTGCCGGCTGCAGTGATGCCGCGGCGCCGAACCTGCCCACCCCAGCGACCAGCTCGGCCACTGGACCGGCCCCTACGACGGGGGCCGGCACGGCCTGCACGACTCCGCCGCCGTCACCCAAGAAGACGACATTCGGCGCGAGGATGTCGAGCAGGCTTTGCAGATCGCCCGTCTCGATCGCGCGTTGGAACGCCTTGAGCGCTTCTCGGGTCTCGGCCGGAGAAGGGACCCCACGCGGTCGACGCGCTGCGACGTGTGCCCGCGCCCGGTGCGCGATCTGGCGGACCGCGGCCGGGCTCTTGTCGACGGCTTCCGCGATCTCGTCGTACTCCAGACCGAAGACCTCGCGCAGCACGAACACCGCCCGCTCGGTCGGCATGAGCGTCTCCAGTACCAGCAGCATCGCCATCGAGACGCTGTCGGCCAGCTCGACGTCCTCGGCCACGTCCGGCGTGGTGAGCAGCGGCTCGGGCAGCCAGGGGCCGACGTAGGACTCCTTGCGCCGACGGAGTGTGCGCAGCCGGCCGAGCGCCTGGCGGGTGGTGATCCGGACCAGGTAAGCGCGCTGATCGTGCACGGTGTCGAGAGCGACGCCCACCCATCGCATCCAGGTCTCCTGCAAAACGTCCTCCGCGTCGGCTGCTGAGCCGAGCATCTCGTAGGCGACGGTGAACAGCAGGTTCCGGTGGGCGACGAATGCCTCGGTGGCGGAGTCCATGCCGCTGCCGTGTGCGAGCGGCTCGGCTGTGCCTCTTGTTCGCTCGCTGCGCTCGCCCATGGCTGGCTCCTGCCTGTTCGACGTCGACCGTGACGCACACAGGACGCCGGTCCCGACCGCTTTGTGACACCCACGATCGGTGGCGGACGTCACACGACCCCGCTGTCACAGGGAGCGGGGCGGCGGCATCTCCATGTCCGTCATGACGCCGTGCGGACAATCCGCGGGGCACGCCACCCCACGAGTGAGGACGAAGTCATGGAACCTCGTTTCAACCTGTTCGACAGCCCGACCGCCGCGAAGGTCGCCAAGCGGTTCTACAACGTCTCGTCGGTCCTGGAACAGTCGACGTTGCCGAAGACCCTGCGGGAGCTGGTGGAGTTGCGTGTCGGCCAGATCAACGGCTGCGGTTTCTGTGTCGACATCCACACCAAGGAGGCAGCAGCCGCTGGTGAGACCGCGCTTCGGCTCAACCTGGTCGCCGCCTGGCGTCACAGCACCGTGTTCACCCAGGCCGAGCGGGCCGCACTGGCGCTCGCCGAGGAGGGCACTCGGCTCGGCGACCACGGCGTGTCCGACGAGACCTGGGCCGAGGTGCGCAAGCACTACGACGACGACCAGGTCGGCGCGCTGGTCTGCCTGGTCGCCCTGATCAATGCGGCCACCCGGATGAACGTGATCGTGCACAACCCAGGGGGTTCGTACGAGCCCGGCATGTTCGCCAGTATGTCGAGCTGATCGGCAGGTGAAGTGCGGCCCGGCCCAAAACCGTACGATCCGGGCCGGGCCCGTCTCGAACTCGGACACCTTCACCTGGCAGGTGGGGGCTGTGGGGGCCGTCAAGCGCGCTCCGGATCAGGAGAGTTGACGCTTGACTCCGTCAACGAAGGCCGCCCAGGCGGTGGCCTGGAAGACCAGGGCTCCGCGGGCGGGGGCCTTGCTGTCGCGGACGGGGACGACGGAGGGGAGGTTGTCGGCGACCTCCACGCACTGGCCGCCGTCCGAGTTGCTGTAGCTGCTCTTGCGCCAGGCGGCGGCGTTCAGGAAGTCGTCGGAGACCTCCACGCACTCGCCGCCGCTCGTGTTGCTGTAGCTGCTCTTGCGCCAGGTCACACCGCTCAGGTCGATGGCTCGCACTGCGTCTCCTCCAACATTCGCAGGATGAACTTGCACGACTCGGCCGGTGGCAGCGCCAGGTCACGCATCGCATCGTACCTACGCTGTAGAAGCTCAACTGAGGCGTTATCTTCGACCAGTTCGCCCCGCAGGTCGTTTTCTGTGTAGGCGACCGTGCGGCCGTCAAGCAGTCGCAAGAACATCACGGCGGTGTTCAACAGGCCGTGGAGACCAGCGCTGAACGGCAGCACCTGGAGGGTGATGTTCGGGCGCTCGGCGGCTTCCGCCAAGTACGCCAACTGTTTCCGCCAAGCCCCCACGTCTTCCAGCGACGTTCGCAGCACCGCCTCGGAGAGGATGACGCGGAAAGGCGGCGGGTCGTCACCCTCCAGCAACTGTCGTCGTCCCAGGCGCGCCTCGACCTGCTGGTCCAGTTCGGGGCCCTTGAGCCAGCCCACTCCGAGCGCCTCGCGCGCGTACCCGGCTGTTTGAAGAAGACCCGGTGGCGCGCTCACCGCGTAGTGCCACAGGCTGATCGCCTCGGCCTCCAGCACCATGTACCGCCGGTACTGCTCCCTGAACTGCGTCGGATCCGCCACCGCCAGCTCCCACAAGGTCACCAGCAACCCCGGCGTCCCGTAGAACTGGTCCAGCGCCTGCACGACCTCCGGGCCGCCCAGCGTCCGCCCGCTCTCCATCTTGCTGAACTGGGAGGAGTCCCAGCCCACTTCCTTCGCGAGGTCCCGCAGGCTCAGGCCGCGCTCGCTTCTCAGGCGCCGCAGTTCCTCGGTGAACCGCCCCCTCGGCTCCTGACTCCGCCCCGTGATCACCAGTCGCTGCGGCATCCCGCTCCTGTTGAATTTGTTGAATTTGGCAGGCCCAGCGTTGAATTTGGGCCTCTCAACAGCCCAGACGCTCTTTCCGTGCGCCATGCTCTTGAACACCGCACGAACACGCAGCGTAGCTGCAACTTCGCGCTGCGCACACGTTCAAGGAAAGGAGCTGGCCGCCATGTCGACGAAGCCCGCGCCCCACGAGCCCGGACGCCTCCTCTACGACCTCGCCACGGGCAAGGTCGGCGAGTACCGCGACCGAGCCGGTCCCTACGTGATGCTCCGCCCCGTCGGCGGGGGAGTGGAGTGGCAGGCCGACCCGGAGGCCGTGCGTCCGGCCACGGACCGGGAGCGGATCGGCGCGAGTGTCCAGGCCGTCAATCAGCGCATCCGAGCGGTGCCGTCGCTTCCCCCGCCCCTGGACGACGCCGGCCGGCCGCCGCGTCCCGTCCCCGGCTGTGCCGCGTGCCTGGCTCTGGCGGAGCGGCGGGAGGCCGCGCGGGGGGTGTACGACCGCAGCGCCGAGACCGACGCCAACGTTCTGCTGCGCCAGCACCAGCGACAGGAGCACCGCGCATGACGGCCGCCGGGGGACTGCCGTACGAGGAGTGCGCGCGGCAGCGGGAGCAGGTGCCGCCGCGGGACCGGCCGACGGGCCCATGGCCGGCCTACGCGCTACCGCCGTTTCATCCCGGAGTGCGGGGCACGCACGACGCCCCCGCCCCTCGCCCCCTCCCTCGGCCCGCCCCTCGTCAGGTGCGTCGTCCCGCGCGTCGTTCCAAACGCCGGGTGGCCGACGGTTCGGCCGTGAGCGGCCTGCTCACCGCCCTCTGTGTCGCCGCCCTGCTCGCGGCGATCGGCCTCGCGGCCGTGCGGGCACGCTGCTGACGGAACGCCCACGGAACGCCGGGAACAGCCGAAGGGCCGCACCCCCACTGGCGTCCAACCCAGGGGATGCGGCCCTCAGCCGTCACTGAGCCCTGACGGGCTGCTCAGACCGCGATGGCGACCTCAGCCAGCCCGCCCTGCTGGGCGACAACCGTGCGGTCGGCCGTGCCGCCGGGCACCAGCGCGCGAACGGTCCACGTGCCCTCGGCCGCGTAGAAGCGGAACTGCCCCGTGGCGGAGGTGGGAACCTCCGCGGTGAACTCACCGGTCGAGTCCAGCAGACGGACGTAGCCCGTCACCGGCTCACCGTCGCGGGTCACCTGACCCTGGATCGTGGTCTCACCCGGCTTGATCGTCGAGGCGTCCGGGCCGCCGGCCTTCGCTCCACACATGCTGTTTCTCCAGAGGGGTCTGACCGGAAGGTCGGTCGGGATGGGTTACTTGTTGGCGCCGAGCTCGATCGGCACGCCGACGAGGGAGCCGTACTCGGTCCAGGAGCCGTCGTAGTTCTTGACGTTCTGCACACCGAGCAGCTCGTGCAGCACGAACCACGTCAGGGCCGAGCGCTCACCGATGCGGCAGTAGGCGATCGTGTCCTTGGCGAGGTCCACGTTCTCCTCGGTGTACAGCTCCTTCAGCTCGTCGTCCGACTTGAAGGTGCCGTCGTCGTTGGCGTTCTTCGACCACGGGATGTTCCGGGCGCTCGGGACGTGACCCGGACGCTGCGACTGCTCCTGCGGCAGGTGCGCCGGGGCGAGCAGCTTGCCGGAGAACTCGTCGGGGGAACGGACGTCGACCAGGTTCTGCGCGCCGATCGCGGCGACGACGTCGTCGCGGAAGGCACGGATGGAGGTGTCCTGCGGCTTGGCCTTGTAGTCCGTCTTCGGGCGCTCGGGCACCTCGTCGCCGGGGACCAGCTCGCGGGCGTCCAGCTCCCACTTCTTGCGGCCGCCGTCGAGGAGCTTGACGTTCTCGTGGCCGTACAGCTTGAAGTACCAGTAGGCGTAGGACGCGAACCAGTTGTTGTTGCCGCCGTAGAGGATCACCTGGGTGTCGTTGGCGATGCCCTTCTCCGACAGGAGCTTCTCGAAGCCCTCCTGGTCGATGAAGTCACGGCGGACCGGGTCCTGCAGATCCTTGGTCCAGTCGATGCGGATCGCGTTCTTGATGTGGTTCTTCTCGTAGGCGGACGTGTCCTCGTCCACCTCGACGATCGCGATCGTGGGGTCGTCCAGGTGCTCCTGGACCCAGTCGGCGTCGACCAGGACGTCGCTGCGGCTCATGCTCTTTCTCCTCCGGGGCAGTTGCGGCGGGGCGTGCGAATGCAGAGGGTGCGCGCGTACGGCGCACGGGTGCCCTTCCAGCAGGGCGGCGGTGAGACGCGGAAGTCGGGGACTTTCGCTCAGAAGGGGCGACAGAGCATGGCGGCAACGCGGCACAGGTCCACTGCCCGCCGCTTCGTGAGATCCGCCTGTCGCTTCATGCGGTCGATCGTAGGGACGTCCGGGCGGGCGTGTCACCGGGGTGTCATATGGCGAGACGCGATGGTCCGGATAGTGGGACAAGAGAGGTGCCCGGGCAGCCGTCCTAGGGCCTCCGGGCACACGTGAAGGCGACGCATCTACGCTACGGACGCCACCGTCTCGCCAGTCGGACGCGGGCGTCCATCAGCATGCTGTCTACCCCGCCAGCCTGACGTGCGAACCCTTCACGCTGATCTCGACCCCGTCCGGGGCGGCCTGGACCTTGTCCAGCTTGATGCCGCCGGGCAGCCGGTCGATGGCCTGCTGGAAGTCGGTGATCGTGCGGACCCGGTTCTCGGCGAGCGCGAGGCCGCTGACCGCGGGCAGGGAGTCGGCGTGGACCTGGACCCTGTCGTTCTCGACGGTCACCGAGCTGAGCACGGACACCGTCCGGTCGATGGGTACGGCCCCCGCCACCGTGCCCTTCACCTTGACCGCGACCTTGATCTTGCCGTTGCCGCCGTCGGAGAGGCCGACGACACGGGCCGTGACGCCGAGGCCGACGTCGGTCGGCTCGGACTTGGCGGTCCTGAGCAGCTCGGCGTAGGAGATCGTCGCGGTGCCGGTGGCGGTGTCCGCGGTGGCGGAGCTGTAGTCGCCGGAGAACTCCACGCCCTTCATGTCGGCCGTCAGGTCGTCGATGCGGATGGTCTGACCGGCCTTGCCGGTGTCCGCCTCGTAGTCCTTGATGCCGACCTCGACGTCGTCGAGGGAGCCGCCCGCGGCCTGGGTGAGGAACGGGAAGCCCTTGATGTCCACGTCCGGGGTGGAGGCCAGGTTCTCCGTCGCCTTCAGCTTGTCCGCGGCCTTGCCCTCCGCGAAGTGCACGGCGACCCGGTCCGCGATCACGAAGAGCCCGCCCAGGATCACGACGACGATCAGAAGTATTCGCAGGGCACGCATGTGGTGGTTCCCCCGGGTCGGTGAGAGCGTTCGGAATCCGGTACGACTACGCCACGGTAACCCTGCGGGCCGGGCACGAGCCGGGATTGTCGATCAGCTGTGACAGGGCCGTCGGCCCTACCCTGGAACCATGTACGCGCGGCGGCGTCATCTCTACTTCGCCATGATGGGGACGTGCATCGGGCTCTTCGTCCTGGCCTGGAGCGTCGTGCGCCTGTGGTCGGTGCCGGCCGCCGTCGGCATGTGCGTCGTGGCCATGGTCATCCCGCCGGTCGCCGCCATGATCGCCAACCGGCGGGGCCCCGAGGACCGCTGGTGGGACGACCCGTCCGGGGATCCGCAGTCCGACGACTGGTGGGACGAGCTGGACGGCAAGAAGCGCCCGCGGTCGTGAGCGCCGGTGAAAGGCCACTCGTGAAGAGGCTCAGTACACGAGCGCCTGCGTGTCGTCCGCCAGGGACTCCTGGACGAAGACCTGCGCGCCCGCGATCCGGACGCCCTCCAGGACGTCCTTCTCCGTGATCTCCCGGCGGGCCGCGCACTGCGTGCACAGCGTGATCCGGCCGGCCGCGAGGACCGAGTCGATCAGGTCCGGCAGCGGGGCCGCGTGCGGAAGCTCGAACTCGGCCGCCCGTCCCGGCAGCGCGAACCAGGACGATTCCCCGGTCAGCCACAGCGAGACATCGACCCCGCTGGCCACCGCCACCGCCGCCACCGTGAACGCCTGCGAGCAGCGCTCGGGGGCGTCGGCCCCGGCCGTCACTTTGATCACGAGCTTCTTCGCCATGCGGGCAGGGTAGCCGTACCGCCCACCTCACAAAGTGAGCCGGGCCGGGGCCGCGTAAGCTGGGCCCCGGCTCTGTCGTATTCCCCCGGGCCTTGGAGCAGGGGGACCCCCGACCCCGCTCAAGGAGCACCCCGTGGAGATCTTCTTCGAAACCCTGCTGGTCCTGGTGTGCGTCGGCGTGCTCGCCTTCGCCGGTCTGACCGTGAAGAAGCTGTACCAGGGCCAGCGCTGATCCACACCTAGGAAAGCTTCCCCTCATGATCGAGATCCCGTCCGACCTGCACAAGGACCTCGTCCCGCTCGCCTTCCTGCTCGGCAACTGGGCCGGCGCGGGGGTGCACGACTTCCCCGGCTCGGAGAAGTGCAACTTCGGGCAGGAGGTCAGCTTCATCCACGACGGCCGGGACTTCCTGGAGTACCACTCCCACACCTGGGTGCTGGACAAGGACGGCAACAAGGTCCGTCCGCTGGAGTCGGAGTCCGGCTTCTGGCGGATCGACGCCGACCGCAAGGTCGAGGTCACGATGACCCGCGACGACGGCACGGTCGAGGTCTGGTACGGCGAGATGGCCGACAAGAAGCCGCAGATCGACCTGGTCACGGACACCGTCGCCCGGACCGCCGCCGCCCAGCCGTACACCGGCGGCAAGCGGCTGTACGGCTATGTCAAGAGTGACCTGATGTGGGTCGGCGAGAAGCAGACCCCCGGGGTCGAGCTGCGCCCCTACATGTCGGCCCACCTGAAGAAGGTCGTCACCCCCGAGGAGGTCGAGCGCTGGGCGAAGGCCCTGCCGGACGACCTGCCGGACGACGGCATCGCCTTCTTCAAGTAGGCCCGCCCAAGTGGTCCTAGACTCTTCGGTGTGGTGAGCATCGACTGGAAGAGCGACCTCAGGCAGCGCGGCTACCGGCTGACGCCGCAGCGGCAGCTTGTCCTCGAAGCCGTGGACACCCTTGAGCACGCGACCCCCGACGACATCCTCGTGGAAGTGAGGAAGACGGCGTCGGGGGTCAACATTTCCACGGTCTACCGGACGCTCGAGCTGCTGGAGGAACTGGGCCTGGTCAGCCACGCCCACCTCGGCCACGGGGCGCCCACCTACCACCTCGCCGACCGCCACCACCATCTGCACCTGGTGTGCCGGGACTGCGAGAACGTGATCGAGGCGGACGTCGACGTGGCGGCCGAGTTCACGGCCAAGCTCCGGCAGCAGTTCGGGTTCGACACCGACCTGAAGCACTTCGCGATCTTCGGCCGGTGCGAGGACTGTTCACTGAAGAGCTCAACTACCACGTCGTAGGCTTGCGGTATGAAGAGCCCTCTGCTGTCCCTGCCCGGCGCCGTCCCCGGTGAAGGAGTGGACGAAGGAGTCGCCGCCCACTACGGCGACCTGTTCCGCGAGCAGCGTGCCCTCGCCGACGGCACCGGTTTCGTCGATCTCTCGCATCGCGGTGTCATCACCGTCAGCGGCGAGGACCGGCTGAGCTGGCTGCACCTCCTCCTCACCCAGCACGTCAGCGAACTGCCCGCGGGCCAGGCGACCGAGGCGCTGATCCTCTCCGCGCACGGCCACATCGAGCACGCCCTGTACCTGGTGGATGACGGTACGACGGTCTGGGCGCACGTCGAGCCCGGCACCCAGGACGCGCTGATCGCCTACCTGGAGTCGATGAAGTTCTTCTACCGGGTGGAGGTCGCCGACCGCACCGCCGACGTCGCGGTCGTCCACCTGCCGGCCGGTTCGATCGCCGAGGTGCCCGAGGGCGTCGTCGTCCGCGAGACGGCGTACGGCCGTGATCTCTTCCTCCCGCGAGCCGACCTGGAGTCCTTCGCGGCGCAGTACGGCCCCGCCGCCGGACTGCTCGGCTACGAGGCGCTGCGCGTGGAGCACCACCGCCCCCGGCTCGGTTTCGAGACCGACCACCGCACGATCCCGCACGAGCTGGGCTGGATCGGCACGGCGGTGCATCTGCAGAAGGGCTGCTACCGCGGCCAGGAGACGGTCGCCCGCGTGCAGAACCTGGGCAAGCCGCCCCGCCGGCTGGTCTTCCTGCACCTGGACGGCAGCGAGGTCCACCTGCCGGTGCCCGGCACGGACATCCGCCTCGCGGACGAGGGCCCCGACGGCCGCAAGATCGGCTTCGTGACGACGTCCGCACGCCACCACGAACTGGGCCCGGTCGCCCTCGCCCTCGTCAAGCGCAACATCCCCACCGACGCGAGGCTCCTGGCCGGAGAGACGGCGGCCGCGCAGGAGGTCGTGGTCGAGCCGTAGTCGCGCGACCGCGGGCGCGTGGGGGGCTCGTCGCGCAGTTCCCCGCGCCCCTCGGGAACCGCGGTGCTCTCGCCCCGGTGTGCCGGCACCCCGCCGGCGCGCGCCCTAGATCTCCAGCAGCACGGTGAACGGGCCGTCGTTCGTCAGCGACACCCGCATCCGCGCGCCGAACCGGCCCGTCGCCACCGTCGCGCCCAGGTCCCGCAGCCGGGCCACCACCTCGTCCACCAGCGGCTCCGCGACATCGCCCGGGGCCGCCGCGTTCCAGGTGGGCCGGCGGCCCTTGCGGGCGTCGCCGTACAGCGTGAACTGGCTGATCACGAGCAGCGGGGCGTCGATGTCGCTGCACGACCTCTCGTCCTGGAGCATCCGGATCGACCAGAGTTTGCGGGCCAGCTGGGCCGCCTTCTCCTTGGTGTCCTCGTGGGTCACCCCGACGAGGACGCACAGCCCCTCGCCCTCGATCGCGCCCACCGTCTCGCCGTCCACGACGACGCTCGCGCCGTCCACCCTCTGCACCACCGCACGCATGCGGACCATCATGCCGGGTGCCCCGCGCTCGGCCACAGGGGGTCCAATATGGATCTCTTACCGCCCATCTGGGGCCGTTCGGGGGCACTCGGTCACATAGGGGTCGGTTGGGGTGGCACGATGCTTGCACACGCCGGTCGAGGGGACGGTCGAAACCACATGAGCACACCGAGTACCAGCGGGCGGCTGGGAACGCACGGCACATGCCGGCCGCCCGCGCAGCGCGGCGACGGCACGACGAGCCCGGCGCTCCCCGCGGACCCACCCGAACACGACCTGGCCCGGCTGAGCCTGCCCGAACTGCGCGCCCTGCGCCGCGACGCCCAGCGTGACGAGGCCGACCTCAGCTATCTGCGGCGGCTGCTGCAGGGCCGGATCGACATCCTGCGCGCTGAGCTGTGCCGGCGCGGCCGGGCATCCGTGCCGGCGCCCGCGGACGGCTCCGTGGTCGACCGGCTCCCGGAGATCCTCAAGGACGCCCCGGCCCGGCACCGCTCCTCCGCCCGCCATGTCACGCTCGGCACCCCGCACAACGAGGAGTACCGGCAGCTGGCCGCGGAGATGCTCGCCGAGGTCGAGCTGTCCGACCTCGAGGCCCGCACGGACCTCGAACTGGCCAGCGCCATGGGCCGCCTGGTCCGCTACGAGCAGGAGGTCTCCCGGCGACGCCAGCGGCTGCAGCACACGACCGACGACTGCAGCGGGGAGATCGCACGCCGGTACCGGGTGGGCGAGGCGCAGGTGGACGACCTGCTGACGTGACCCGGGGAGGCGGCGGAAATAGGCGCGACAGGGCCCGCGCCGGCTGCCTACGGTGACCTCATGACTGACGTACGCCCGGTCGGTGAGGCCGACTTCGAGACCTGGCTGCGCGCCCTCTCCACGGGGTTCCTGCGCCCGCCGGTGCTGACCGAGGAGCAGGTCGAGGCCCACCGGCGGCAGTGCGCGCCGGCCCGCCTGCTCGGTGCGTTCGACGACGGCCGGTGCGTGGCGACCTTCCGCTCCTTCCCCCAGGAAGTCACCGCGGTGGGCGGCACCCTGGTCCCCGCGAACGCCGTCTCCAGCGTCACCGTCAGCCCCACCCACCGCCGCCGGGGCCTGCTGACCCGGATGATGAACCAGGACCTCGCGGCTGCCAAGGAGCGCGGGGACGTCGTGGCCACCCTGATCGCGGCCGAGTACCCGATCTACGGCCGTTACGGCTTCGGCCCGGCGACCCGGACGGCGGAGTGGACCGTGGAGGTGGGCCGGGCGGGTCTCGACCCGCGCTGGTCGGGTCCCGCGGACGGGGGCCGGATCGACATGGCGGACGGCGCGGAGGTGCGCAAGCTGGGTCCGGAGCTGCACGAGCGGGTCCGCCGCACGCAGCCCGGTGCGGTCAGCCGCACCGGGACGTGGTGGGAGACGACCACCGGCGCGATCCGCTTCGTCACGAACTGGACGGAGCCGTTCTACGCCGTCTACCGTGCCGCCTCCGGGGAGGTCGAGGGCCTGGTGTCGTACCGGTCCGACGACAGCTGGCACGGCAACCAACCGGACGGCACCGCGGCCGTGAACTGGCTGCTCGCCTCGACGCCGGCGGCCGAGCGCGCGCTCTGGTATCACGTGTGCTCGATCGACTGGATCACCAAGGTCAAGAGCGGTCGCCGCGGCCCGGACGGCCTGCTGCCCGATTTCCTGCCCGACCCGCGCGCCGCCCGGCTCACCGAGTACACGGACTGGCTCTGGGTGCGGATCCTGGACGTCGTACGGGCCCTGGAGGCGCGGACGTACGAGGGGGAGGGCGCGCTGGTGCTGGAGGTCGTCGACCGGGAGGGACTGGGCGGGGGCCGGTTCCGGCTGGAGGTCTCGCCGGAGGGGGCGTCCTGCACGCCGACGAGCGCCGAGAGCGCCGATCTGACCGTCGAGGTGGGCGAGTTGGCCCGGCTGTGGCTCGGTGAGGAGTCCCCGCTCCGGCTCGCCGCCCTCGGCCGGATCCAGGAGGAACGAGAGGGCGCCGCCCGAAAGGCCGACACCCTGTTCCGCTCCCCCGGGCGCCCGTGGTGCCCGGACCTCTTCTGAGAGTCCGTGCCGGCTGTCGATGAAGTGCCGGGAGATGGCGGGAAGTTGTGCCGTTCGTCCGTGGCCCAGGAGTCCGTGGCCCAGGAGAACGTGGCAGTGACCGGCGGCAGAAGGTTCACGCCCCAGCAGATCGCCGACGCCCTGCGCGAACGCATCAGCGCCGGCGTCCTGCGGGTCGGCGAGCGGCTGCCCACGCAGGCCGAGCTGGCCGAGGAGTTCGGGGTGGAGCGCGGTGCCGTGCGCCAGGCCCTGCGGGCGCTCCAGGAGGACGGGCTGCTCAGCACCGTCAGCAAGGGCAGCCCTCCCCGCGTCGCCGAGCCGCGGTCGGCCCCGGACGAGCCCCAGCCGACCTGTGTGGCCCTCGCCCCCCGGCTGACGGAGGCCTTCTCGGCGCGGCACGTGCGGGTCGACGCGGTCTGCCTGACCGCGGAGAGTCTGATTCCGGCCCTCGGTGAGGTGCTGCGCCTGATCCATATGGGCAGCATCCGCCCCGAGCGGGTCGACGTCCGCATCATGCTCCCGTCCCGGGACATCGCGCTCGCCTTCCCGGTTTCGGTCGACGCCGGGAGCGACGACGACCCCGTCCACCAGCGCTGGCTGGCGATGCGCAACGCCCAGGGGCAGGTGCTCCAGTACAACCTGCAAGCCCTGCGCTCCACCCACGACATCGACGTCCATGTCACCTTCCGGGCCCTGCCGTTCACCCCGCCGGTGAAGCTGTACCTGCTCAACGGCGTGGAGGCGCTGCTCGCGTACTACACGATCGCGCGCCGTGAGGAGCCCACCGACTTCGGGACGCTGGAGATGTACGACACCCTCGGCCCGGCATCCCTCCTCTTCTGCTTCGACAAGCGGGCCGGACAGCGGGACGCGGCGTTCGTGGAGCAATCGCAGAAGTGGTTCGACGCCCTCTGGGAAACCATCACCACGGACCTGACACTCTCCTAGTGACCCTTGAGACCGAGAAGCTACGGAAACTGATCACAAGTGCTCGGGTCGTGCTGTGGGACTTCGACGGCCCGATCTGCCGCCTCTACGCCAGGCACAGGGCGGAACGGGTGGCCGCGGACCTCGTGGAGTGGCTGGAGCTGCGGGGCCTGCGGGGGCTGCTCACCGACTCCGAACGCAGGACGCTGGACCCGCAGGTCGTCCTGCGCGCCGCCGGACGCCGCCACCCGCACGGCGACCTCGCCGCCGAACTGGAGGAACGGCTCACCCGGGAGGAACTGCGGGCGGCCGCCTCCGCGCTGCCGACCGCCTACGCCGACCCGCTGATCCGCACCTGGACCGCCGTCGGCGCCCGGCTCGCGATCACCACCGACAACTCGCCGCAGGCGGCCCGCACGTACCTGGAGACCCGGGGCCTCGCCGGCTGTTTCACCCCCCACCTGTACGGCCGCACCCAGCACCTCCACCGCCTCAAACCGGACCCGCACTGCCTCAACCGCGCCCTGAACACGATGGGAGCGGCCCCGTCCGCCGCCCTGTTGATCAGCGCCTCCGGCGCGGACATCCATGCGGCCCGCGAGGCCGGCGTCCCCTTCCTGGGCTACGCACATGCCGAGAGCAACGAGAAACAGCTACGAGCGGCGGGCGCCGAGCACGTTGTGCGCTCTCTGGAACCGCTCCTATGGATGGTCAGGAGCCGGGAACCCTTGATGTAGGCCCGACGGGCGTGTCGGGTCTTGCCCCCGGCCCCGCAGCCGTCGAGGCTGTTCGGGGTCCCCGGCGCGGGCGACCGGTCCGAGGAGCGGATGGAACGGCATGACTGGTGAGCACGACGACGTCGAGGAGGCGTGGGAACTCCTGACGGGCGGCACCGGACCGGGCTGCGTGCTGTTCGACTTCGACGGGCCGTTGTGCCGGCTGTTCCCGGACAACAGTTCCATGCCACTGGCGAACGCCCTGCGGAGAACCGTCGCGGACGCCGGCCTGCTGGGCGTCCTGTCCGGGGACGAACTCACCGACAAGGACCCGCACGTGGTGTTGCGCGCCGTCCACCGGGCCCGACGGAACAGGGACCTGGGCGACCTGGTGGCCCGCCTGGACAAGCAGGTCACCGACGGAGAGCGGAAGGCCGCCCTGGTCGCGCGCGCCACCTCCGGCGCGGCCGAGCTGGCCAGGTGGCTGGACGCGCGCGGTGTGCGGCTGGCCGTCGTCACGAACAACGCCGCCGAGGCGGCGGACGAGTACCTGCGCGCCAACGATCTGCGGCGGTGTTTCGACGCCGTCCACGGCCGGAGCGCCGACCCCGATCTGATGAAGCCGCACCCGGACGTCCTGCGCCGTGCCCTGCGGGATCTGCGGCTGCCGCCCGAAGAGGCGGTGATGATCGGGGACACCCCGACGGACTTCATGGCGGCCGAGCAAGCGGGGGTCCGGTTCATCGGCATCGGGCGCGATGCCGTGAAGCGGCAGCGGATGCGCGATGCCGGGGCGAAGGTCGTGCTGGCCTCGTACCAGCCGCTGCAGGAACGCCTGTCACGCTGAGTCGGGCACGGCTCGCCCCCTTCCTCACCGGGCCGCTCACCGGGCACCATGAACACGACGGTTCCAAGGTGCTTGCCGGCGGGGGGATCTGGTGGCGGACAGCACGCTGAGAAACAGGGTGGCAGCCCGTTGGGCGCAGGCCGAGGGCACGGTCTCCAGGATTCTGCTGCTGATGGTCTTCGCCGTCGGCCTGATCGCCCAGTTCGTCAAGCCGGTGGGTGACGCCTTGGAGGGCAAGGCGTACATCGGCGGTGCGCTGCTGAGCCTGGTCGGCTATGTGCTCTACAGCGAGGTACAGCGGCTGAACTCGGCTCACGAGACCCAGCGGGACGCCATGGAACGGCTGACCGTGGCCCATGCGGACCAGCGGGAGGCCGTGGTGGACCTGCGGGACACCATCCGTGTCCTGAGCGAGCATGTCGCGGAGTTCGGAGTGGCACAGCGTTCGGCGCCGGGCGTGCAGGTCACCAAGGACGAACTGCTGGAGGAGATCCACCGGGAGCTGCGGCGCAAGGAGAACGTCCAGCTGGCCATCATGGGCTTCACCGGGGAGAACACCGCCCCCCGACTGAAGCAGTTCCTCGAGGACCTGCCTCCCAATCCGCGGCGCGAGGTGACCGTCCGCTATCTCGTGCCCGACTTCAGCAAGGAGATCGAGCTGCCCGGGCTGGTGCTGAACGGCACGGTCGGCGACGCGGCGGCGTTCCGTGCCTACCTGAGAGGCAAGATCCTCGGTTTCGAGTCGGACCTGAACGACACGGTCAGCACGATGCGCCACGCCGGGCTGGGGACGCTGGACCTCCAGTTCCGGGTGCTGCACACGTCGCCGATCCTGAAACTGCATCTCATCAACGACGACCGCCTGGTCGAGGGCATCTACGACAAGGTCAGGCGGCGGCCGGACCGGTACAGCCCGCCTCCCGCGGAGGGCGAAACCCGAGGGGAACTGCTCGACCCCATCGGGGACGCCACGCTGCTGACCCGCTGGCACTTGGACGACGGGCCGGTGGCGGAGGAGACCATTCGGCGCCGCCGTCAGCTCTTCGACGATCTCTGGGCTCCTGCCCGCCCCTTGCGCGCGTCCTCCCCGGTGGGCCCGGTGCCCGGGCCGCAGGCGGGTGACTGACGCGTCCCTCAGCGCCTGCGTAGGCTCCCCCCATGGGAGAGATGGGCCTGCGTGAGCGCAAGAAGCAGCGGATGTACCAGGACGTTTCGGACATCGCCGTCGGGCTGTTCCTGGAGCGGGGCTTCGACGCGGTCTCGGTGGCGGAGGTCGCCGCGGCGGCCGGGATCTCCAAGCCGACCCTCTTCCGGTACTTCCCGGCCAAGGAAGACCTCGTGCTGCACCGGATCGCGGACCATGAGGCGGAGGCCGCGCGGGTGGTCGCCGGGGCGGCCGATCCGGTGGACGCGCTGCGCCGGAACTTCCTCGCCGGGCTGGAGCGGCGTGATCCGGTCACCGGGCTGAACGACCATCCCGCGGTGCTCGCCTTCCACACCCTGCTGTACGGGACCCCGGCCCTGGTGGCTCGGGTGTACGGCTATCTGGAGCGGTCGGAGGCGGCGCTCGCCGCGGCCCTGGGCGGGGGGCTGGACGCCCGGCTGGCGGCGGGGCAGATCATCGCCGTCCAGCGCGTTCTCGCCCACGAGAACTGGCGGCGGATCGCGGCGGGGGAGAGTGTCGAGCGGGTCGCGCCGGACGCGGTGCGGGCGGCCGAGCGGGCGTTCGGGCGACTGGCCGCGGGGGTGCCGGGACCGCTCGGGCGAGACGCCGAGGACACCGAATGAGACTCGGTTAAAAATTTAACTCGGTTACAAATTTCCCGTACGCTGGGGTCATGACGTCAGTCCACCCCGCCCTCGATGCCGCCCTCCACGCCGAGCGCGCCTACCACGACACCTGCCGCGCCGCCCTCGTCGCGATGATCGAGGGCGCCGCCGAACAGGTCGTCGTCGGAGAGGACGTCTCCGCCTCCGGTGCCGACGCCGAGGTCCTCGGTCACCGGTTGCGCAGCCAGGCCAAGGCCATGCGCGAACTGCCGCCCGGACCGCTGTTCTTCGGGCGTCTCGACTTCACCGACCAGGCACCCGGGCACGGCGGCCAGCACTACCACGTCGGCCGGGTCCGGATCACCGAGGACCCGGCCGCCCCGCCCCTGGTCGTCGACTGGCGGGCCCCCGTCTCCCGCGCCTTCTACCAGGCGAGCGCCCGCGCCCCGCAGGGTGTCGGGACACGGCGCCGGTTCGGCTGGGCGCCGGGCACCCAGGGCGACTCGGCCGACCTCACCGGCCTGGAGGACGAGCACCTGGACCGGGGCGAGTCACGGGCGAGCGACATCGTCGCCCGCGAGATCGAACGGCCCCGGGTCGGACCCATGCGGGACATCGCCGCCACCATCCAGCCCGAACAGGACGACCTCGTGCGGGCGGACCTCGCCGACTCCGTGTGCGTGCAGGGCGCCCCCGGCACCGGCAAGACCGCCGTCGGCCTGCACCGCGCCGCCTACCTGCTCTACACCCACCCCAAGCGGCTCCAGCGCTCCGGCCTGCTCATCCTCGGCCCCAACCCCACCTTCCTCGGCTACATCGCCGAGGTGCTGCCCGCCCTCGGTGAGACGGGCGTCCGGCAGTCCACCCTCCAGGCCGAGATCGCCCACCACCCGGTCACCGGCACCGACCCCGTCCCCACGGCGACCGTCAAGCACGACGCCCGCATGGCCGAGGTGCTGCGCCGGGCGCTGTACGCGCGCGTGACCGTCGAGGGCGTGGCCGACCTCGCCGTACCGGAGGGCTCCTACCGATGGCGGGTGCCCGCCGGTGAACTGGCCGCCATCGTCGAGCAGGTGCGCGCCGAGCAGCCGCCGTACGCCGTCGGCCGGGAGCGGGTGCGCACCCGGGTGGTACGGCGCCTGCGGGAGCAGGCCGAGCGGCGCTCCGGGGTCCGGCCGGCCTCCTGGGTCCGCCGTGTCGAGCGTTCCCGGCCGCTCACCGCCCACCTCGACACCGTCTGGCCCAAGGCCCGCGCCGAGGAGGTCCTCGCCGAACTCCTCACCGACCGCACGGTGCTGGCCCGGGCGGCCGACGGACTGCTCGACCCGGAGGAGCAGGCAGCGCTGCTGTGGCCGCGCCCGCCGCGCTCGTGGAAGTCCGCCCGCTGGTCGGCCGCCGACCTCGTCCTCATCGACGAGCTGTCCGGACTGATCGCACACCCCGAGGGCTACGGCCACATCGTCGTGGACGAGGCGCAGGACCTGTCTCTTATGGAGTGCCGGGCCATCGCCCGCCGGGCCGCCTTCGGCTCGCTGACCGTCCTCGGCGATCTCGCCCAGGGCACCACGCCGTGGGCCGCCCGGGACTGGTCCGTCCAGTTGCGCCACCTCGGCAGGCCGGACGCGGCCGTGGTGCCGCTGACCACCGGGTTCCGGGTGCCCGCGGCGGTCGTCGAGCTGGCCAACCGGCTGCTCGCCCGCCTCGGCGTGGCCGTACCGGCCGCCCGGTCCCTGCGCACGGACGGCGAGCTGACCGTCCACCCGACCGAGGACGTCCTCGGCACGACCGTGACCGCCGTACGGGACGCCCTCACCAGGGAGGGGTCGGTCGGGGTCGTCGCGGCGGACGCGGACGTGGACGGCGTACGGGAGGCGCTCACCGCGTCCGGTATCGGCTCGGCCGGCCCCGACGCACTCGGTGCCCGCGTCACCGTCGTACCCGCGAGCCTGGTCAAGGGCCTGGAGTACGACCATGTCGTCGCCGTGGAACCGGCAGCCGTGGCCGAGGCGGAGGAGCGGGGCGCCCACCGGCTGTACGTGGTGCTGACGCGGGCGGTGTCCCGGCTGGACGTGGTGCACGCCCGGCCCCTGCCGTTCTGAGCCCCCGCCGTCCCGTCCCCACCATCCCCCTCGCCGACCTCCTCGGCCGTGAGCAGGTCATGGACATCGGCATACGCCCCCTGTGGGGACCCGCGCCACGCGTCGCCGGCCCGGCGTGCACCGGGAGCTGCCCGCCCGGCGTGGTCGTCGTACCGGCCGCCCGCGGGGCGGAGGTTGGTGGCCGCGCACGCCGGACTCGCCAAGGAGGCCACCGAGACCCTGGACTACTGGGAGAAGGCCCACCGCACCGGGATCGACGAGATCCTCACGGCACAGGGCTCAGCCGATCTGGACGTGCCGGGTTCGCAGGGCTGACCCTGGACCGTGACGCTGCTCTTCCTCGACGTCGACGGCCCGCTCATCCCGTTCGGGGCGGCGGACCGGGCCTACCGGGTGTACGCGGGCCCGCCGGCCGTCGCCGCCACGCACCCGCTGCTGCGCCGCGTCGACCCGGCGCTCGGCGCCCGGCTCGCCGCGCTGGGTTGCGAGCTGGTGTGGGCCACGACCTGGATGGACGACGCCAACTCCTGCCTCGGACCCTGGCTGGGCCTGCCCCCGCTGCCGGTCGTGGAGTGGCCGGACGAGAACGCGCCGCCCGGTCTGCGGCACTGGAAGACCCGGCCGCTGGTCGCCTGGGCGGCGGGCCGGCCCTTCATCTGGGTGGACGACGAGATCACCGAGGCGGACCGCGCCTGGACCGCCGTCCACCATCCCGGTCCGGCCCTGCTGCACCGGGTCGACCACCGGTACGGGCTCACGGAGGCCGACTTCGGGACGCTGGAGGAGTGGCTCGGGTCAGCCGGCCGCTGAGCCCGGCACGGTGGCGTCCCGGTGCTGCCGGCCTGGGCGGAGCAGGGTCTCGGTCCCGCCCTGCTACCGCGCTTCGCCGTCGCCGTCGCCGTCGCCGACGCCCTGGTCCGCCGGCCGCCTGGTCCGCCTGCCGCTGCCCACCTTCGACCTGCGACTGCGGCTCGTGTGGAGCGAGGGGGCCGAACAGGAGCAGGGAATCCGGGAGTTGCTGTACGCGGCGAGTGGCTCGCCGAAGTCGAGCCGGAGCTTGGGTGTGCGAAGAGATCCCGAGGATTGACCGGAGTGCCGATGCCCCCGGATGATCGGCAGACCCGAACCAGGCCCGGTAGGGCCGCCGGCGGATCCCTGCCACCGCCGAGAGCCGGACGGAGGAAACACCGTGTCCACGTCCCAGGAGCCGGCCGCACCGGCCGCATCCGCTCAGGCGGTCGCCCTCCTGCGCGACCTGGGTGCCGCCGGTCTCGCCCACCCGGGCGGCACCCTCCTCGCCCACCTCCGGCGCGTCGAACGGCGCCTCGCCGACTGGGGCGCCCGACCGGCCCTTCGCCTCGCGGGCCTGTGCCACGCCTGCTACGGCACCGACGGCTTCCCCACGGCTCTCCTCCCCCTGGACCGCCGTACCGACCTCGCGGCGATCATCGGCACGGAGGCCGAATCGATCGTGTACCTCTACGCGTCCTGCGACCGGAAGGCCACCTATCCGGCGCTCCCCGCGGCCGACGGCCTCTTCCACGACCGCTTCACCGGCCGTGCCCATCTCCCCGAGTCCGGTCCGCGCCGGGACGTCGCCGAACTGACCGCCGCCAACGAACTGGACCTGGCCTGCGTGGACCCGGAATTCCGCGGCCAGTGGGGGCCCGCTCTCCTCTCCCTCTTCACCGACTTCCGTCCCCTGCTGAGCCGCCCGGCCTGGTCGGACTGCGCTTCGCTGCCGGCCGGGTAACCGACGGAGGGGCCGGCTCAGGCGCCGACGTAGTCCGCGAGGTGTTCGCCCGTGAGGGTGGAGCGGGCGGCGACGAGGTCGGCCGGGGTGCCCTCGAAGACGACGCGGCCGCCGTCGTGGCCGGCGCCCGGGCCGAGGTCGATGATCCAGTCGGCGTGGGCCATGACCGCCTGGTGGTGCTCGATGACGATGACGGACTTGCCGGAGTCGACGAGCCGGTCGAGCAGGCCGAGCAGTTGTTCGACATCGGCGAGGTGGAGGCCGGTGGTCGGCTCGTCGAGGACGTAGACACCGCCCTTCTCGGCCATGTGGGTGGCCAGCTTCAGCCGCTGCCGCTCACCGCCGGAGAGCGTGGTGAGCGGCTGGCCGAGGGTGAGGTAGCCGAGGCCCACGTCGGCCATGTTCCGCAGGATCCGGTGGGCGGCGGGGGTGCGCGCCTCGCCGGCGCCGAAGAACTCCTCGGCCTCGGTCACCGACATCGCCAGCACCTCGCTGATGTCCCGGCCGCCGAGGTGGTACTCCAGCACCGAGGCCTCGAACCGCTTGCCCTCGCACTCCTCGCAGGTGGTGGCGACGCCGGCCATCATCGCCAGGTCGGTGTAGACGACGCCGGCGCCGTTGCAGGTGGGGCAGGCGCCCTCGGAGTTGGCGCTGAACAGTGCGGGCTTCACGCCGTTGGCCTTGGCGAAGGCCTTGCGGATCGGCTCGAGCAGTCCGGTGTACGTCGCCGGGTTGCTCCGGCGCGAGCCGCGGATCGGGGTCTGGTCGATCGACACCACGCCCTCGCCGGCCGGGATCGACCCGTGCACGAGGGAACTCTTGCCCGAGCCGGCGACACCGGTGACGACGGCGAGCACGCCGAGTGGGATGTCGACGTCGACGCCCCGCAGGTTGTGCGTCGTGGCGCCACGGATCTCCAGCGCGCCGGTCGGCTTGCGCACCGTCTCCTTCAGGGCGGCCCGGTCGTCGAGATGGCGGCCGGTGAGGGTGCCGCTGGCCCGCAGCCCCTCGACGGTGCCCTCGAAGCAGACGGTGCCGCCCGCCGTGCCCGCGCCGGGACCGAGGTCGACGACATGGTCGGCGATCGCGATCGCCTCCGGCTTGTGCTCCACGACCAGCACGGTGTTGCCCTTGTCGCGCAGGCGCAGCAGCAGGTCGTTCATCCGCTGGATGTCGTGCGGGTGCAGGCCGATGGTGGGCTCGTCGAAGACGTAGGTGACGTCGGTGAGCGAGGAGCCGAGGTGCCGGATCATCTTGACGCGCTGCGCCTCGCCGCCCGAGAGCGTGCCCGCGGGACGGTCGAGCGAGAGGTAGCCGAGGCCGATCTCGACGAACGAGTCGAGGGTGTCGCCCAGCGAGGTGAGCAGCGGCGCCACGGACGGCTCGGCCAGGCCGCGCACCCATTCCGCCAGGTCGCTGATCTGCATGGCGCAGGCGTCGGCGATGCTGACGCCCTGGATCTTCGACGACCGGGCCGCCTCGCTCAGCCGGGTGCCCTCGCACTCGGGACAGGTGGTGAAGGTGACCGCCCGGTCCACGAACTCCCGGATGTGCGGCTGCATCGCCTCCCGGTCCTTGGCGAGCATCGACTTCTGGATCCGCGGGACGAGTCCCTCGTAGGTCATGTTGATGCCCGCGATCTTCATCCTGGCCGGCTCGCGGTGCAGGAAGTCGTGCAGCTGCCTCTTGGTGAACGTGCGGATCGGCTTGTCCGGGTCGAAGAGGCCGGACTCGGTGTAGAGGCGGTGGTTCCAGCCGCCGGGCTTGTAGCCGGGGATGGTCAGGGCGCCCTCGCTCAGGGACTTGGAGTCGTCGAAGAGCTGGGTGAGGTCGATGTCGGTGACCGAGCCGCGGCCCTCGCAGCGCGGGCACATGCCGCCGACGATGCTGAACTCGCGCCGCTCCTTGACGGTCTGCCCGCCGCGCTCCAGGGTGACCGCGCCCGCTCCGCTGATCGAGGCGACGTTGAAGGAGAACGCCTTGGGCGAGCCGATGTGCGGGGTGCCGAGGCGGCTGAAGAGGATGCGCAGCATCGCGTTGGCGTCGGTGGCGGTGCCGACGGTGGACCGGGGGTCGGCGCCCATCCGCTGCTGGTCGACGATGATCGCGGTGGTGAGCCCGTCGAGGACGTCGACGTCGGGCCGCGCCAGCGTCGGCATGAAGCCCTGTACGAAGGCGCTGTAGGTCTCGTTGATCAGCCGCTGCGACTCCGCGGCGATGGTGTCGAACACCAGGGAGCTCTTGCCCGAGCCGGAGACGCCGGTGAACACCGTCAGCCGGCGCTTGGGGATCTCGACGCTGACGTCCTTGAGGTTGTTCTCCCGCGCGCCCTGCACCCGGATCAGGTCGTGGCGGTCGGCGAGGTCCGGCGCGGACGCCGGGGCGTGGGTCCTCGTGGTCGTGGTCATCGTCTCTCCGTCTCTGGGGGGGCCGCCCCCGACACGCTAGCCGCAGCGCCACGCGCGGTGCTTCTCGAATTCTGACCGGTCCCCGCCGAAGCCCGTTCCGCTTCGACACACAATTGCAAGCGGGTGCTTGCAATTGTTAGCGAAGGTGGGGCAAGGTGGAGGCATGGCATCGCTGAACGTCGGCAATCTCGGTGAGTACCTGCGCGAGCAGCGGCGCAACGCCCAGCTGTCGCTGCGGCAACTCGCCGACGCCGCCGGGGTGTCCAATCCGTACCTGAGCCAGATCGAGCGCGGGCTGCGCAAGCCGAGCGCGGAGGTGCTCCAGCAGGTCGCCAAGGCCCTGCGCATCTCCGCCGAGACCTTGTACGTCCGCGCCGGGATCCTCGACGCCGAGCGGGACCGGGATGAAGTGGAGACGCGCGCCGTCATCCTCGCCGATCCCTCGCTCAACGAGCGGCAGAAGCAGGTGCTGCTCCAGATCTACGAGTCCTTCCGGAAAGAGAACGGATTCGGGATCGGCGAGCCCGCCGCGGACGAGGACGACGAGAACGGCGCGGGGTTCACGGACGAGGGCACCGGCGGCACCGCCGTGCGCGGCACCCGCACGGCCGACGAAGACGATGCCGGTCCGCGGCGGACGGCCGGGTAACCGGACCAGGGCGCCGGCCGCCCCACCGCGGACCACACCAACCTCAGCCGAACGCGAATCCGGGAGGACCATCACCATGGCCATCACCGACGACCTGCGCAAGACCCTCAGCGACCCGACCCCGCTCTACTTCGCCGCCGGCACCGCCGACCTCGCCCTCCAGCAGGCCCGGAAGGTGCCCGGCCTGGTCGAGCAGCTGCGCGCCGAGGCCCCGGCCCGCATCGAGGCCGTGCGCAACACCGACCCGAAGGCCGTGCAGGAGAAGGCCGCGGCCCGGGCCAAGGAGGCGCAGGAGACCCTCCAGACCAGGGTCAACGAGTTCTTCGGCACCCTCGACGTCGACCTGAAGAAGCTCGGTGAGACCGCCCAGGACCTCGCCCTGCGCGGTGTCGGCGTCGCCGCCGAGTACGCCGTCAGGGCCCGCGAGACCTACGAGAAGGTCGCCGAGCACGGGGAGCAGGCCGTGAAGACCTGGCGCGGCGAGGCCGCCGAGGAGATCGAGGACCTGGCCATCGCTGTCGAGGGCAAGCCCGATCCGGTCGAGGTCAGCGACGAGCCGAAGCCGGCCGGGCCCAGGACCGAGCCCGCGGCGGAGACGAAGCCCGTGGCGAAGAAGGCACCGGCCCCCCGCAAGAACGGCACCACCGCGAAGAAGACGACCCCGCCGGCCAAGTGACCGTGACCGACGAGGCGCGTACGGGCCGGGCACCTTCGGGGTGTCCGGCCCGTTGGGTGGGTACGGTGGCTGTAGCGACGACTCGACTCAGGTGGTGGGCATTGTGCTGATGACGGCATTCGGCGGCCTCATGTGGCTGGTCTTCACCGCCATGCTGGCCATGGCCGTGGTGGCCTTCGTGATGGCCGCGCTGTTCCGCGAGGACGCCTACCGCGCCGCCGACAAGCAGAACAAGGGCTTCTGGCTGATCATCCTGGGTGTCGTGGTCGCGGTGAACCTGTTGGTTCCGATGCTGTTCCTGCAGCTGGCGGGTCTGGTGGCCACGATCGTCTTCTTCGTGGACGTCCGCCCGGCGCTCCAGCAGGTCTCCGGCGGCCGCGGGTGGGGCCGCCGCCGCGGCGGAAGCAGCAGCGACGGTCCCTACGGCCCGTGGAACGGCGGTCGCTGAAGCGCCCCGCAGCGGGCGCGGGGAACCGCGCGGCCGGCCACAGCGGACCGGAAACCGGCGTGCGACCGGTCCATGAACGGCGGGCCGCCGCTCAGCCGGTCCGGTCCATGAACGGCGGGCCGCCGCTCAGCCGGTCCGGTCCACGAACGGCGGGCCGCCGCTCAGCCGGTCCGGTCCAGCAGCACGACCGCCACGTCGTCCGTCAGCTCACCGCCATTGAGGTCGCGTACCTCGTGCACCGCGGCCCGCAGCAACTCCTCGCCCCGCAGCCCCTCGGAGAGCTGGCGGCGGATCATCTGCACCATGCCGTCCTGGCCGAGCCGGTCCCCGTCCGCACCGACCCGGCCCTCGATCAGGCCGTCGGTGTAGAGCATCAGGCTCCACTCGGCGCCCAGCTCCACCTGCATGCGCGGCCAGCGGGCGCCGGGCAGCAGGCCGAGGGCGGGGCCGTTGTTGTCGTACGGCAGCAGCCGCGCGGGCCGGCCGGGGCGGGCGATCAGCGGCGCCGGATGACCGGCCAGGCACAGGCCCGCGCGGCGGCCGTCGGGGGCGATGTCCACCGTGCACAGCGTCGCGAAGATCTCCTCGTCGGCGCGTTCGTGCTCCAGCACCTCCTGCAGCGTGCTCAGCAACTCGTCCCCGCACAGCCCGGCCAGGGTCAGTGCCCGCCAGGCGATGCGCAGCTCCACGCCGAGCGCGGCCTCGTCCGGGCCGTGGCCGCAGACGTCACCGATCATGGCGTGCACGGTGCCGTCCGGGGTGCGGACGGCGTCGTAGAAGTCGCCGCCGAGCAGGGCCCGGGAGCGGCCGGGGCGGTAGCGCGCGGCGAAGCGCAGCGAGGAGCCCTCCAGCAGCGGGGTGGGCAGCAGACCGCGCTCCAGACGGCGGTTCTCCTGCGCGCGCAGCTTGCCCTCGGCGAGCCGGCGCTCGGCGGTGTCGGACCGCTTCCGCTCCACCGCGTACCGGATGGCGCGGCTGAGCAGACGGCCGTCCAGCTCGTCCCGGAAGAGGTAGTCCTGGGCGCCCACGCGCACGGCCTCGGCGCCGCGCTCGGCGTCGGCGGAAGCGGTCAGCGCGAGCACGGCGTGCCGCGGCGCGAGCTGCAGCACGTGCTTGAGCACGGCCAGCTCGTCGTCCGCGTCGCTGCCTCCCGGGGCCGGGAGCGCGAGGTCCAGCAGGATGCAGTGGACGTCGTCGGTGAGCAGCCGCTCGGCCTCGGTGAGGTTGCGGGCGGTGCGGACGCGGATCGGCTTGCCGGCCCAGTCCAGCAGGCCGGGCACGATCGGCGAGGCGGCCGGGTCGTCCTCGATCATCAGCAGGGTGAGAGTGGCGCCGGTGCCGCTGGTGGGCGTGGCGTCGCGGTGGGCCTCTTCCTTGAGGGGGCCGCCGACTGCGGAGGCGGCCTGCGCCTGACCACTCTCCACGGCCGGGATCGCTCTCTGCCGCGGTACGGGTACGGGCATCGTCTTGGGTTCCTTCCCTCCCCCCGAGGGCACGGCGCGTCGAGGGGTCTCGACCCACCGACGGGTGACCATAGCGGCTGTGCCCGCCCCGATGGAATGGTGTGAGCCGCGTCGCTCCCGTGCAGACCGCTGTCATATGCCGCTTTCCGTACCGCAGTTGGACACGGTGAGGGCCCGGAGGGGATGACGAAGCTCACGTCCTGGCCCGGTTTGGGCGGCGAGCGGCCGTGCGGTGCGTCACATGACGTGCGTCACCGGGGGTATGGCCGAATGACGCGGCCCGTCCCCCCGCTTCATGACGCGCCTCACGCGTCGGGGCGTACGACACCCAGGATCGGCATCGAGCCGGCGCCCGCGACCGTCACCGTCCGCCCGGGGCGCGGGGCGTGGATGATCGTGCCGTCCCCGATGTACAGGGCGACATGGCTGGCGTCGTCGAAGTAGATGACGAGGTCGCCGGGGCGCATGTCCTTGGTGGCGACGTGCTTCAGCTGCTTCCACTGTTCCTGCGAGGTGCGCGGAACGGGGTGGCCGGCCGCCGCCCAGGCCTGGGAGGTCAGTCCCGAGCAGTCGAAGGCGTCCGGCCCCTCGGCGCCCCACACGTAGGGCTTGCCGAGCTGGGCGGTGGCGAACCGCACGGCCTGCTTGCCCTGCACGGAGGCCTTGCCGTCGACGTCCTTGAGGGCGCCGGTGTCCAGCCAGGCGGTCTGGGCCTTGCGGGCGGCCTCTTCCTCCAGCTCGGCGAGCCGTTCCCGCTGCTTCTTCTCCAGCTTCGACTCGAGTTTCTTGGCGGCGGCGATCTGCTGCTCGATCTTCTTCTTGGCGGCGGCCTTGGCCTTGCGGCCCGCCTCCAGCTTCTTCCACCGGGCGGAGGCGTCGTCGGCGTACTCCCGCAACTCCTTCTGCGTGCGGGTCATTTCACCGAGCAGCTTCTTCGCCGCCTGCTGGCCCTGCAAGACCAGTCCGGCCCCGTCCAGGACCTGTCCCGGGTCGTCGCTGAGCAGGAACTGGGCGGTGGGCGACAGCCCGCCGGTGCGGTACTGGGCCCGGGCGGACGCGCCCGCCTGGTCCTTGAGCTTCTTCAGCTTCTGCTGTCCCTCGACGATCTTCTTCGCCAGCGCGACGATCTCGGCGGACTGCTTCTTCGCCTTCTCCTCGGCCGCGTTGTAGGCGTCGGTGGCGACGGCCGCGTCGTGGTACAGCGTGTCGAGCTTCTCGCGGACCTGCTCAAGATCCTTGTCCGGCGGGGGAGTCGGAGTGGCCGGCGAACCGCTCGGCGTCGGGGTGGCCGCAGAACCGCTCGACGAGGGGGTGGGGGTGGGGGCCGCGAACGCCGCGCCGGGAGCCGCGAGCACGGTCACCGCGCAGACCACGGTCAGGGCGGCCGTGAGCAGGCCGCGCTTGCCCGTACCCATACCACTTCCCCCAAGCTGATTTACTGTCAGTAACTTACGGTCGCCTGAGGGATCGTGCCACGGCGGCGCGCAAAGTGACAGAGGCCGGCGGAAGTCGGATTTCCCCCGGTGACCGGCGAGTACGACGATCTCCCCGCCGGTGTGACGAACGACGCACGGAGATCGTTCCGTTCCGGCGTCCCCGGAAGGGTGATGTCAGGTCAGGGGCGCCAACGCGCTCCACGCCACCGTCACTTCGCCCTGACGCCAGCGCGCCGCGGAATCCGTCACCGGCCAGTCGGCGGTGAGGTCCCGGACGGTGCGGATCCAGCGCTGACGGGCGCCGTAGGAGGCGTAGGGCGCGGCGGCGGCCCAGGCGCGGTCGAAGTCGCGCAGGAAGGCGTGCACGGGCTCGCCGGGGACGTTGCGGTGGATCAGCGCCTTCGGCAGGCGCTCGGCGAGGTCGGAGGGGCGGTCCAGGGAGCCCAGCCGGGTGGCGAAGGTGACCGTGCGCGGGCCTTCCGGGCCGAGCGCCACCCACACGTGCCGCCGCCCGATCTCGTCGCACGTTCCCTCGACCAGCAGCCCGCCGCGCGAGGTGCCGTCCGCCGGGGCGAGCCGTGCGCACAGCCGCTCCCAGACGGCGGCGACCTCGGTCTCGTCGTACTGCCGCAGCACGTTGGCGGCCCGGATGAGCACCGGGCGGCCGGCGACCGGGATCTCGAAGCCGCCGTGCCGGAAGACCAGCCCGTCCCGCTCGTACGGGCCGGCCGCCGCCACCCGCTCCGGTTCGATCTCGACGCCGACCACGCGCGCGCGGGGCGCTGCCGCGCGCAGCCGGTGCAGCAGCTCCACGGCGGTCCAGGGTGCGGCGCCGTATCCCAGGTCGACGGCCAGCGGATCGCCCGCGCGCCGCAGCTCGGCGCCGTGCGTGGCCGCGATCCACCGGTCCATGCGGCGCAGCCGGTTGGGGTTGGTCGTCCCGCGCGTCACCGTTCCCACGACGGGGGTCGCCCCGGTCGAGCGAAGCCGAGAGTGGGGGAGGAGCGCTGTGCGGGCTGTCATGCCTACGAGGGTAAGTGGGCGCCGTGGCGGTCCGGTGCCCGTCGGGGCACTCGATCCCCGCCGGGCACGGCGGACACCGTTGCCTGATCGCAGGTAATGATTGGGTAAAGCGGCTTGTTCGGGAAATGGCGGGGCACCCATCCGCTGTTGGACCCCCTTGGAGGGCGGTTCGGTCCTCTGCCCGGCATGCCCGCAGCAAGGAGGAACGCCACGTGAGCCAGTACGTCAGCAGGCTCGGGCGACGCTCCCCGTCGGCCACCCCCCGGCTCCGGCTGCACCGAAGGCCCCGCCGGATCGCCATGCTCTCCGTGCACACCTCCCCGCTCCACCAGCCCGGCACCGGCGACGCCGGCGGCATGAACGTCTACATCGTGGAGCTGGCCCAGCGGCTCGCGGCGATCAACATCGAGGTCGAGATCTTCACCCGGGCCACGGCGGGCGGCCTCGCCCCCACGGTCGAGCTGGCCCCCGGCGTCCTCGTCCGGCACATCGACGCGGGCCCCTACGAGGGCCTCGCCAAGGAGGACCTCCCGGCCCAGCTGTGCGCCTTCACACACGGCGTGATGCAGGCCTGGGCCGGTCACCGCCCCGGCCACTACGACCTCGTCCACTCCCACTACTGGCTCTCCGGTCACGTCGGCTGGCTCGCCGCCCAGCGCTGGGGCGTCCCCCTGGTGCACGCCATGCACACCATGGCCAAGGTCAAGAACGCCAACCTGGCCGACGGCGACACCCCCGAGCCCGCCGCCCGGGTCATCGGCGAGACCCAGATCGTCTCCGCCGCCGACCGGCTCATCGCCAACACGGCCGAGGAGGCCGGCGAACTCGTCCGGCACTATGCCGCCGACCCCGCCAAGGTCGCCGTCGTCCACCCGGGTGTGAACCTCGACCGCTTCCGTCCCGCCGACGGCCGCGCCGCCGCCCGCGCCCGCCTCGGCCTCCCGCAGGACGCCCTGATCCCGCTGTTCGCGGGCCGCATACAGCCCCTGAAGGCCCCGGACATCGTCCTGCGCGCGGTGGCCGTGCTGCTCGACGAGCGCCCCGAGCTGCGCTCCCGCATCCTCGTCCCCGTCGTCGGCGGCCCCAGCGGCAGCGGGCTCGCCAAACCGGAGGGGCTGCAGAAGCTCGCCGCCCGGCTCGGCATCGCGGACGTCGTACGGTTCCGGCCGCCGGTCGGCCAGGAGCAGCTCGCGGACTGGTTCCGGGCCGCGTCCGTCCTCGTCATGCCGTCCTACAGCGAGTCCTTCGGTCTGGTCGCCATAGAGGCGCAGGCGGCCGGCACCCCGGTGCTCGCGGCCTCCGTCGGCGGCTTGCCGGTGGCCGTGCGCGACGGTGACACCGGCTTCCTCGTGCGCGGCCACCACCCGGCCGACTACGCGCGCGTGCTGGGCCGTTTCGCCGACGAACCGTCCCTCTCGGCGAGCATGGGGCAGGCCGCCGCCCGGCACGCGCAGTCCTTCGGCTGGGACACGGCGGCCGCCGCCACCGCCGACGTCTACACGGCCGCGACCCAGGCCCACCGCCGTCGCGTACGCTCCCACCATGGGTGACGTCGAGAAGGCCGGGCAGGTCCTGGAGGCCGTCCTCAAGGACGCCGAACTGGAGTGGGAGAGCCCCGAGACCGGAAACTACGTGGTCAAACTCCCCGGTACCCGCAAGCTCTCCACGACGGTCTCCTTCCTCGTCGGCCGCCACTCCCTCTCCCTCAACGCCTTCGTCATCCGTCACCCCGACGAGAACGAGGCCGGCGTCCACCGCTGGCTCCTGGAGCGCAACCTCAAGCTGTACGGCGTGAGTTATGCCGTCGACCGCCTGGGCGACATCTACGTCACCGCCCGCCTCCCGCTCGCCTCGGTCAGCCCGGACGAGATCGACCGGCTCCTCGGTCAGGTCCTGGAAGCCGCCGACGGCGCCTTCAACACCCTCCTGGAACTGGGCTTCGCCTCCTCGATCCGCAAGGAGTACGCCTGGCGCGTCTCCCGCGGCGAGTCCACCCGGAACCTGGACGCGTTCAAGCACCTGATCGAACGCCCGGCCGACTGACCCGCCTTTCTTTCGTACGACCTCTTTCCCGTCCGAGGGATGCGGTGGCATGCTCACCGCCAACGCATTCCTGAACGACGTTCATATTCATGAATCAGCATGAGGATGAAGGGGCGGGTGGACATGAGCAACGCGCACCTCACCAGACGGGCCCTGCTCGCGGGCGCGACGGCGGTGGCCCTGGGCGCCGCGACCGGCACCGCCCGGGCGGCCGAAGTCCCCTCCCTCTGGGAGGAGTTCCGGCACACCCCGTTCACCCACCCGCAGATCCCCTACATCGGCCGGTCCGGCCACCGCGGCGGAGCCACCCGCTTCCCCCGCCCCCGCGTCGTCGCCGACGTCACCGACTTCGGCGCCGTGCCCGACGGCAGCACCGACTCCGCCCCCGCGATCAACCGTGCCCTCGCCGCCGCCGGAAGGGCCGGCGGTGGCACGGTCACCATCCCGCCGGGCACCTTCCGCATCGACGACGTCATCCGCGTCGGTGACTCGAACGTCGTCCTGCGCGGCGCGGGCAGCGGCCGTACCACGCTGTACGCGACGAGGAACCTCACCGAGCTGATCGGCGTCTACGGCTCCCGCTACGGCGGCGACAAGTCCTCCTGGTCCTGGGCGGGCGGCCTCGTCTGGCTCGCCCCGAGGGCACGTTGGGACTCCCTGGTCGCCGCCATCAGGTCCCGCGCCTGGCCCTTCGAGGGCTGGACCGGCAACAAGCGGGACGAGTGGACGACCCTCACCACCGTCGCGCCGGCCCGCCAGGGCGACCACACGATCACCGTCACCGACCCGGCCCGGCTGCGCCCCGGCCAGCTGGTCCTCCTCCGCCTCGCCGACGACCCCGCCCACACCCTCCTCCAGCACATGGCGGGCGGCGGCCCCGGCCCGGCGGCCTACCACTGGGACGACAAAACGAAACTGACGTCCTACGTGCCCTACGAGTGGCCCGTCCGCATCACCCGCGTCTACGGCCGCCGCGTCACCCTCGAACGCCCGCTCCCACTCGACGTACGCCCGGAGTGGGACCCCCGACTGACCACCCATGTCCCCGAGTTGACCGGCTCCGGCGTCGAGGGCCTGACCCTGGAGGCCGTGCAGACCCCGCAGTCACCCCACCTCCTCGACAAGGGCTACAACGGGGTCGTCCTCCAGTGCGCCTACGACTGCTGGGTGGACGACGTCACGGTCCGCCACGTCGACAACGGCTTCGGCCTGGTCGCCGCCTCCGCCTGCACCCTGCGCCGCACCCGGGTCGCGGGCCGTGGCTCGCACCACCCGTACTTCTGCCGCGAGGGCTCCCACGACAACCTGATCGAGGACTTCACGATCGAGGAGCGCACGGTGCCCGCCCCCTCGGACACACAGCTGCACGGCATCAACGTCGAGGGCCTGTCCTCCTACAACGTCTGGTCGCGCGGGGACATGCGGACGGGCACCTTCGACAGCCACCGCGGGCTGCCCTTCGCCAACGTCCGCACCGACATCACCGTGAACAACAACGGCCGCCACGGCGGCGACGCCAGTGCCGGACCGCTCTTCGGCGCCCGCTTCACCCACTGGAACATCCGGGTCACCAACGGCCGCGCGGGCCTGATGAGGATCGACGGCCTGGCGCCGTACTCGGCGACGGCCGGCATCAACGCGGTCACGGAGTTCGACCAGATCGACGTCCCCGACTTCACCGGTGACCTGCACTCCCGGCTGGAGCTGTACGGCACCACGGACGCCGTCCGCCCACCCAACCTGTACGAGGCTCAGCGCGCGCTGCGGTAGCGCCCCGGAGTCACCCCGACCAGCTTCTTGAAGTGCCGGGTGAGATGGGCCTGGTCGTAGAACCCGGCCACCGGGGCCACCTCGCCCGGCGGCAGCCCGTCCAGCAGCAACCGGCGGGCCCGGCCGACCCGGCGGGACATCAGGTACTGGTGCGGGGCGATGCCGTACGCGCCGCTGAACGCCCGCACCAGATGGGCGGGATGGGCGTGCAGCAACCGTGCCGCCTCCTCCAGCGAGACGCCGTCGACCAGCCGTGCGTCCAGCAGCTCCCGCAACCGGCGGGCCAGGGCCGGGTCGCGGCGTACCCCCGGCGGCTCCGTCCGGCGCCGCAGATGGTCCCGCAGCCGCTCCCCGACGAGGGTCAGCCGGCTCTCCGCCTCCAGCTCGTCACCGGGCCGGGCGAGGGCCGAGTGCAGCCGGCCGACGCGCCGCCGCAGCACCGGGTCGCGCAGGTCGGGCCCGTCCACGGCCGCCCCGATCAGCTCTTCGCCCAGCCGGCTGCTGTCGAGGTACACCACCCGCTTGCGGAAGCCGTCCGGGGTGGCCGGGGAGCCGTTGTGCGGAACGTGCGGCGGCAGCAGCGAGACGGTGTCGTGCGGGGTGCCGTGCTCATGCCGGTCCAGGTCGTACCGTACGGCCCCGTCGTCCACGATGAGCAGCGTCCAGGCGTCATGGACGTGCATCGGATAGGCGTACTCGGTGAAGTGGGCGTGGAAGACCTCGGTGACACCCGGCACCCGGGGACGCCACGCGGTGACTTCCTGCCGGGTGGTCATGCAAAGAACGTACAAGACGACGACGTACGGCGATCGGCAGTCTCATTCCATGAGCGCTGAACCCATCCGTTTCGACACGAAGATCGCCGTACTGCTGCGCGAGGACCTGGAGTCCTGGCAGCGCCTGAACGTCACCGCGTTCCTGGTCAGCGGCCTGGGCGCGACGGTCCCCGAGGTGATCGGAGAGCCGTACGAGGACGCCGACGGGGTGGCGTACCTGCCGATGTTCCGGCAGCCGGTACTGGTCTTCGAGGGCACGAAGGAGACCCTGAAGGCGGCCCACGACAGGGCCCTGAGCCGTGCCCTGCCGCGGGCGGTGTTCACGTCGGACCTGTTCTCGACGGGCAACGACCGCGACAACCGCGCGGCGGTCCGGGCGGTCCCGACGGCCGGGCTGGACCTGGTCGGGCTGGCGGTGTACGGCCCGCGGAACGGGGTGGACAAGGTGCTGAAGGGGGCGCGGATGCATCCCTGACGCCCCCCTGGATCAGCTCATCCGAACATGCCGGGCACGTAGTCGCCGGCGGGCTGCTGGACGATGACGTTCGCGCGGTTGTAGGCGTTGATCAGGGCGATGATCGCGACCAGGGCGGCGAGCTGCTCCTCGTCGTAGTGCTTGACGGCGTTCGCCCAGGCCTCGTCCGTGACCCCGCCGGCCGCGTCGGCGATCCGGGTGCCCTGCTCGGCCAGTTCCAGGGCGGCCCGCTCGGCCTCGGTGAACACCGTGGCCTCCCGCCAGGTCGCGACCAGGTGCAAGCGGGTGGCGGTCTCGCCGGCCGCGGTGGCGTCCTTGGTGTGCATGTCGGTGCAGAACGCGCACCCGTTGATCTGGCTGGCGCGGATCTTCACCAGCTCCTGCGTGGCGGCCGGCAGCGTGGAGTCCGCGATCACCTTGCCCGCCGCGTTGAAGTGCTTGAACAGCTTGCCGGTGAGCGGGTTGGTGTGGAGGTTCAGCCGAGCGTCCATGGTCAGCTCCTGTGGTCTTGCCGCTGCTTACACCTCTGTGACGGAGCGGACCGGCGGGATGTGACATGGCGGGATGTGACGCTCGCCACGCGGCTGCCTCAGGCGGCCTGCTCCTGCCCCGGCGCGGACCCGGCCGTCCGCGGCTGTCGCACGGCGACCGGTAGGCCCTCCTCGGGCAGGCGCCGCATGAGCACCTTGTACCCGGCGCCCGCCACCGTGCCCACCACCGCGCACATCGCCCACAGCCACTGGGCGCCGAACCGGTCGATGACCGCGCCCGACATCAGGGGGGCGACCAGCGCGGCGACGGACCACGACAACGTGTACATGCCCTGGTAGCGCCCGCGCCCGTGGACCGGCGACAGCCGGACGACGAGACCGGTCTGGGTGGGCGCGTTGACGATCTCGGCCAGGGTCCACACGCACACGGTGAGCATGAAGACGCCGACCGACCCGGCGAAGGCGGTGAGCCCGAAGCCGTACCCGGCGAGGATCGAGGAGGCGATCAGCAGGGTGCGCGGGTCACGGTGCTCGATGAACCGGGTCACGGGGATCTGCAGGACCACGATCAGGATGCCGTTGACGGCGATGGCCAGGCCGTAGTCGGCCGGGGAGAAACCGGCCCGGCCCATCGCCACCGGCAGTCCCACCGACCCCTGCTGGAAGATCAGGGCGACCAGGAAGGACAGCCCCACGACGGCCATGTACCGGCCGTCGCGCAGCACGGTCCCGAGGCTGACGTCGTCCTTGGCGTCCTTGGCACCGACGGCCGCCGGCCGGGACTCGGGCACCTTGAGGAAGACGACGAGCGCGCAGGCCAGGGTCATCCCGGCCTCGATCAGGAACCCGGCGAGGTAGCTGAACTCGGCGATGAGACCGGCGGCCGTGGACGAGACGGCGAACCCGAGGTTGATGGCCCAGTAGTTCAGGGAGAAGGCGCGTACGCGGTCCTCGGGGCGGACGATGTCGGCCATCATCGCCTGCACGGCCGGCCGGGAGGCGTTGGAGGCCATGCCGACGAGGAAGGCGACCCCGGCGATGGCGGCCGGGGTGGTCATGAAGCCGAGCAGTGCGACGGAGGCGGCGGTGGCGGTCTGGGCGATGAGAAGGGTCGGCCGCCGTCCCAGCCGGTCGGCCATGACCCCGCCGCCGAGCGAGGAGACGACCCCGCCGAACCCGTGCAGGGAGGCGACGAGACCGGCGTACGAGGCCGAGTACCCGCGGTCGAGGGTGAGATAGAGGGCCATGAACGTGGCCACGAACCCGCCGAGCCGGTTGACGAGGGTGCTGGTCCACAGCCACCAGAACTCGCGGGGGAGTCCGGAGACGGTTTCCCGGGCAGCGCGTCTCAGAGTGGCTGGCGACATTCGTGATCCCCCAGTGTTGTAAGTGTCTCAGGCAGCGAGCACAACTTACATAAGCGGGCTGTCGGACCGCCACCCCATTAACAGGAACCGTCAATCGTCAGCCGGCGTCGTGCCCGGACGTCGGGCCGTGCCCACCGCGTGTCCACACCCCGAGCGCGGGCCTCACCGCCCAGACCGCTTAGGTAGGCTCGACGCCATGGCCGACGCACCGTACAAGCTGATCCTCCTCCGCCACGGCGAGAGCGAGTGGAACGCGAAGAACCTGTTCACCGGCTGGGTGGACGTCAACCTGAACGAGAAGGGCGAGAAGGAGGCAGTCCGCGGTGGCGAGCTCCTGAAGGACGCCGACCTCCTCCCCGACGTGGTCCACACGTCCCTCCAGAAGCGCGCGATCCGCACGGCCCAGCTGGCCCTCGAGGCCGCGGACCGCCACTGGATCCCCGTCGACCGTTCATGGCGCCTGAACGAGCGCCACTACGGCGCCCTCCAGGGCAAGGACAAGGCGGCGACGCTGGCCGAGTTCGGCGAGGAGCAGTTCATGCTCTGGCGCCGCTCGTACGACACCCCGCCCCCGCCGCTGTCGGACGACTCGGAGTTCTCCCAGGCGAACGACGCCCGCTACGCGACGATCCCGCCGGAGCTGCGCCCGCGCACGGAGTGCCTCAAGGACGTCGTCGTCCGCATGCTCCCCTACTGGTACGACGGCATCGTCCCCGACCTCCTGGCCGGCCGCACGGTCCTGGTCGCGGCCCACGGCAACAGCCTGCGCGCCCTGGTCAAGCACCTCGACGGCATCTCCGACGCCGACATCGCGGGCCTGAACATTCCGACGGGCATCCCGCTGTACTACGAACTCGACGCGGACTTCAAGCCGGTCACCCCCGGCGGCAAGTACCTCGACCCCGAGGCGGCCGCAGCGGCCATCGAGGCGGTCAAGAACCAGGGCAAGAAGAAGTAGGGCTCGTGATCATGCCCCTGAGCTGCGCAGACGGCGCGACTCAGGGGCATTTTCACGGCCTGGGCCCACTGTGGGCCCCCAGTCCCCCGGATATTGCGGCCGGAGGGCGCGGCCGAGAGCCTTCCGGGCGCGGTCCCGGCTGCTGGGCATGAGGTGCGCGTACACCTTCAGCGTCAGACCCGGATCGGAGTGCCCGAGGTGCTCAGCGAGGGCCTTGATGCTCTCCCCGGCGTCCAGGAGGACGGACGCGTAGAAGTGCCGCAGGGCACCTCGCACGGAGTCCGAGAGGCTCGCTCCACCCGCGGGGACACCGGTCGCCGTCCATCGGCGCACCGGTTACGACAAGGACGGTCGTCCGCTCCGCGTCATGATCAGCGTCCTGCCCGGGGATCGCCACATCATCCGCTACGACGTTTCGGCGGACTGACCGTTGATCATCCCTCGGCAACTGGATCGGCTGGAGTTCGGGCCTACTGCTCCGCAGCGCGTGGCCCCAACGTCGTGCTTACCACTCGCCAAACCAGCTCCAGCCCAAAGCCGCTCCGCCGACCACGGTTTCCCAAACCGGTCCTGTTCGATCCTCTCGTACTTATCATGCCGATCCGGTAACACCTCCAAATACTGCAAGGTAACTCTCTACAATGAAGCCCTCACTGGGGGGCGAGAATGCAAAATAGATCTGTCACTGCCATCGTAGTACTCATTTGCGCAACTGTCATTGGCGGGCTTAGTGGCAGCTTACTGTCAGATAGGATCGCCAATTACGTTCCAGGTGGCACCCTTACGTTAGCGATTCTCGCCGCCGTCACTGTGGTGGCGACTCTCACCGCTTTTCTGTTGTCGAGTGGTGACAGCATTGAGAATCTCAGTATTGCCAGACAGAGACTCTCTCACACATTGGGCATCATATCCGCCCTGGCCCTTACGGGCGGGGTCTGCCTAGCCGTTGCGCACTACGCACCCGGGTGGGCTAGTGCTGTTTTCCAAGAAGATGACGTGGCACTCAACGGGGAATGGTCCGGTGTGATGCGCCAGGATGGGACGGATGGCGACCTCCAATCGCACCTCGAAATTTCAGGGCCAGCAAATTCTCTAAATGGCACGTACTCCATTCAAGGTAAAAATATTTGCCAATGGGCGGTGGACGGAGATGTGCTATTTCCTGACGAGAAGGAGGATACGCTGGATGCCCGAAAGGAGACCGGCCCATGGCAATGTCCAGAGCAAGTGAGTCTGTCAGTCAAGCTTCTACCTGACCATAGGCTCAGTGTGGAGCACATAGGCTGGGGCCAATACTCTAACGGGGTGCGATGGCGACAGATGCTGCACGGAGTCCTGACGCCTGTGCAGCACTGAACGACCCAAGTACGGCTGGCTTACAAAGAAAAATCTCCTTCAGGAGTGCACCGGTGCGTCGGTTGGTCACAGTCGCGTTGCTCACTGCGGCTTGCGCCGCAGGCTGTTCGCCAGCACCGTCATCTGGGCACGAGCCCTCCAGAGCCGAACCCGCGTCAGCGGCCCATCCGGCGCCCTCTGCCTCACCTACCGTTGCGGCCTGCGCGGCCTCGGCCAAGGCCAATGAGGCACTATCCAAGTCGGGCAACTTACTTGTGAGCGCGGTATCTCTGAGCGACGCTGCGCTGACCGCTGCCGGAAAGATCGTGAAGCAGGCTCAGGGCCTGAAGATGGTCTCTGACTCGGTTTGCCGGCTTGAAACCGGTGACGGGGGCAAACCGAACCGGGAGACGGTGTGCGAGTCGGCCAAAGAGTTGGGCCGAGACGGCGGACTGAGGGCGCGAACTCAAGCGGAGACCGCCGCGGACGCAGCGCCGCTTGCGTCGAGTGATGACGTCGAAGCCTTCAAAGGCCAACTGGCAGCCGTCGCAGACCCGAGCACTGCCGGCACGGTCGCACTCCAAGCGCAGTACTGCAACGAGCTTCCCTAACGCAGACCTTCGGGGAACCGAGTACTTGTCGAATGCGTGTGGAAGACCGGCTGCAAAGCTTCCTCACTTGAGGAAGAGATGCAGGTCAGTACGTGGATGAAACTCAACTCGCAAAGCGCCTTCTAACAACCTCTAACACAATGATCGGCGCCATCGCCGGAGTGCCTCTGTCAACGGGTGGGGCGTAGGACGGCTGTGTAATTCTCGCCGCCATACAGGGACTCGTAGCGGATCTTGAGTGTGAGCCGCCGATTGATCAGGGCCTCGATTTCGGTGTGGTTCTGCGGGTCGTAGCTCGCGACACTCAACAAGTACTGTTCATAGTCGGTGGCGATGACCTCTCCTGGGTTGAAGGTCACAGCGGATGGGCGCACCGACAGGCGGTCGCGGACGCGGTCGACACCGGGTGCGTTCCAGGAGCCGATCACTTCGTCATCGACGGTGAGCGTGCTGTCGACGATGACCGCCGGTCCAAGTCCGGAGTTGATGAGCCGGATCCCTGCTCTGCCTCCCGTCGGCCAGCCGCGGTGTAGCTGGAGTATCGGGCGTACCGAGTGGCGGTTGTGTTGTCGCATGGCGTGCGTCTGGTAGACCGAGACGACCAGCGACGCGACAGCAATCACGACCGCGCATATCGCGGTGACGGTCTCCGCGTTCATCCCATCCCCCTGGTGGAGTCTCCTCGCTCGGACAGTATCCGAACCGATCATCGTGCCCAGCCCGGCCTGTGACTGAGGGGCCGCGGCGACATCGCTGGGCCCTCTCTGGGCCCTCCGAGGGTGACAAGCAACGGCCAGCAACGACCAACCATGACCGCCCGACCGCAGGTCAGCGGGAGTCGGTGCCCTGCTGGCCTGGATAAAAAGCCAGTGGCGGACGCGGATGTTGAAGACGATCAGAGGGGCCGTCGGGATGGCGATCTTGGCTGGGGCGTGGGCCCACAGGGCGAACGTGCCGCCTGGCGTGCCGATGTTCCGGTCGCCCGTCGAGCAGGTACCGCCGACGCCGGGCGAGCACGCCCCGCACGGAGCCGAGCCGGATGGAGATGTCCTGGCTCCCGGGCAGCGCCGAGTAGCGATCGAGCTCCTGAGGCGGTGGTCAGCCGTTGGCCCCCGATGTTGTAGCCGATGGCGAAGCGTAGGCTGAAGCCGTGGCCATAGCAGCGGGCGAGTACGAGATCGGCCAGCAGGTCGGGCGATTGCTGGTACATACCGCTCGTCAAGGCGTGGCCGCCAGGGTCGGACACGACCTGCTCATCGAGGCCACCGAATGGGAAGGCCGCGTCACAGTGCCCGCAGACCCCGAGACCGAGCCGGCCGTGTCGGTACGCGTGGACCTGCGCGCACTGAAGGTCCTGGAGGGCACCGGCGGGGTCAAGCCGCTCAGCGACAGCGACAAGCAACAGATCCGGCAAACCATGGACAAGCTGCTGCAGGTCGATCGCCACCCATATGCGATCTTCACCTCCACGGGCGTGGAACTCCACGACGACAGGGCAACCATTGAGGGAGACCTGACTCTGCTGGGGCAGACCCATCCGCTCCGCCTGGAGGCGCAGCGCCGAGACGACCAGACCGTCGCGGGTACCGCGACTGTGGTGCAGTCCCGATGGGGCATCAAGCCATACTCGGGCTTCTTCGGTGCTCTCCGACTCCGCGACGCCGTCGGCGTCGAGTTCACCACCGGCCTTTGAGCGGTCGGTAGACGAGTCGCTCGCAGGGAAGCAGCCCAAGCATCAAGCGAAGATTCAGTTTCACGGGTCAGTGGCTCAGAAGTGGTGTATGCCGGATTCGGACCGCTGGAACGCCGAGCCGGTGGCGTGGCTGAGGCCGTGGGGTGGCGGAGCGTACGCGTGCCCGATCGGTCGGTGGGCCCCACCGTGGTTGACTGTCGGTGGCTGAGATTCGCGCCACAACCGTGCCTTTCCGGCCGCCTCGCCAGGTCTCGAAGACCCAGGTCAGTGGCATGGGCCCCCAGCCTCTCTCCCGGAGCGGCTGTTGCCTTCCGGGTCTGTGTCGAGCAACGAACGTGGACGGCCACAGCGAATGGGAGGCTCCTAGGCGCATACTGGGGGCAATGACTAAGCCTGCTGCACCCAAGCGTCATCTGCCCACCAGCCCCTTCAAGGCCCCGGTCCCCCCGGCTCCGAAGCACTTCGCTGTGGGCGACCAGGTCACACACGACATGTACGGCCTCGGCCGGGTGATCGGCATCGAGGACGGAATCGCGGTACTCGTGGATTTCGGCTCGGCACAAATGCGGATCTTGAGCCCGTACGCCAAGATGGCCAAGCTGTAGACCGCTGTGCCCGGTCACGGCACACCAGGCCCCGTCAGGGGCCTGTAACGAAAGAGAGACCTCTCATCAGTTCGACGTCGCTGTTCTCCGCTCTGGAAGGGCAACCCCGCTGCTCCACCGCAGCATTGCCGCCTCCGACCACAAACCCCTTCCAGGCCCCGGACTTCGGGGAGGACGACACCTTCCTGCCCGAGGACGAACAGGAGCCGGCTCCGGGCACGCGCACGGCGCGACCCAAGGCGGCTTAGCCCCTCAGCCAGGGTCCGCTCGCACTACGCCTCGCCCGCGACAGCGCCGAAGACCTCCACGAGGTGCTGTGGCTCGTGGGCGAGCGCCACGCGGCCGGAAGCCAACGAGCGCTCGGGGCGGGTCACCCGCTCCCCGCAAGGGCTGCCGGGCAAGAACAGGCCCGGCCTCCTGTCTTCGTGTGTCCTTCATGATCCCGGCTCTGACAGACGCCCTCCCGGCCGGGAAGACCCACGGCGCACGTCGTTCCGCCCGAGGACCGTTCGGTGCGCCGGAGAACTCGGTGGCCCCGCGGCCCCCTGCGACCCAGGATGCGGGGATGACCTTCATGAGTGTCCGTGGGAGCGTCGAGGACGGCCCGTACCGCTGTCCGTGCTGTGGCTTCGTCACCCTGGCCGAACGTGGAACGTTCGAGACCTGCCGGGTCTGCCGCTGGGAGGACGACGGCCAGGACGAGCACGATGCCGACGAGGTGCACGGCGGCCCCGACCATGACCTCAGCCTGCGCCAGGCATGCCGGAACTTCGAGGCGTTCGGCGCGTGCAGCCGGCGCCGCGCCCACCCCGTACGCGATCCGGCGCCCGAGGAGCACCCGGACAGCGGCACACCCTACGGAACCGGCACCCTCCGCCAGAGGCGGTGAACCGTGCCGTAGTGCCGGGTCGACGAATTCCGGGCCCGTGGCAGAAACCCGCAGTTACTTTCGCCGGGGTGGGAACTCGGGACGCGCATCGGCCGGGACCAGGCGGGTCTCACGGGAATCGCGGTGGTCCGCTGATCGCGCGCCACGATGGGGGTGATGACCATGCCGCCCGGGGAGTCCGAGTCGCCGGCCGATGGGGGTGTGCCGCCCGACGCGGAGGCGCGGCTGCAGGTCAACGAGACGCTGGCCGCCGCCGTCCGGCGCGCCGACGACCCCCAGCGGGTGCCGGGCGCGCTGTGCGAGGCGTGCGTACGGCTGCTGCCGGTCACGGGTTCCTCGCTGTCGATCTGCGGCGGCAAGGGCGTCCGCATCACCTGGTGCGCCAGTGACCGGGTCGCCGCCCGGCTGGCCGAGCTGCAGTACACCGTGGGCGACGGCCCCTGCCAGACCGCCCTCGACCGGGGCGCCCCGGTCATCGCGGCCGACCTCACCCAGGGCCCCGACGCCCGTCGCTGGCCGATCTTCGCGCACGAGGCCGTCGCGCTCGGCGTCCGCGCCGTGTTCTCCCTGCCGCTCGGCGTCGGCGGCGCCGTGATCGGCACCGTCGACCTGCACAGCGACCATGTGGGCGGACTCGTGGAACGGGATCTGCGAACCGCGCTCTGGGTGCGCGACGCGGTGACGTACGCGCTGCTGGACCTGCAGGTCACCGCCCCCGCCGGCGCGGAAGAAGGGGCGGGGGACGAGGTGGCGTCCTGGGTGGCGGCCTCCGAGGCCGATCACACCGAGGTCCACCAGGCGGTCGGCATGGTGATGGTGCAGCTGGACGTGGATCCCGAGCAGGCGCTGGACCGGTTGCGGGCCCGCGCCTTCGCCGAGGGCCGTACGGTCAGTCAACTGGCCCGCGAAGTGCTGGCCCGCAAGCTCCGCTTCCACCCGGAACCGGACGGTCACGGCGGCGCAGGCCGGAGCGGGGGCGGCGGTTGCGGGCGGTGACACGGACGCCCCCGGCTGGGGAGAACACGGACGCCCTTACCGGATCAGCGGGAGCGGGACGCCCTGTCGAACGACAGGAGCGCGCGCGTCGCACCGCCGGCAGGGCCTCCGCAGCGGCCCGCTGTGCCGCAGTGCCGTACCGCTCAGACCGACAGTGGTATCGGATGCACCTCGTCCGCCCGGTGTCCGGCACGCTCGTGGATGCGCTGGACGGCCTCGGCCGAGGGCGCCTCGGAGAGGCAGAAGACGAGCCCGGACTCCGGATCCGCCCAGGCACTCTCGAAGTGCACGCCCTCCTCCTGCTCGATGGCGAGGTCGGCCTGGTGCGCCTGTAGCAGCTGGTCGGCCGAGATGCCCTTCATCCCGTGGTGGACGTCCATGTATCTGGCCATGGCCTCACATCTCCTTCTCACCGGCTCCCCTCCATGCTGCGCCCGGCGCCCGGCAAGGGCATCCGGTACGACGAGGGGCCGTTGTGAACTCGAGTCACACCGGCCCCTCGACGCGCGCTGGTACCGTCAGCCGCACTGGCAGGGGTTGCCCGACTGGCATCCGCAGCCGCAACCCGAGCCGCAGCCGCACGCGGCGAACAGCGGAAGACTCCTGATCTCGGCGGGCTGCTCGGTCTCGCGCTCCTGCGTGGGGTCGGGCGTGGTGCTGGGCGATTCGGCCATGGGTCCCTCCTGGACGCTGGGGCAGGGATGCCCTCGCCCATTGCATGCCCGTTCCGCTGGGCGCATCAACGGCGCACGGAGGCGTCCGCGCGCCCTGCCCGGCGTCGTGCGAGCCCCGGCACCGCAGGGGTTACGCGCCCTCGACCCCGGTCACCGGCTGGATGTCCTGCTGCAGCTCGTCCGCGTGCTCACCCGTGACCAGGTAGACCACGCGCTTGGCGACGGCGACGGCGTGGTCGGCGTACCGCTCGTAGTAGCGGCCGAGCAGGGTGACGTCGACGGCGGTCTCGATGCCGTGCTTCCAGCGGTCGTCGATCAGGTGCTGGAAGAGGGTGCGGTGCAGCAGGTCCATCTCGTCGTCGTCCTGCTCCAGCTGGAGCGCGAGGTCCACGTCCTTCGTGATGATCACCTCGGCGGCCTTGGCCATCAGGCGCTGGGCGAGCTGGCCCATCTCCAGGATGGTGGCGTGCAGGTCCTGCGGCACCGCCCGCGCCGGGAAGCGCAGCCGGGCGAGCTTCGCCACGTGCTGGGCGAGGTCGCCGGAACGCTCGAGGTCGGCGGACATGCGGAGCGAGGTGACGACGATACGCAGGTCCGTCGCCACCGGCTGCTGGCGGGCGAGCAGGGCTATCGCCCGGGCCTCCAGGTCGTGCTGGAGCTCGTCGACCTTCTGGTCCGCCTCGATGACGCTCTCGGCCAGCTTCAGGTCGGCATCGAGGATGGCGGTCGTGGCGCGCCCGATCGCCGACCCGACCAGCCGGGCCATCTCCACCAGTCCGTCGCCGATCGAGTCAAGTTCCTCGTGGTACGCGTCCCGCATCAGGGTTCCCTCTCGTACGTGTGCTTCGGGGGTGCCGGGGGCCGTGAACCTCGCGCCGGGCGCAGCCGGCGGTGCGAACCCCCACGTTCCCCACGCTCCCACGTTCTGCCCCCTACGCGTCCGTTTCTGCCACCCCAAATGAACCAGTACTGGCTCCAAGGTGAACTCTGGGCGACGAGTGTTCGAGGTCGCACGCGGACGGCTGTGGTCATGTCGTACCCCATGCCTAACCTGGAGGCATGGACGTGAACGCGGCGGTCGCCGCAGCGGCAGCGATCGCCGGGGTGCTCACCGGCGTCATCGCCATGCTGGCGTTCCGCTGGAGCGAACGCGACCAGAAGCGACCCACCAGGACTTCCTTGCACACCGATCCCGTACTCCCGCCCGGCGTGGACACCGTGTTGTCCGTGCTCCGCTCCTCGGCCGTCGTCCTCGACGAGGCCGACGCCGTCGTCAAGGCCAGCTCCGCCGCCTACGCCCTCGGGCTGGTCCGCGGCGGCAAGCTCGCCGTCGAACCCATGCTCCAGATGGCCCGGGACACTCGTCGGGACGGCGAGATACGTCAGGTCGAGCTGGACCTGCCCCGGCGCGGCACCGGACGTGGCGAGGCCCTCGCCGTCTCCGCGCGCGTGGCCCCGCTCGGCTCCCGCCTGGTCCTGCTGCTGGTCGAGGACCTGACGGAGGCCCGCCGTATCGAGGCCGTACGACGCGACTTCGTGGCCAATGTCAGTCACGAGCTGAAGACACCCGTCGGCGCGCTCTCCCTGCTCTCCGAGGCCGTCATGGACGCCTCGGACGACCCCGAGGCCGTGCAGCGCTTCGCGGGCCGCATGCAGATCGAGGCGACCCGCCTGACCAACCTGGTCCAGGAGCTGATCGATCTGTCGAGGGTGCAGAACGACGACCCCCTCGAGGACGCCGAGCCGATCCGCGTGGACGAACTGGTCGCCGAGGCCATCGACCGCTGCCGCCACCAGGCGGGCGCGAAACAGATCACCATGGCCGCCGGCGGCACGGCCGACCTGCACGTCTGGGGGAACCGGGGCCAGCTGGCCGCCGCCCTCGGCAACCTCGTCGAGAACGCCGTGAACTACTCCCCGGCCCGCACCCGCGTCGGCATAGCCGCCCGCAGGCTCTCCGTGCCCGGCGGCGACATGATCGAACTCGCCGTCACCGACCAGGGCATCGGCATCTCGGACAGGGACAAGGAGCGCATCTTCGAGCGCTTCTACCGCGTCGACCCGGCCCGCTCCCGGGCCACCGGTGGCACCGGCCTGGGTCTCGCGATCGTCAAGCACGTGGTCGCCTCGCACGGCGGGGAGGTCACGGTGTGGAGCGCCGAAGGCCAGGGCTCCACGTTCACTCTGCGGCTGCCGGAGGCGGGTGCGGCCCGCGACCGCGCCCAGCAGCACCCCGACCTCGACGACGAGGCCGGGATCACCGAGTCATCCCCGTACGATCCGCTTCCCGCCCCGGAGGTCCTTCCGTGACCCGAGTGCTCGTCGTCGAGGACGAGGAGTCCTTCTCCGACGCCCTCTCATACATGCTCCGCAAGGAGGGCTTCGAGGTCGCCGTGGCGGCGACCGGCCCCGACGGACTCGACGAGTTCGAGCGCAACGGCGCCGACCTCGTCCTCCTCGACCTGATGCTGCCGGGTCTGCCCGGTACGGAGGTGTGCCGCCAGCTGCGCGGCCGCTCCAACGTCCCCGTGATCATGGTGACCGCGAAGGACAGCGAGATCGACAAGGTGGTCGGTCTCGAAATAGGAGCCGACGACTACGTCACCAAGCCCTTCTCCTCCCGTGAGCTGGTCGCCCGCATCCGCGCGGTGCTGCGCCGCCGCGGCGAGCCGGAGGAGGTGACCCCGGCCGCCCTGGAGGCCGGCCCGGTCCGCATGGACGTCGACCGTCACGTGGTCACGGTCGCCGGCTCCAAGGTCGACCTTCCCCTGAAGGAGTTCGATCTCCTGGAGATGCTGCTGCGCAACGCGGGCCGCGTCCTGACCCGCATGCAGCTCATCGACCGCGTCTGGGGCGCCGACTACGTCGGTGACACCAAGACCCTGGACGTCCACGTCAAGCGCCTGCGCGCCAAGATCGAACCGGACCCGGGTGCCCCGCGCTACCTGGTGACGGTGCGAGGGCTGGGCTACAAGTTCGAGCCGTAGAGCGGGGCGCGGTCACGGCCCGCGATCCGCTTGCGCCGAGCCACGCGTACGACGCCGAGCCACGCGTACGACCAAGGGCGGCACCCCGGCCGGGGTGCCGCCCTCGCGTGCTCACGGCCGCTCAGTGACCGGCGGCCGACTGCGAGGCCGAGTCGCTCGGGATGACGGCCTCGCCGGAGGCGCCGGACGACGGGGTCGTCTTGCCGCCCTTCGCCGGCTTGCCGCTGCTGGACGCGTTCGCACCCGGGGCTCCGGTGGCGGACGTCGAGGCGGAGGCGGAGGCGGACGGGACCTCGGAAGGGCCCCACGGGCCGAAGTAGCCGGTGGCCGGGACCACGAAGGCACGCAGGCTGACCTGGCCGGTCCTGCTGAAGGTGAAGGTGACCTTCTGGGCGTTGCCGTCCTGGACGGCCTCACGGCCGCTGGGCAGCATCGCGGAGGCGTTGTCCTTGCCGCCGATGACCAGCGAACCACCGGCCGGAACGGTCAGGCTCCGCCCCTTGGCCGGCTTCAGCTGGGCGGACGTGCCGCCGGCCACGGTGATCGACTGGAGGGTCTGGTCCTGGGTGCCGGAGTTGAACACGGTCGCGGAGATCGCGGCCGGGCCCGTCGACTTCAGGTCCGGCTGGGTGATGATCACGGCGTTCTGGATCTTGATGTCCCCGACGGTGGTCGCCGCGTTGTCCGGCTTGACCTGCAGGGTCTGGGCGTTGTTGCCGGCGCCACATGCGGCGAGCGAGGCGATCGAGAAGACGATGGCGGAGGCGGCGAGGGCGCCGCGTCGAAGGCTGCTGCTCACGGCGGCGGCAACTCCTTGAACGCGCGGGCGGCTCTCTTGTAAAGCCACCCTAAGTGTCTGTCAGCGGCCTTAGGTTACCGAGCCGTTCCCGGGCGACCGCACCCGACCCTCCCCCAAGCACCGGGCTTCCCACCAGGTGGGGGTACCCCGGCCGGCCCCGGTGACTCCGCTGTCACATTGCGGGGGCGCTCGTCCGCCATTCACATAAGGCGACGCAAGGCGCTCCCAAGACGCCGGGCAAGACGTTCGCAACACGGCCCGGAAATTTTCCGTGAAGGAATGCGCGGCCACCTCGGATATCGATCAGGGGTCACCCCTCCGGCCGTCGTTGATCAATTTCGGAAACGGCTCACATCCGCCTCCGGTCACCGAACGGAGTAGCGGAAGTCGTACGCTTGGAACCGGACAAATCGGGACGTTCATCCACTTGGAGTGGGCTCCCGAGGCGTGTGACGTACGTGTTTCGCCCCGCCCGGAGAGCCCCTCCGACCTGCGAATACCCGCTTCCGCAGGCCCCTCGCAGCACGTTCCGGTTGCTGTTGTCAAGCCCCGAGATATGCCCTGACCTGCGAAAACGCCATTCAGAAGACGCCGTATCCGTGTTACCCTGGATAGCCACGGAAGGGGTACCTGTCACATGACGTTCAAGGTTGGCGACACCGTGGTCTATCCCCATCACGGGGCCGCGCTGATCGAGGCTATCGAAACTCGCCAGATCAAAGGCGTGGACAAGACCTACTTGGTGCTGAAGGTCGCCCAGGGTGACCTGACGGTACGTGTGCCAGCGGACAATGCGGAGTTCGTCGGCGTGCGTGATGTGGTCGGTCAGGACGGGCTGGACCGGGTCTTCGAGGTGCTGCGCGCGCCGTATGCCGAGGAGCCCACGAACTGGTCCCGTCGCTACAAGGCAAATCTGGAGAAGCTCGCCTCCGGCGATGTCATCAAGGTCGCGGAAGTCGTGCGTGACCTGTGGCGTCGTGAGCGCGAGCGTGGACTCTCCGCCGGTGAGAAGCGCATGCTCGCCAAGGCCCGCCAGATCCTGGTGAGCGAGCTGGCCCTCGCGGAGAACACGAACGAGGACAAGGCCGAGGCCCTGCTCGACGAGGTGCTCGCCTCCTGACACGCGGCGGCAGCGATCCGTTGCCCGCAGCACGCTCAGCACGGTGAAATGCCGCGGTGCCCGATGACACTGATTGTCGCCGGGCGCTGCGGCATGCTCGTCCCCGGGGAGATCGCGGTCGCCGGGTTGGGTGAAGCCCGTCGCACACCTGCGGGCGAAACCTGCCGTACACCTCGGGGGAGCCCCCGATACTTGAGGTGCCGGGCCCGGGCGGATGGCTCGACCAGGGTCACGGAAAGGGTCCGGTCAAGGCGTCGCGCCCGGCACTCCTCCAGGCCATACCCACCTAGGTCGAGCACACAAACCTGACAGGAACCGATGTCTGACGAATCGCGCCCTTCGCCCGCGCAGCCCCCCGTCGCCGCCGTGATTCCCGCCGCCGGCCGGGGCGTACGCCTCGGTCCGGGCGCCCCCAAGGCGCTGCGCGCGCTGAACGGCACACCCATGCTCATCCACGCGGTCCGGGCGCTCGCCGCGTCCCGCCATGTCTCCCTGGTGATCGTCGTCGCCCCGCCGGACGGCGGGGCCGAGGTCAAGTCCCTGCTCGACGCGCACGCGCTCCCCGAGCGCACCGACTTCCTGGTCGTGCCCGGCGGGGAGTCCCGCCAGGAGTCGGTCCGGCTCGGCCTGGCCGCCCTGCCTCCCGAGTACGCGGTGGTCCTCGTCCATGACGCGGCCCGCCCGCTCGTCCCCGTCGACACCGTCGACGCGGTCATCGAGGCCGTACGCGAGGGCGCCCCCGCCGTCGTCCCCGCGCTTCCGCTCGCGGACACCGTCAAGGAGGTCGAGCCCACGGCCGCGCCCGGCGACCCCGAGCCGGTCGTCGCCACGCCCGAGCGGGCCCGGCTGCGCGCGGTGCAGACGCCCCAGGGCTTCGACCGCACGACGCTGATCCGCGCCCACGAGACCGTCACCGAGAACGTCACCGACGACGCGAGCATGGTGGAGCAGCTGGGGCTGACGGTCGTGGCCGTCCCCGGCCACGAGGAGGCCTTCAAGGTCACCCGCCCCCTCGACCTGGTCCTCGCGGAGGCGGTCCTGGCCCGCAGGAGGCTCAACGATGGCTTCTGAGGCGTCCGGTGTCCGGCTGCCGCCGGGTGGGCCGCTGCTCCTGCCCCAGGTCGGCATCGGCACCGACATCCATGCCTTCGAGGAAGGCCGCGACCTGTGGTGCGCGGGCCTGCGGTGGGAGGACGAGGGACCGGGCCTGGCCGGTCACTCCGACGCGGACGTCGTCGCGCACGCCGCCTGCAACGCGCTCTTCTCCGCCGCCGGGCTCGGTGACCTCGGGCAGCACTTCGGCACCGGCCGCCCCGAGTGGTCCGGCGCCTCCGGGACCACCCTGCTCACCGAGGCCGCGCGAATCGTCCGCGAGGCGGGCTTCACCATCGGCAACATCGCCGTCCAGGTGGTCGGGCCCCGCCCGAAGATCGGCAAGCGCCGGGACGAGGCCCAGAAGATCCTCTCCGCGGCGGCCGGCGCACCGGTGTCGGTCTCGGGCGCGACCACGGACGGCCTCGGCTTCCCCGGCCGCGACGAGGGCCTGATGGCGGTGGCGACGGCACTGGTGGTCCGGACGGGCTGACGGCGCCGGCCGGAGTGCCTTGTGGTGCGGGTGAGCCGAGAGCGTGCGAGGGTACCCGGAGAGTCACCGACGAGTCACCGCTGACCAAGGCTTTCCGGAGGTACGCATGTCCGCCGCCCTGTCCGACCGGCTCAAGTCCCTGCTCGACGAGAAGGTGTTCATCGTCGTCGGCACCGTCCAGCCCGACGGCAGCCCGCAGATGTCCCCGGTGTGGGTGAAGCGTGACGGTGACACCCTCCTGTTCTCCACGACGGTCGACCGCCGCAAGAAGAAGAACCTGGACCGCGACCCCCGGGTGACGGTAGTCGTCATGAACCCGGAGCAGCCCTACGAGTACGCCGAGATCCGCGGCACCGCCGAGATGACCACCGAGGGCGGCCGGGAACTCATCGACGAGCTGAGCCAGAAGTACACGGGCAAGCAGTACGCGGACTTCAACCCCGCGTCGGCCAACGACGCCGAGCGGGTGGTCGTGCGGATCACGCCGCGCAAGGTCGTCGGGGTGCTGTGAGGCGCGGCATTCGTAGCGCGGTGGGCTCATGGCACTGCCCGGCGCCCACTACTCTGGAGTGGTGACCATTCGCCTGTACGACACCAGCGCCCGGCAGATCCGCGACTTCACCCCGCTCACGCCGGGTTGTGTCTCGATCTACCTCTGTGGCGCCACCGTGCAGGCGGCACCGCACATCGGGCACGTCCGCTCGTACCTCAACTTCGACATCATGCGCCGCTGGTTCCAGTACCGCGGCATGTCCGTGACGTTCATCAGGAACGTCACCGACATCGACGACAAGATCATCGCCAAGGCCCGCGAGCAGAACCGGCCCTGGTGGGCGATCGGGTACGAGAACGAGCGCGCGTTCAACGAGGGCTACCACGCCCTCGGCTGCCTCCCGCCGACGTACGAACCGCGCGCCACCGGCCACATCCCCGAGATGGTCGAGATGATGCAGCGCCTCATCGAACGCGGCCACGCCTACGAGGCCGAGGGCAACGTCTACTTCGACGTGCGCTCCTTCCCGGACTACCTGGAGCTGTCCCGGCAGGAGCTGGACAACCTGCTCCAGCCGTCCGGCGAGGGCGAGTCCGGCAAGCGGGACCCCCGCGACTTCGCGCTGTGGAAGTCCGCCAAGCCGGGCGAGCCGACCTGGCCGACCCCGTGGGGCCCCGGCCGTCCCGGCTGGCACCTGGAGTGCTCGGCGATGGCGCACAAGTACCTGGGCAGCGCCTTCGACATCCACGGCGGCGGCCTGGACCTGATCTTCCCGCACCACGAGAACGAGATCGCCCAGGCCAAGGCCTACGGCGACGACTTCGCCCAGTACTGGGTGCACAACGCCTGGGTCACCATGGCCGGTGACAAGATGTCCAAGTCGCTCGGCAACAGCGTGCTGGTCAGCGAGATGGTCAAGCAGTGGCGCCCGATCGTGCTGCGCTACTACCTGGGCACCCCGCACTACCGCTCGATGATCGAGTACAGCGAGGAGTCGCTCCGCGAGGCCGAGTCCGCGTTCGCGCGGATCGAGGGCTTCGTCCAGCGCGTCGCGGAGAAGACCGGGGGAGTCGTCGAGCCCGCCGCCGAGGTCCCGCCCGCCTTCGCCGAGGCCATGGACGACGACCTGGGCGTCCCGCAGGCCCTCGCCGTCGTGCACACCACCGTCCGGCAGGGCAACAGCGCGCTGGCCGCCGACGACAAGGAGGCCGCGGTGGAGCGGCTCGCCGAGGTGCGGGCGATGCTCGGCGTCCTCGGTCTCGACCCGCTCGACCCGCACTGGGCCGGTGAGGCAGACCGGGGTGAGGACCTGCACGGCGTGGTCGACAGCCTCGTACGCCTCGTCCTCGACCAGCGCGAGTCCGCCCGCGCCCGCAAGGACTGGGCCACCGCCGACGCCATCCGCGACCAGCTCAACCAGTCCGGACTCGTCATCGAGGACAGCCCGCAGGGCCCGCGCTGGACGCTCGGCCCCCGCTGATTCCCTTTCGATCCGGTGATCGATTGTGCCGCCCGGCCTCCCGGGCGGCACACTGCATAGACGTACGTATCCGCACGCACCACAGAGACAGGTAGGTCATGGCCGCGAACAACCGTCGCATGTCCGGCAAGAAGGGCGCGCAGGTCGGCAGTGGCGGCCAGCGGCGCAAGGGGCTGGAGGGCCGGGGGCCGACCCCGCCGGCCGAGATGCGCAAGGGCCACAAGAAGAACCGCATCGCCAACGCGAAGACGAAGCAGGCCGTACGCCGCCCCGTCGCCCGGGGCCGCGGCGGCAAGTCCGCCTCCGAGCTGGTCGTCGGCCGCAACCCGGTGGTCGAGGCACTGCGTGAGGGCGTGCCGGCGTCGACCCTCTACGTCCAGCAGTTCATCGACAACGACGAGCGCGTCCGCGAGGCCCTGCAGCTCGCCGCCGAGCGCGGCGGCATCAACCTCATGGAGGCCCCGCGCCCCGAGCTGGACCGCATGACGAACGGCCTCAACCACCAGGGCCTGGTCCTGCAGGTCCCGCCGTACGAGTACGCGCACCCCGAGGACCTCACCGAGGCCGCCCACGACGAGGGCGAGGAGCCGCTGATCGTCGCCCTGGACGGCGTCACCGACCCGCGCAACCTGGGCGCCATCGTGCGTTCGGTGTCCGCCTTCGGCGGCCACGGCGTGGTCGTCCCCGAGCGCCGCTCGGCCGGCATGACCGCCGGCGCCTGGAAGACCTCCGCCGGTGCGGCCGCCCGCACGCCGGTCGCCCGCGCCACCAACCTCACCCGGGTCCTGGAGGCCTACAAGAAGGCCGGCCTGACGGTCGTGGGCCTGGCGGCGGACGGCGAGGCCGAACTCGGGGAGCTGGCGGCCCTGGGGGGCCCGGTCGTCATCGTGGTCGGCAGCGAGGGCAAGGGCCTGTCCCGCCTGGTCGGCGAGACGTGCGACGTCCGCGTCCGCATCCCGATGCCGGGCGGCGCCGAGTCGCTCAACGCCGGTGTGGCGGCGGGGGTCGTGCTGTACGAGGCGGCGCGCCGACGCGCCTGAACGCGCGTCCGGTACCTCACCTGTGCGGGGTAATTCCGGCATCCATGTGGCGTCACGGGCGGCTTTGACGCGGTCCGGACACATCCGGGCGGTCAAAGCAGTGTCCTAACACCACGTCACTCGGTTAGATGAGTGTGGACACCAGAACACCCCGCACGCCCACGGAGGACCACTCGTCGGGCTACGACGACGCTCCCGCGCTGAGCATGGTGAAGGTGCCGAGCGATCCGGCGCAGGTCATCGTCAATCACGCCAGCTTCCGCGTGCAGCTGGGCGCGTCGGCGAAGCGCAGCCAATCCCCGCGGATCGCCCGGCACCTGAGCGCCACCCAGGACCCCGCCCGCATGCCGGTCGCGGGGACGGCGGGCCGCCGCCGCCCCCTCGTGTGGAGCGGCAAGTCCGCCCCCGACGACACCGGCGCCCACCGGCTCCTCCAGGCCGTGCGGGGCAGCAGCGTCCGCCACCTCGACGAGCCCGAGGCCGGCGCCACCCGGGTCATCCCGCGGCTCGGGACCGGCTACGCGGACGTCTACGACGAGCTCGACCGGACCGTCGAGACCCCCCTCGTCGGCCACCAGCGCACCGTCCCCGACGCCAACGGCACCCGCCTGCTGCCGCACATGCGCACGGTGAGCGGCGCCTACGACGAACCGGGCTACGCGGACGGCGACTTGGATCCGTACGACGCCTACGCGGACCCGTCCGACACCGACACCCCGCGCCCCCACAAGCGCCACGGCGACGACCCGGCCCGGCACGCGTACTACCCGGGCCGCCGGATGAACCTCGGCGTCGTCCTGCTCCCGCTGCGCATCTTCCTCGGTTTCATCTCCATCTACGCCGGCATGGGCAAGCTGTGCGACCCCGTCTACTTCGACGGCGGCAAGCGCGGCTCCATGGTCAAGTGGCTCAACACCCTGCACCCGTGGGACGTGGCCGAACCGCTGCGCCAGTTCGCCCTGCACCACCCGGTCGGCTCCGGCCTGGTCATCGCCTTCCTCCAGGTGGTCGTCGGCGTCCTCACCATCTTCGGCTGCTGGCAGCGCGTGGCCGCGGTGGTCGGCGCCCTGCTCTCGGCCGCCCTGATCGTCACCGTCAGTTGGAAGACGGTCCCGGCCTACGACGCACCCGACATCATCTACCTCGCCGCCTGGTCCCCGCTGGTCATCGCGGGCGCCCCCGTCTACTCCGTGGACGGCCGTCTGGCGGGCGGCGCCTGGCGGCGCCTCGGCCCCCGCTCCGACATCTGGGAACTGCGCCGTTACGTCCTGCGCCGCGGCGCGCTGCTCACCGCCGTCATCGTCGGCCTCACCCTGCTCGTCGGCTCCCTGCTGGGCAGCGCGGTCCGCGACTCCAGCCGGGTGGTCGTCCCCGGCCCTGGCGAGGCCCCGCGCAACAACCTCCCCGGCTCCCCGCTCCCGCAGGAGCCCGGCGAGCGGCACAAGACCCCGGCGGCCTCCAGCTCGCCCACGGGCGGCGCCACGGCCGGCGCGAGCCCCTCCGGCGCGGCGACGACCCCGGGCGCCACCCGGACCGCCGGCGGTACGACCACCACGCCGAACCAGACCCAGGGCACCACGGGTCAGGTGCCGTCCCGCCCGTCCTCCCCGGCCGGCGGCGCCCCGAGCACCACGGCCGGCCCGACCAGCGCCGGCGGCACCGGTACCGGTGGCTCGACGACCGGCGGCGGCACGTCCTCGGGCGGCACCAGCAGCTCCTCGTCAGGCCAGCCGGGGCTGGTGGGCGGTCTGCTGGGCTAGTGCCGCGGCGGGAGACGCAGGGCCCCGTACCACGGATGGGTACGGGGCCCTCTGCCATGCGGGGAAAGCGGCGGCTACCGCCCCAGGGCAGCCAGTTCCTTGGCCGCCTCCGTCAGATCCTTGGCCGTGTCGATGGCCCGCCAGTAGGACCCCTGCGGAAGGGGGAAGCCCGCGAGCTTCTTCTCCCGAGCCAGCCGGGGAAACGTGGTCCGCTCGTGATCCCCCCGCTCGGGCAGCAGAGAAGCGAACTCCGGTGAGAACACGTACACACCGGCGTTGATCTCGAACGTGGACGGCGGAGCCTCGATGAAGTCGGTGATGTGCCCGAACCCGTCGGTCTTCACGGCCCCCCACGGAATCCGCGGACGCGCGAGCGCCAGCGTGGCGACGGCGTCCCGCTCGGTGTGGAAGTCGGCCATGTCCCGCAGGGAGAAGCGGGTCCAGATGTCGCCGTTGGTGGCGTACCAGGGCCGATCGGGGTGGGGGAGACGCGCGGCGGCGTACTTGAGGCCGCCGCCGCGGCCGAGGGGCTCGGTCTCCACGACGGTGGTGACGGAGACGGGAAGGTCGGCCGAGTCCAGCCACTTCTGCAGGACATCGGCGAGGTGGCCGCAGGAGACCACCACGTCCGTCACGCCCTCCTCGGCGAGCCAGGTCAGCTGGTGGCCGATGATCGGGGTGCCCGTGCCGGGGATCTCGACCATCGGCTTGGGCCGGTCGTCGGTGTACGGACGCAGCCGGGAGCCCTGGCCTCCGGCCAGGACCACGGCTTGAGTGGGGCGCGACGCGGCGTTCGGATGGGTCATGACCGCACTGTACGTGGCGCCCCACCGCTGGTCGTCGGCAGCAACGTGCTCCACGAGGAGCCGTTGCCGGACTCCCGGCCGGCGCTTGCCCGGAACCGGCCGGGTGACGGCGGAGCCGGGGCTCAGCTGTGCGCGGCCAGCACGCCCGAGGCGAAGGCCGTGTCGCACACCGGGCGGGCGTACGACTGGGCGCGCGAGGCGCCGTAGATGCGCACCGCGGCCTTGCCGAGGGAGCGGGCGATGGAGGAGCAGTGCCTGGCCAGCGCGGGGTGCCCGTTGACCGCCTGCTGGAGGTGGGTGAGGACCACCCCCGGGCTCTTGTCCTGCAGTTCGGACATCAGCTGGTCACGGAGCACGTCCTGCGGGGCGCGGGCGACCGCCTTGGAGGAGACCTCCGTCGCGGAGATGTCCGAGGCGGCCAGCACCGAGCTGGCGGGGCTCCCCGTCCAGTTGACCCGGGTGACGGCGAGGGTCCCGGAGAGCACCAGGACGACGGGCAGGACGAGGGCGAGAGTGCGGCCGATCCGGCGGGCAGGGCCGCCCCGGTGGCCGCGTCGCGTCTGAGGGGTGGTGGAGTGCTTCACGCGTGTGAGGGTAGCGCGCGGTAATGATTTGGCGACATTTAGTCACCCCTTCGGGGGATGAAGTAGTGCTTCTTTCTGGGTAAGGGGTTGACGCGGCCCGCCCGAAACGATCGCTGTGCCGGGGTATGGCAGGGGTGCTACTCCCTCACGAAAGGGGCCCCGCGGCAGTCCGCGGGGCCCCTTTCGTCAACTTCTGTGCGAACGCGCTGCTCAGTCGGAGAGGCGCTCGCCCGTGGACGTCGAGAACACGTGGATCTCGCCCGGCCGCGGCACGACGTGCAGCGTGGCGCCCTTCTCCGGCACCTGGCGGCCGTTGACGCGGACGACGAGGTCCTTGACCTCGCCGCCGACCTCGGCGGTGCCGTAGACGTAGCCGTCGGCGCCCAGCTCCTCGACGACGTTCACGGAGACGGCGAGACCGGCCGGGGCGTCCGCGGTGTCCTTGGACAGGGAGGCGGCGACGGTGCCGCCCAGCTCGACCACGTCGAAGTGCTCGGGGCGGACGCCGACGGTCACCGTGCGGTCGCCCTTGTCGGCGGCGGCCTTCAGGGCGTCCCGGTTCACCGGCACCACGCTGTTGCCGAACTTCACGCCGCCGTCGGTGATCGGGACCTCGACCAGGTTCATGGCGGGGGAGCCGATGAAGCCGGCGACGAAGAGGTTCGCGGGCTTGTCGTACATGTTCCGCGGCGAGTCGACCTGCTGGAGCAGGCCGTCCTTGAGGACCGCCACGCGGTCGCCCATCGTCATGGCCTCGACCTGGTCGTGGGTGACGTAGACGGTGGTGATGCCGAGACGGCGCTGCAGGGACGCGATCTGGGTACGCGTCGAGACACGGAGCTTGGCGTCCAGGTTGGACAGCGGCTCGTCCATGAGGAAGACCTGCGGCTCGCGGACGATCGCGCGGCCCATCGCGACACGCTGGCGCTGACCACCGGAGAGCGCCTTCGGCTTGCGGTCCAGGTACTCGCTGAGGTCGAGGATCTTCGCGGCCTCCTCGACCTTCTGCCGGATCTCCGCCTTGTTGACGCCGGCGATCTTGAGCGCGAAGCCCATGTTGTCGGCGACCGTCATGTGCGGGTAGAGGGCGTAGTTCTGGAACACCATGGCGATGTCCCGGTCCTTGGGCGGCAGGTGCGTGACGTCGCGGTCACCGATGCGGATGGCGCCGCCGTTGACGTCCTCCAGGCCCGCGAGCATCCGCAGCGAGGTGGACTTTCCGCAACCCGACGGGCCGACCAGGACGAGGAACTCGCCGTCCTCGATCGCGATCTCCAGCGAGTCGACGGCGGGTTTGGTGGAACCCGGGTAGATCCGGGTCGCCTTGTCGAACGTGACAGTGGCCATGGTGAATGGGCCCCCTTCTACCGGCAGGAACGTGCCGGACGATCCGTTGTAGGAAGGTGGTTGGTGTAGTCCACAGGAGTGAACTGGGTCAGGACGGTACCTGGCGTTCACTCGATCTGTCAGTACCCGAACCACTGTGACCTTCGCGGAAATTTTCGACAGAGCGCCCCCCGGACCTGGGTACACTGCACGAGCACCCAGGTGCACGCCTCCTTAGCTCAGCTGGTCAGAGCGCCGCTCTTGTAAAGCGAAGGTCGTCGGTTCGAATCCGACAGGGGGCTCCACACGCCCAGGCGGGACCCGGTCCCACCTGGGCTTCGTGTTCTCCGAGGATGTCGATCACGCTTCGGGTGATACCGGCGTGCGTGAATCGGCTTATGCGAATTCACCGGGGCCTGAGCGGGGTGTGGGCGTACGTCCGCGGTGCTTCCGGCACGTACGTGTGGCTGGGGATTCTGTTCGTCACGACCGTCGCGCTGCACCACATGTCACCGGAGTTCGAGCAGTATTTCCTGCGGCGCCGGTCGACCAACATCCATGAGCTGTCGCGCACCCCGGTACGGGTGCTGGTGGCGAGCGCCATGTGGATCGAGAGCGGGCACTGGGTGCCGTACGCCTTCCTGTACACGGTGTTCCACGCGCCGGCCGAGCGCTGGCTGGGCACGGCCCGCTGGCTGGCGGTATGCGCCTCCGCGCACGTCCTGGCCTCGCTGATCAGCGAGGGGGTGCTGCTGAAGGCGATCCGGGACGGCATGGCCCCGCACTCGGCGGTCGACACCCTGGACATCGGGGTGAGTTACGCGCTGACCGGGGTCATCGCGGTGCTCACCTACCGGATCGCGGCGCCCTGGCGGTACGGGTATCTGCCGGCGGTGCTGATCGTCTTCGGGCTGCCGCTGGCCGCCGGGCCGACCTTCACGGACGTCGGCCACTTCGTCTCGGTGCTGATCGGGCTGTCCTGTTATCCGCTGGTCAGGGGCCGCGGAAAAGCATGGAATCCGAAGGAGACACTGGCCGGTCTCAGGGGTTAACGTCCCGGCCATGAGCAGCTCGGCAAGCAGTGCCGTCAACGGCGGCATCTCCTTCTGGTACGCGGACGACGGTCTTCCGGCGGTGCGGGAGCCGCTGGCGGGAGACGCGTCGGCCGACGTCGTCATCGTCGGCGGCGGGTACACGGGCCTGTGGACCGCGTACTACCTGAAGAAGGCGGCCCCCTTCCTGCGGATCACCGTCCTCGAGCAGAAGTTCTGCGGGTACGGCGCCTCCGGCCGCAACGGCGGCTGGCTGTACAACGGGATCGCGGGCCGCGACCGGTACGCGAAGCGGCACGGCCGCGAGGCCGCCGTCCGGCTGCAGAAGGCGATGAACGACACCGTCGACGAGGTGATCGCGGTCGCCGGGGCGGAGGGTGTCGACGCCGACGTGCACAAGGGCGGTGTCCTCGAAGTGGCCACCACTCCCGCCCAGCTGGCGCGGCTGAAGGCGTTCCACGAGCACGAGCTGTCGTACGGCGAGAAGGACCGGGAGCTGTACGGCGCCCGGGAGACGGCCGAGCGGATCAGGATCGCGGACGCGGTCGGCTCGGTCTGGACCCCGCACGGGGCCCGGCTGCACCCGGTGAAGCTGGTGAAGGGGCTCGCGGCCGTCGTGGAGGCTCTCGGGGTGACCATCCACGAGTCGACGCCGGTGACGCAGATCCGCCCCAAGCACGCCGTCACCCCCTACGGCACGGTCCGCGCCCCCTACATCCTGCGCTGCACCGAGGGCTTCACCGCGTCCCTGAAGGGCCAGCGGCGGACCTGGCTGCCCATGAACTCCTCGATGATCGCCACCGAGCCGCTGACCGAGGAGCAGTGGGCGGCGATCGGCTGGGACGGCCGGGAGACCCTCGGCGACATGGCCCACGCCTACATGTACGCCCAGCGCACGGCCGACGGCCGGATCGCACTGGGCGGGCGCGGAGTCCCGTACCGCTTCGGTTCCCGCACCGACAACGACGGCCGCACGCAGGAGGCGACGATCGCGGCGCTGCGGGAGATCCTCACCCGTTTCTTCCCGTCCCTCGCGGGCGTCCGGATCGAGCACGCCTGGTCCGGTGTCCTCGGTGTCCCGCGCGACTGGTGCGCGACCGTCACCCTGGACCGCTCCACCGGCCTCGGCTGGGCCGGCGGGTACGTCGGCTCCGGCGTCGCCACCACCAACCTGGCCGCCCGCACGCTGCGCGACCTCGTGCAGCGGGACTCCGGCCAGGGCGGCCGCACCGAGCTGACGGACCTGCCCTGGGTGAACCACAAGGTGCGCAAGTGGGAGCCGGAACCCTTCCGCTGGCTCGGCGTCCAGGGCATGTACGCCACCTACCGCACCGCCGACCGACGTGAACGCCTCCACCCCGGCATGGAGTCCTCCCGTCTGGCCAAGGTGGCCGACCGGGTGGCGGGGCGGCACTGAGGCGGCAAGGGGCGTCCTCCGCGGCGGGGGAGGGGAGCCGCTGGCTACCCTCCCCTCATGATTCGTGCCGCGACCCCCGCCGACGTCCCCGTCATCCACGCCCTGATCCGCGAGCTGGCCGAGTACGAGAAGGCCCCGCAGGAGGCGCGGGCCAGTGCGGAGCAGCTGCGGGAGGCGTTGTTCGGGGAGCGGCCGGCCGCCTTCGCGCACATGGCGGTGGACGAGGACAGCGGTGAGCCGGTCGGCTTCGCGCTGTGGTTCCTGAACTTCTCCACCTGGCGCGGAGTGCACGGCATCTATCTGGAGGACCTGTACGTCCGCCCCGGTGCGCGTGGCGGCGGGCACGGGCGGGCGCTGCTGACCGAGCTGGCGCGGATCTGTGTGGAGCGGGGGTACGAGCGGCTGGAGTGGTCGGTGCTGAACTGGAACCGGCCCGCCATCGGCTTCTACGAGGCGCTGGGTGCCCGCCCGCAGGACGAGTGGACGGTGTACCGGCTCACGGACGGGGCGCTCGCCGCACTGGGCTCAGCCCACTGACTCCGGCACCGGCGTCTTCGCCGCTGGGCCGTGCTTCGGGGCCCTGGCGGTGACCATCAGGCCCGCGACCAGCGCGGCGAGCAGCATCACGCCGGCCGCCCACCAGATGGCGACCGTGTAGCCGTGCACCACGCCCGCCGGGACCACGACCGCCTTCTGGGCGGGACTGTGCAGATGGGCGGTGATGTAGCCGGCGCTGCTGGTGGTGGCGATGGTGTTGAGCAGCGCCGTACCGATCGAACCACCGACCTGCTGCGAGGTGTTGACGGTCGCGGAGGTGACCCCGGAGTCGCGTGGGGCGACACCGGAGGTCGCCGTGGCGAACACCGGCATGAAGGTCAGGCCCATGCCGAGACCGATGAGGATCAGGGCGGGCAGGATCTCGCCGGTGTAGGAGGAGTGGACCGTCATCCGGGTCAGGAGCATCAGCCCGGCCGCGGCGAGGAGCATGCCGGGCACCAGCAGCATGCGCGGGGCCACGTGGTGCAGCAGGCGCGCGGAGATCTGCGTGGACCCGGTGATGATCGCGGCGGTCAGCGGCAGGAAGGCCAGGCCCGCCTTGACCGGCGAGTAGCCGAGGATGACCTGCAGGTAGTAGGTCATGAACAGGAACAGCCCGAACATGCCGATCACCGCGAGCATCATCGTCAGGAAGCAGCCCGCGCGGTTGCGGTCCCGGACGATGTGCAGCGGCAGGAGCGGGCTGGGGGCTCTTTTCTGCCACCAGACGAATGTGGTCAGCAGGGTCGCGCCGGCCGCGAACAGGCCGAGGACCAGTGGGTCGGTCCAGCCGCGCGGCTCGGCCTCGCTGAAGCCGTAGACGATCGCCACCAGTCCGCCGCAGCCGAGCAGCGCGCCGGGCACGTCGAGGCGGGCGCCGGTGTGGCCGGGGCGGTCGTACAGCAGGGCGAAGGCGCCGAGGACCGCGACGACCGCGATGGGCACGTTGACATACAGGCACCAGCGCCAGTTCAGGTACTCGGTGAGCAGACCGCCGACGATGAACCCGATCGCCGAGCCGCTGCCGGCGAGGGCGCCGTAGATGCCGAAGGCCTTGCCGCGCTCGCGCGGGTCGGTGAAGGTCGTGGTCAGCAGGGACAGCGCGGAGGGTGCGAGGAGGGCGGCGAAGGCGCCCTGCAGTGCGCGGGCGCCGAAGAGCATGCCGGAGCCGGTGGCCGCGCCGCCCAGCGCGGAGGCGACGGCGAAGCCGATGAGGCCGACGACGAAGGTGCGTTTGCGTCCGACGAGGTCGGCGATCCGGCCACCCAGCAGGAGCAGGCCGCCGAAGGCCAGGGTGTAGGCGGTGATGACCCACTGCCGGGTGCCGTCGGACATGTGCAGGTCGTGCTGGGCGGAGGGCAGCGCGATGTTCACGATCGTCGCGTCCAGGACCACCATGAGCTGGGCGAGGGCGATGACGACCAGGCCCCACCAGCGGTGCGGGTCGGCTCCGTCCGCCGCGGTCCCGGCCGGTGCCCCGGCGTCGTCCGTTCGGCCGATACCCATCACGCCAGAAGACCACGAATCGGGACGTAGCGCATCCGGGTGTGCGGCTCGGCCGCCGGTGGCCGGGATCAGGGCCGGTGCTTCATGGTTCCAGCACCACTTTGCCGATCGTGCGCCGGTTCTCCAGCGCCCGGTGTGCGGCGGCCGCCTCCGCGAGCGGGAAGCGGGTGACGGCCGGGCGCAGCCGGCCCCGGGCGGCCTCGGCGAGGGCGCGCAGTTCGAGTGCGCGCAGGCCTCCCGCCTTCCGGAGCATGCGCGGGCCGAGGACGCTCTCGGAGACGCCCTCGACGAGGTGACCCCGCCCGTCCCCGATCCCCTCCGCCGACCAGCCGAAGACCAGGTGCCGTCCGCCGGGCCCGAGCAGTGCGACGGCCTCCCGGGCTACCGCGCCGCCGACGCCGTCGTAGACGATCGTGGCGTGCGGGGTGTCCGCTGCTCGAGCGGAACGGAGGGCCCTGGGGAGGCCGCCGAGCCGGGCGCGGACCTCGGCGGGCCAGCCGGGCGTGGTGTAGTCGACGGCGAGGTCGGCGCCGTTCGCCCGGACCCGGGCGGTCTTCTCCGCTCCGCCCGCGAGCCCGATCACCACGGCCCCGGCGTTCTTGGCGTACTGCACGAGGAGGGTGCCGATGCCACCCGCCGCGGCCGGTACCACCACCACGTCGTCCGGTCCCGGCTCGGCGAACCGCACGATGCCCAGCGCCGTGCGCCCGGTGCCGATCATGGCGACGGCCTCGGCGGGGTCCAGGCCGTCCGGGACCTCGTGCAGGCGCTCGGCGTCGGTGACGGTGAGCTGGGCGTAACCTCCGGGCGCGGCGCCCAGGTGGGCCACCACCCGGCGCCCGAGCCACGCCTCCTCGACCCCGTCGCCGAGCGCGTCCACGACCCCCGCCACCTCGCGGCCGGGCACGGTCGGCAGCGCCGGCAGCTCGGGAAGCGGGCCCCGCCGGCCCTCCCGCAGGGCCGCGTCGCAGGTGCACCCCGGCCGCCGCGACGGCGATCCGCACCTGGCCCGGGCCGGGGACCGGGTCCGCGACCTCCTCGTGGGTCAGGTTCTCGGCCGGGCCGAAGGCGTGGAGACGGACGGCGTGCATGGGACCCCCACAGCTCATGGCCAGGTGTGACCGGTTCGGCGGCTCCACCCTCCGACCTCAAGCGCGCTCGAGGTCAAGGACGGGCCGGTCGAGGATCAGGGACACCGCCGTGACCGCGCTGCGGAAGGACACCTCCGACAGCACGCCCGGGCCGCCACCTGGTCACCTGCGAGACAGACCCCGTCGCCCCGGTCGCCTGCTCCAGGAGTCCCGGTGCGGCCGGCTGGCTCCGGGTTCGTCCGGTCCCGGCTCGTCCGGTCCTTGGAGTACGACCGTTCGGATCCCCGGAATGTGACATCACCGGATCACCGGCGGGGTTTCCCCCGCTCGGGGCGGGTTGTCAGTGGCGGGGTGCAGCATGGGCGCATGGCGAGGAGAGCGATGGGCGGCGGGCCGGCGGGCCGGGCAGTGGTGAAGGGCGCGCGACGGCCGGAGGTGCGGCTGCCGGCTCTGGAGCCGTGGGCCGGCGGGGAGCTGGAGCCGGACGGTGACTACGACGGGCTGGAGTTCCGGGAGGCGGACCTGGCCGGACAGGACGGCGTGGGCGCCCGGTTCATGGACTGCGCGCTGACGGGCTGCGTGGTGGACGAGACGGGACTGGGCCGGGCCCGGGTGCTGGACTCGGTCCTGACGGGGCTGCGCGGCGTCGGTACGCACCTCGCCGAGTCCACGTTCCGTGACGTGGAGGTGGTCGACGCCCGCCTGGGCGGCACCCAACTGCATGGCGCCGTCCTGGAACGGGTCGTGGTCCGGGGCGGCAAGCTCGACTTCCTCAACCTCCGCGAGGCCCGCCTCAAGGACGTCGTCTTCGAGTCCTGCGTGCTGGTCGAGCCGGACTTCGCGGGCGCGGTCCTGGAGCGGGTGGAGTTCGTCGACTGCGCCCTGAAGGAGGCCGACTTCGGCGGTGCGACCCTGAGGGACGTGGACCTGCGCGGGGCCGCCCCGCTGGAGATCGTCCGGGGCCTGGACCGGCTCTCCGGAGCGGTGATCAGCACCGGTCAGCTGCTCGACCTGGCCCCGGTGCTGGCGGCCGAGCTGGGGATCCGGGTGGCGGGGTGAGCCTCAGGGCAGGCGGGGGAAGCGGGCCTGGAGCGTCCAGATCGCCGGGTTCTCCGCCAGGTCGTCGTGCAGGTCGGTCAGGTCCGCGATCAGGTCGTGGAGGAAGTCCCGGGCCTCGCGGCGGAGTTCGGCGTGGGAGAAGCTCAGCGGGGACTCCTCGGCGGGTGTCCAGTCGGCGCTGATGTCGACCCAGCCGAAGCGGCGCTCGAAGAGCATCCGGTCGGTCGACTCGGTGAAGTCCAGCTCCGCCCGCTGCGGCCGGGCGGCGCGGGAGCCCAGCGGGTCCCGGTCCAGCCGCTCCGCGATGTCGCACAGTGCCCACGCGAAGTCCAGCACCGGCACCCATCCCCAGGCTGTGGACAGCTCCCGGTCCGTCTTGGTGTCCGCGAGGTAGACGTCCCCGCAGAACAGGTCGTGCCGCAGCGCGTGGACGTCCGCGCGGCGGTAGTCGGTCTGCGGCGGGTCCGGGAACCGGTTGGAGAGGGCGTAGCCGATGTCGAGCACGGAGGAGATGGTGTCACGCCGACGGCGGCACCCCTGCCCGGGTGTACCGCACGCCTGCTCCGGCGCACGGCACCCCTCTAAGATCACTGACATGTCCAGATCCGTGCGTCTTGTCCCGGCCGTCGCGGCACTGCTCGCCCTGGCCCTCACCGGCACCGCGTGCGACGGCGGTGTGCACGGCTCCCCGGGCGGCTCCGGCGTACGCGATCCGTACTTCCCGAAGGCCGGCAACGGCGGCTACGACGTCGGCCACTACGCCCTCACCCTCGACTACACCCCGGCCACCCGCCACCTCACCGGCACGGCGGTCATCACCGCCCGCGCCACCCAGGACCTGTCCGCCTTCGACCTCGACCTCGCCGGACTGGACGTCGACTCGGTCACCGTCGAGGGCGAGGACGCCCGCGTCAGCCGCTCCGGCCAGGAACTCACCGTCCGCCCCCACGACGACCTGACCAAGGGCGAGACCTTCAGTACGACCGTCCGCTACTCGGGCACCCCGCGGACCCTCACCGACCCCGACAGCTCCAAGGAGGGCTGGCTGCCCACCGCCGACGGCGCGCTCGGCCTCGGCGAGCCGGTCGGCTCCATGGCCTGGTTCCCCGGCAACCACCACCCCTCCGACAAGGCGGCGTACGACATCACGGTCACCGTCCCGAAGGGGCTCCAGGCCGTCTCCAACGGCGAGTTGACGAGCGAGAGCACCAAGGGCGGCCGCGCGACGTACGCCTGGCACATGGCCCAGCCCATGGCGAGCTACCTGGCCACGGTCGCCGTCGGGCACTTCACGATCACCCGCGGCACCGGCCCGCACGGCCTGCCGGTCCTCGACGCCGTCGACCCCACCCAGGCCAAGGCGAGCAAGGACGTCCTCGCGAAGATCCCCGAGATCATCGACTGGGAGGAGACCAACTTCGGGCCGTACCCCTTCTCCTCCACCGGCGCGATCGTCGACCGCCCGGAGGACGTGGAGTACGCCCTGGAGACCCAGGGCCGGCCCGTCTACCCCGGCGCCCCCGACACCTCCACCCTCGTCCACGAACTGGCCCACCAGTGGTACGGCGACTCGGTCACCCCCACCTCCTGGCGCGACATGTGGCTCAACGAGGGCTTCGCGACCTACGCGGAGTGGCTGTACGAGGAGGATCACGGCGGCAAGAGCGCCCAGCAGACCTTCAAGGACCTCTACGAGGGCGACCACGAGGAGATCTGGGCCTTCCCGCCCGCCAGGCCCTCCAGCGCCGCGCACATCTCCGACAGCCCCGTCTACGAGCGCGGCGCGATGGTCCTGCAGAAGATCCGGCAGAAGGTCGGCGACGACACCTTCTACGACATCGTCCAGGGCTGGGCCGCCGCGCACCGCCACGGCAGCGCGAGCACCGCCGACTTCACCGTGTACGTGCAGAAGAAAGCGCCGGACAAGGACTTCACCGGTATCTGGAAGGACTGGCTGTACGGGGACGGCAGACCGGACCACCCGTGACGGGCGGCCCGGCTGCCGTACTGACCGGCTGGTGTGGCTACTTCACGTTGACGGCCTTCCAGGCCGCCGCCACCGCGTTGTACTCCGCGCTGCCCGAGCCGTACAGGTCGGCCGCGGCCCGCAGGGTGCCGGTGCGGGCGCCCGCGTAGTCGGTGGAGGAGGTGAAGTACGTGGTCAGGGCCTTGTACCAGATCTGGTCGGCCTTGGCCCGGCCGATGCCGGTGACCGTGGAGCCGTCGTAGGTCGGGGAGTTGTAGGAGACCCCGTTGACCGTCTTCGCGCCGCTGCCCTCGGACAGCAGGTAGAAGAAGTGGTTGGCGACACCGGACGAGTAGTGCACGTCGAGGCGGCCGACGGTGCGGGACCAGTAGTCGGCGGAACCGCCGTCCTTGCTGGGCTTGTCCATGTAGCGCAGCGGGGTGCCGTCGCCGTTGATGTCGATCTTCTCACCGATGAGGTAGTCGCCGGGGTCGGCGGAGTTGTTCGCGAAGAACTCCACCGAGGTGCCGAAGATGTCGGAGGTGGCCTCGTTCAGACCGCCCGACTCCCGGCTGTACTTGAGGCCGGCGGTGGCCGCGGTCAGGCCGTGGCTCATCTCGTGGCCGGCCACGTCGAGCGAGGTGAGCGGGTCGGCGTTGGCCGTGCCGTCGCCGTACGTCATGCAGAAGCAGCTGTCGTCCCAGAACGCGTTGACGTAGGCGTTGCCGTAGTGGACGCGGGAGTAGGCGGCCCTGCCGTCGCCCGCGATGCCGTTGCGGCTGAACGCGGACTTGTAGAAGTCCCAGGTGACGGCGGCGCCGTAGGCGGCGTCCACGGCCGCGGTCTGGCGGTTGCTCACGGTGCCGTCGCCCCAGGCGTCGTCGGCGTCGTGGAAGAGGGTGCCGGTGCCGGACGTGCCGCCGTTCAGGTCGTAGGTCTTGTGGCCGCCGCGGCCGCCGTCGGTCAGGTCGTAGCCGCCGGAGGAGGAGGCGGTGGTGCCGAGCGGGACGGTGCCGCTGTACTGGCTGGTGCCCGTGCCGGTGTCGATCGCCTCGTAGGAGTAGATCTCCTTGCCGGTCCGCGCGTCCGTGACGACGTGCAGCTCGCTCGGGGTGCCGTCGTGCCGGCGGCCCTTGACGACGGACTCGTAGGCGAGGACCGGCTTGGTGCCGGCCGCCCAGACGACCTTGCGGGAGGCCGAGGCGGTGGCCTTGGCGGTGCCGGCGGCCTTGAGCGCGGTCTTGAGCGCGGTCTTCTGCGCGCTCGCCGGGGAGACGGCGGCCGCGGTGGTCGGCACGGATATCCGGGCCTCGGTCGCCTTGCTGACGCCCTTGAGTGATCCGTTCTTCGCCACGTGGGTGACCAGATCGCCGCCGAGCACGGGCAGACCGGCGTACGTGCGCTCGTAGCGGGTGTGGACCGTGCCGTCGGCGTCCTTGACCACGTCCCGGACGACCAGCTTCTCCTTGGTGCCGAGGCCGAGCTTGCGGGCCGCCGTGCCGGCGTGCTGCTGAGCCGACTTCAGGGCCGCGCTGCGGGCGGGGGCGCTGAGGGCGACCGCGGTGGCGCCGGAGGGCTGTGGTGCGGGGGCGGCCGTCGCGGGGCCGTTCTGCAGCGCGAGGACGACCATCGCCGCGGAGCCGACCAGGGCGGCGGCGCGCACGGCGGTCTTGCGGGAGGTGCGGGACACGTGGGGCTGCTGTCTCACTCGATCTCCTTCGGACTGGTCTCCGTGGGGTCGGAGACACAGGCGGGGCACAGGTGATGCACAGAAGTTGCGGCGAGCGAGGAGAGAGTGACAGCGGTGACGGCCTGTTTGACAGGGTGCCGACAAGACTTTTTACGTGTTCGTATCCGGAGGACGTGCTGCGGAATCCGTTATGCGGACGCAGTCACCGCGATCAACCCCCCGTTTATGAAGCGCACTTGATGCGTACGGCGTCACAGTCGACGGCCGCTGTCCACCGCGCCGGTGTCCTCAGTGCTCCCACTCGTCGAGCAGCCGGGCGAGGTCCGGCGGCCACACCGGCTCCGCCTCCGCGGCCAGCTCCGCCCTGCTCCACCACCGCCAGGTGAGGATGCCGTCGGCGGCGTGCTCGGCGGCGAGCCGGGGACCGGCCAGGTCCCGGCGCGGGCCGCGGGTGACGTAGATGTGCTCGTGCTGACGGACGGGAACGGTGTGCGTGAAGTCGTGTTCCCAGGTGCACAGCAGCGGGCCGGGCTCCAGGTCGGTCCAGCCGGTCTCCTCGGCCAGCTCCCGCCGGGCGCCCTCGCGCAGGCTCTCGCCGGGCTCGAGACCGCCGCCGGGCAGCGCCCAGTGGACGCCGACCTCGACGTTGTCGTACCGGAAGAGCAACACCGCGCCCTCCGGGTCCACGACGGCGATCCGGGCTGCCCGCCGGGGTGTCCGCAGCACCTTGCGCAGAACGGCGCAGGGGCGGCCGAGGGCCTGGTCGGGGCGGCGGTCGAGCACCTCGTAACCGAGGGCGGTCCAGAAGCCCAGGGCCTTGGGGTTGCTGTCGAGGACGGCGAGCCGCACGGCTTTGCGGCCTTGCGTGCGGAAACGATTCTCGAGGAGTTCGGCGAGGGTGCGGCCGTAACCCTTGCCGTGTTCGGCCGCGTCCACCATCAGCAGTCCGATCCACGGGTCCGGGTCGGCGGGGTCGGGGTGGTGGGCCAGCGTGATCCCCACACCGACGAGCCGCCCCTCTTCCGCGCGGGCCGTCAGCACCTCGGCGCCCGGCACGGCCAGCTCCTCGGCCAGCGCCGCCGCCACCTGCTCCGGGCGGATGTCGTCCGGGTCGGGGAAGTCGCCGCTGAGCCGCTGGAACTCGCGGTTGGACGCGTACAGCGCGGTCAGCTCGGTGAGCAGCGGAACCGGGATGTCCTGACCGGGCGACAGGGGCTCGAGGATCATGAGCGCCAACTTATCGCCCGGGACCCGAACGCCGGGAGGCCGGAAGCCCGGAGGGCAGGCGCCTTCAAGGGTGGGCCCGGAGGGCGGGAGCCCCCGTTGCGGTTCTCCGCGGTCCGGGGGCTCCTTCAGCGCTGGGGGCGTCACCCGCGCCGATCGCTCGGGGAGCGTCAGACGTTCACGCCGAAGTCCTGGGCGATGCCGACCAGGCCGGAGGCGTAACCCTGGCCCACCGCGCGGAACTTCCACTCCGCTCCGTTGCGGTACAGCTCGCCGAAGACCATGGCGGTCTCGGTGGCGGCGTCCTCGGAGAGGTCGTAGCGGGCGATCTCGGCGCCGCCGGCCTGGTTCACGATGCGGATGTAGGCGTTGCGGACCTGGCCGAAGTTCTGGCCGCGGTTCTCGGCGTCGTAGATGGAGACCGGGAAGACGACCTTGTCGATGTCGGCCGGGAGCGCGGCCAGGTTGACGTTGATCGCCTCGTCGTCGCCGGAGCCCTCGCCGGTGCGGTTGTCACCGGTGTGGACGATGGTGTTGTCCGGCGTCTGCTTGTTGTTGAAGAAGACGAAGTGACCGTCCGAGTAGACCTTGCCCTGCGGGTTCACCGCGATGGCGGAGGCGTCCAGGTCGAAGTCCGTGCCGGTGGTGGTGCGGACGTCCCAGCCGAGGCCCACGGTGACGGCGGTCAGGCCCGGAGCCTCCTTGGTGAGCGAGACGTTGCCACCCTTGGACAGGCTTACAGCCATGTTGGGAGTCCCTTCCTTAGATATCCCTGCACACGTGTGCCGACGAAGCTACCGTCACCGGGAAGAACGTCGAGGGGGGTCCCGGTGGTTCCGGATCCCTTTACCTTTTTTACCCGGGTCGGTGAAAACCGGATGACGTGGGACGGGCCGGACCGGGAACATGGAACGCATGTCCGGGCCTTACTTCATCCGCGGCTCCGTCTCGCTCCCCGAGGCCGAGCTGATGTGGCGTTTCTCGCGGTCTTCCGGGCCCGGCGGGCAGCACGTCAACACCAGCGACTCCCAGGTGGAGCTGCGCTTCGACCTCGCACGCACCGAGGCGCTTCCCGAGGTGTGGAAGGAGCGGGCCCTGCAGCGGCTGGCCGGACGGCTCGTCGACGGCGTGCTGTCCGTCCGGGCCTCCGAGCACCGCTCCCAGTGGCGCAACCGCGAGGCCGCCGCCGTTCGCCTGGCCGCGCTCCTCGCGGAGGCCACCGCGCCTCCGCCCAGGCCCCGTAGGCCGACCCGTATCCCGCGCGGCATCAACGAGCGCCGGCTGCGGGAGAAGAAGCAGCGTTCGGAGACGAAGCGGGGGCGCTCCGGGCGGGGCTGGGGCTGACCGTTCCGGCCGGTCTCCGCGTCGTTCCCTTCCGTCGCCCGTGGCGCGCTGTCACATCTCCGGCCGGTGACGCGTCATGCGGGTGGGGGACCACCGAACCGCAGGAGAGGCCGGACCAGCCGATGAGCGACCAGCACAGCGACCGCGACCAGCACAGTGACGGCCTGGGTGACGGCGACAACGCGCAGAACCGGGGCAACGACTTCCTCGCCGGGCGGTTCGAGGCGTACCGGGGGCACCTGCGGTCCGTCGCCTACCGGATGCTGGGCTCGGCCACCGAGGCCGAGGACGCGGTCCAGGAGGCGTGGTTCCGGCTGAGCCGGTCCGACACGCGCGAGGTGGAGAACCTCGGGGGCTGGCTGACGACCGTCGTCGGCCGGGTCTGCCTCGACATGCTGCGCTCGCGTCGCTCCCGTGGCGAGGAGCCCCTGGAGACCTGGGATCCGGCGCCCTCCGCCGAGCCGGACCCCGCGCAGGACGCCGTGCTCGCCGACTCGGTCGGGGTGGCCCTCCTGGTCGTCCTCGACACGCTCTCGCCGGCCGAGCGGCTGGCCTTCGTCCTGCACGACCTGTTCGGGGTGCCGTTCGAGGAGATCGGCGGCATCCTCGGGCGCAGCCCGGCCGCGGCACGGCAGCTCGCCAGCCGGGCCCGCCGCCGGGTGCGCGGCGCCGACGCGCCGGAGACCGACCTGGCCCGCCAGCGGAGGGTGGTGGACGCCTTCCTGGCGGCGGCGCGGGGAGGCGACTTCGACGGGCTGCTGGCGGTGCTCGACCCGGACGTGGTGGCCCGCAGCGAGGCCGGTGTGACCAGTGGTGCGCCGGGGGTCGCCTCCGGCGCGAGGAGCTTCGCCCGGCTCGCGGACATCGCGCGTCCGGCGCTGGTCGACGGCGCGATCGGCCTGGCCGTCACCACCGACGGCCGCCTGGAGCGCGTGCTGACCTTCACCTTCGCGGCCGACCGCATCACGGTCATCGAGATCCTGACCGACCCGGCACGGCTGGCGGAGCTGACCGTCGAGGCGGCCTAGGTGTGCTGTCCACGGAGGTCGGTGACAGCGATCACTGACGTGTGATCTGGAAACGGCACGACCTGGGCCGGCAGAACCAGCGGGGGGCGCTGGAAGTCGAGCTGCCGGTCCGGGTGCCGGGAGACGAGCCGGTCGCAGTTCCCCGGCGCGTCACAACTCCAGCACCGCCACCGTCTGTCCCCCGCTCGTCTCCCCGTTCTTGCGGAATCCCAGGCGGAGGTAGAACTCCTCGGGGCCGTCCGGGCCGGGATGCCAGGTGACGTACAGCTGCGTGCCGCCGCGGCGGCGGATCTCGGTGGCCACGGAGTCGACGGCGAAGCGGCCGTAGCCCTTTCCCTGTTCCCCGGCGGCGATGTTGAGCCGCCACAGCCCGGAGCGGTGGACGCTGCCGTCGCCGTACCAGTCGATGTCGAGGAACGCCATCAGGAAGCCGACCGCGCGGTCCTCCTCGACGATCAGGCGGGGCCAGGCGACTTCGGCCGGGTGGACGTACGCCTCGGCGAGGGACTTCACGACCGGCTCGACCGCGTGTTCCTGGTCGGGGCGGACACGGATGGCGAGCGCGGCGTCGAGATTCCCCGGGGTCAGCTCTTCCAGGCGACGGGTCATCCGCGCACCCTAGACACGTTGATCATTCCGCGACCAGCGAATTCGGGGGCTCAGCCCAACTGACGGTAACGGCCGCGGAAGTGGAGCAGCGGGCCGCCCTCCGCGCTCGGCACCTGTGCGGTCAGGACGCGGCCGATGACCAGGGTGTGGTCCCCGGCGGTCACCCGTTGCTCGGTGCGGCACTCCAGGGTGGCCAGCGCGCCGCCCACCAGCGGGGCGCCGGTGACCTCGCCGCGGACGTAGGGGATGTCCTCGAAGAGCAGGCGGTCGCTGATGCGGCCCTTCATCGCGAAGCGGCCGGCGATGTGCCGCTGGCTCTCGGTGAGGACCGACACCGCCCACAGGGGCTGCTCGTCCAGCAGGTCGTCCATGCGGGAGCCCTCGCGCAGGCTGACCAGGACCAGCGGCGGGTCGAGGGAGACCGACATGAAGGCGGTCGCGGTCATGCCGACGTCCTCGACGCCCGGCGCCTGCGGGTCGTCCGGGTCCAGTGGCGGTTCCTGCGCGGTCACCAGGACCACGCCCGACGCCAGCCGGGACATCGCGGCCCGGAACTCGTCGTTGCTCACCCCCTCAGCATGCCCGGAAGGGGTGAGGGCGGTGGGGGAGGCGGTGTTCAGCACGCCGGAAACGCTAGTCTCCGCTCCCAGGGCCTCGCATCGGGCCTCCGCCCGAGCCTGGTCCTAGGACCAGCGGACGACCGTTGTGCGCATCCTGTGTACTCACCGACAAAGCTTGCGTTCGGGAAACACACAGGCCAATCGCGGAAACTCCACTCAATTGTTCACGTTCCCCTGTGACTTGAGTCACAAGGGGCATGAATTGTTGACCCTGTGTACCGAGTGGGCAGCGCGCTGTGATTCAGTGGCTGGGAAGTCGGAAGAGCACAGTAAGAGCCACCGTAAAGAGGCGCCGAAGACAACCCTTGATTCGCTGCGAGGTCTCGGGGGGAGGGCGAGCATGGAGACCGAGTCGGAGCCGTATGTCCGCCTTGCGTCCCTGCGGCAGCTGCACCAGGTCATGGCCGACATGAACACGGCACGCAGCCTGGCGGACACACTGCAGACCGTCGCCGACGGCGCGGTCCAGGCTCTCGGGTTCGAGATGGCGTGCGTGAACCTCGCACGCCCCGACGGCGACCTCGTCGTCGCCGCCTTCTCCGGGAACTCCGCCGCCGAGGCCCTCATCACCGGCCGGGTCGGCTCCCGCGAGTCCTGGGAGCGGCGGCTGAACATGGGCGAACAGTGGGGCGACCTGGTGTTCATACCGCACACCGAGGGCTGGGTGCTCGACGACGACGACGTGCCGCAGTGGCACACCGACGGGCCCGCGCCCCGCTTCGAGGACGAGTGGCACCCCGCCGACCGCCTCTTCGCGCCGATGTGGACCCCCGGCGGGCAGAGCGGCTCCTCCGGCGAGCTGCTCGGCGTCATATCCGTCGACCGGCCGCGCAACGGCCGCCGTCCCGGTGCCTGGGGCCGCGAGGCGCTGCAGATGTACGCCTTCCAGGCCGCCATCGCGATCAGCAACGCGCGTCTGCGTGCCAACATGCAGCGGGCCCTGGTCCGTCTGGAGCGCGAGCAGCAGGCCCTGCGCGCCAGCGAGGAAAGCTTCCGGCAGGCCTTCGAGTACGCCCCCTCCGGCATGGCCATCGCCGAGATGGGCGGCGACCAGCACGGCCGGATCCTGCGCACCAACGACGCCCTGTGCCGCCTGCTGGGCCGCCCGGCCTCCGCGATGCGCCGCTACTCCTTCTCCGACCTCGTCCACCCCGAGGACATCGGCACCCTGCTGCGCACCTCGGCGGAGGGCGGGCGCGCCGAACTCCGGCTCGGCCGCCGCGACGGCAGCTACGTCTGGGTGTCCCTGCGCAACTCCGTCGTCGCGGACGCCGCCGACGGCCCCCGCTTCCTGCTCACCCACGTCGAGGACATAGAGGAGCGCAAGCGCCGCGAGCTGCAGCTCGCCCACCGCGCCTCCCACGACTCCCTCACCGGCCTGCCCAACTCCGCCGAGCTGCGCTCGCGCCTGTCGGCCCGCCTGTGCCGGCGCGCGGCCCACCCCGGCGCCCTGGAGTCCCTGGACGCGGCCTACGGCCACCCCGAGGCCCTCGGCTCCGCACGAGCGGGCGGGATCCCCACCGCCTTCGACGCACCCGCCGGCCACGGCTTCGACTTCACACCGGGCCCGGAGGCGTACGACGCCTACGACCACCACGTGCACACCGTCGCCCCCGCGGACGGCCGCGACGACGGCACCAAGGGCCTCGCGGTCCTCTTCTGCGACCTCGACGGCTTCAAGTCGATCAACGACCGCTTCGGCCACAACGCGGGTGACGCGGTTCTCATCGAGGTGGCCCGGCGGCTGTCCGGTGCGGTCCGGGACGGCGACACGGTGGCCCGGCTCGGCGGCGACGAGTTCGTGATCCTCGCCGACGGCCTCGGCCGGGCCGACGCCCAGGACCTCGCCGTACGGCTGCGCAACGAGATCATCCAGCCCATCCGCGCCGAGGGGCGGGCCGTCCGGGTGGGCGCGAGCTTCGGCATCGGCTGGGCACACTGCGGCATGACGGCGGACGAGGTGCTGAAGTCGGCCGACGAGCGTATGTACGTAGAGAAACGATCTCGTCCCAAACAACATCGGCGCGCCGGATGAACCGCAGGTCAGTGAGCTGATGCGGTCCGAGTCACCCCTTTGGGTCAGCGAGAGCGGGTAGGCTCGCCATTCCAGACCCGTACCGCATTCGCCCGCACCTGTTGAGGAGTACCAAGGGATGACGCCCGGCGACAACGGCCCGAGCACGCCCGAGGACGACGACCCGTTCGGCTACCTGTACGCAGACGGCCAGGCCCGGGGAGCCCAGCCGCCGTCCGGTGGTTACGGCTACCCGAACTCGGTCAGCAGGGTGCGTACGGTCGGCGAGCGCCAGTACGGCCAGCAGTCGCAGTACGGCCAGCCGGCCATGCCGCAGCAGCAGGGTGCCTACGGGCAGCCGAACGCCCACTACCAGGCCCCCGAGACGCTGCACGGCGGCGCCCCGACGAGTCGCCGGCCGGCGCAGTCCGGGCCCGGCCGCCGCGGCCCGAACACCAAGGGCCTGCTGATCGGCGCGGTCGCGGTGGTGGCCGCGGTCGTCATCGGCATCGGTGTCGCGATGATCAACGGCAACTCGGACGACGACAAGTCCACCAGCGTGGCCGAATCCACGTCGACCCAGTCCCAGAGCCACTCCCCGAGCCCGTCGGGCAGCAACCCGGCGTCGGGGGAGCTGCCGAAGGTCGACGGCTCCGACAAGCGCCTCCAGCTGGCCGGCGGCGCCGCCACGGCCTCGGACGTGACCGGGGCACGGTCCGCGGACGGCAGCTACGTGGGCGGGTTGAACCAGGCCGGCGCCTCGGTGACCTGGACGGTCGACGACATCCCCGAGGACGGCGCCTACACCCTCTTCGTGAACTACAGCGCGACCGGTGACGGCCAGTCGATGACGGTCACCGTCAACGGCCGGCCGTTCGGCAGCAAGCTCGGCCTGGACAACTACCGGCATGCCGCCGACGGCGACTTCGCGAAGGGCTGGACCACCTCCTACGTGTGGCCGACCCTCAAGAAGGGGGCGAACACCGTGTCCATCTCCTGCCAGGCCGGCGACAAGTGCAACGTCCTGATCGACCAGCTCTGGATCAAGAAGGGCCAGGTCAAGCGGGACGGCTAGCCGGGCAGGCCACCCCGGTCACGGTCGTCCGCCCCAGCAGTTCCTCGTACGCCGTCCGGTCGAACTCGCCGGCCGCAGGCGCCAGTACGGTCGCCGCCGACAGGGCGATCGCGCGGGCCAGACGGTCCGGCCAGGGGAGGCGTTCCACCAGGGCCGACAGCAGGCCCGCGACCGCCGAGTCGCCCGCGCCGGTCGGGTTGCCGTGGACGCGGGCGGGCGGGGTGGCGCGCCAGCGGCCCTCGGGGGTCACCGCGAGCAGGCCTTCCGGGCCCAGGGAGGCGACCACCGTGTGCGCCCCGCGGCGCCGGGCGTCCTGGGTGGCGCGCAACGGCTCGTGGGATCCGGTGAGTTCGGCCAGTTCGTCGGCGTTCGGCTTGATGATGTCGGGGCGGGCGGCCACCCCGCGGCGCAGCGGTTCGCCGCTGGTGTCGAGCAGGACGGGGACGCCGAAGGACCGGGCGCGGCGGACGAGGTTCGCGTAGGCGCCGACCGGCACGCCCGGCGGCAGGCTGCCGCACAGGGCCACTGCCGAGGCGCCGGGCAGCAACTCCTCGTACCGGTCCAGGAAGGCGCTCCACTCGGTGGGCTCTATCTGCGGGCCCGGCTCGTTCAGCTGGGTGGTGTCACCGGAGAGGTCGTCCACGACGGCGATCGTGCGCCGGGTCGCCCCGGCGACCGGTACCAGCGCGTCCGTCACCCCGGGCGTGTCCGACAGCCGTTCGCGCACCAGCCGGCCGGTGGCGCCGCCCGCGAATCCGGTGATCGTCGCCTCGTGCCCCAGGGCGGCCAGCACCCGGGCCACGTTCACGCCTTTGCCGCCCGGCCGCTCGGTGACCTCCGAGACGCGGTGGGAGGCGTGCGGCCGCAACGACCGCACGCGATACGTGATGTCGAGAGCGGTGTTCAGTGTGACCGTGAGGATCACCCGGGCCGACCTCCCTCGAAGTCCATGCACCTGTCATCGGTTTCCGGGACTCGATCATGCCAAAGAGACGGCGGCCGGCCCAGTCGTGAGCCGGCCGCCCTCGCCGGAAAAGACGGGCGGATCAGGCCAGTTGGGGCGCAACCACCCACTCGCCCCGGCGCATCACGCCCTTGAGGTCGAAGTCCGCGTCCAGCAGGACCAGATCGGCGTCCTTGCCTGGTTCCAGGGAGCCGATCCGGTCGGAGAGGCCGAGCAGACGGGCCGGATTGACGGAGAGGGCGGTCACGGCGTCCTCCACCGAGAGCCGGTCGACGGTCACCGCCCGCTTGAACGCGCGGTCCAGTGTGAGCGTGGAACCCGCGATGGAGCCGCCCTCCACCAGCCGGGCCACGCCCTCGCTGACCTCGACCTCCAGCGGACCGAGCATGTAGCGGCCGTCGCCGACGCCGGCCGCGTCCATCGCGTCGGTGATGAACGCGACCCGGTCCGCGCCCGCGTGGTGGAAGGCCAGCTCCAGAGCGGCGGGATGCAGATGCGTGCCGTCGTTGATCAGCTCGACCGTGACCCGCTCGTCCTCCAGCAGCGCGGCGATCGGGCCGGGGGCGCGGTGGCCGAGGCCGGGCATGGCGTTGAAGAGGTGGGTGGCGACCGTGGCGCCCGCGTCGATCGCCTCGACCGTCTGCTCGTAGCCGGCATCCGTGTGGCCGATCGCCGCGATCACACCGTGCTCGGCGAGCAGCCGTACGGAGTCGATGCCGCCCGGCAGCTCGGTCGCGAGGGTGACCATCTTCGCCTTGCCGCGGGCCGCGTCGATCAGCTTGCGGACCTCGGCCGGGTCCGGGTCGCGCAGCAGTGCCTCGGAGTGGGCCCCCTTGCGGCACGGCGAGATGAACGGCCCCTCGAAGTGGATGCCGGCGATCTCCCCCTGCTCGGCCAGTTCGCTCAGCAGCCCGGCCTGCCGCGCCAGCAGGTCCATCTCGTCGGTGACCGTGGAGGCGACCAGGGTGGTGGTGCCGTGCAGGCGGTGCGTGTGGAGGGCGGTGAGGATCTGGTCGGGGGTGCCGGAGAAGGAGGCCCCGCCGCCGCCGTGGTTGTGGATGTCGACGAAGCCGGGGACGAGCCAGTGGCCGGTCACGTCGACGACCTGGGCGTTCACGGGGGCTGTGCTGGTGATGCGGTTGCCTTCGACGATCACCTGGCCGTCAGTGACGGTTCCGGTGGGGAGGACCACGTTGGCGCCGGACAGTACGAGGGGGGTCGCTGCCGTAGCGGGCTGCGGGTGGGTCGTGGCTGGTCGCGCCCACGCGGCGGAGCCGCATGTCGAGGCGTCCCGCGCCCCTGGGTCGGCTGCCATCAGGGGGTTACCTCCGTACGGTCGGTGTGGTTGAGGAGATCCCGGGCGAGTAGTCCCGCGCCCAGGCAGCCGGCCGTGTCCCCCAGCGCCGCGGGGACGATGGCCGGCAGTTTCTGGAAGGTGACCCGCCGCCGGACGGCGTCCCGCAGCGGTTGGAACAACACTTCCCCCGCCTCGGCCAGGCCGCCACCGATGATCAGCCTGCGCGGGTCCAGCAGGGTGAGCGCGGTGACCAGTCCGTCGGCGAGCGCGTCCACGGCCGCCTGCCAGACCCGGACGGCGTTCGGGTCACCGGACGTGACCGCCTTGGCGCAGTCGGCCGCGTCCGCGTCCGGGTCCGCGCAGGCCGCCGCCCAGGCCTCGCTGACGGCGGACGCGGAGGCGTACCGCTCCAGACAGCCGTGCTGCCCGCAGGGGCAGGGGGCGCCGCCGGGACGTACGACGATGTGGCCGATCTCGCCCGCGAAACCGTGCGCGCCCGCCTCCACCCGGCCGTCCAGGCCGATGGCACCGGCGATCCCGGTGCCGAGCGGCACGAACAGGAACCGGTCGGCACCCCGTCCCGCGCCGATCCGGCCCTCGGCGAGCCCGCCGGTGCGCACGTCGTGGCCGAGGGCGACCGGCACCCCGAGCCGCTCGGTGAGCAGGGCGCGCAGCGGGACGTCCCGCCAGCCGAGGTTGGCCGCGTAGGCGGCGATGCCCCGCTGCTCGTCGACGATGCCGGGGACCGCGATGCCGGCCGCGGCGGCCGCCTCGCCGTAGTGCTCCACCCCGTACGCGCGCAGCTCGGCGGCGAAGTCGAGGATCGCCGCGACCACCGCGTCGGGACCGCGCTCGCGGCCCGTGGCACGGCGGGCGCGGTGCAGCAGCGCGCCGTCGTCGCCGACGAGGGCGGCCTTCATCCCGGTTCCGCCCACGTCCAGGGCGATGACATGTCTCACCACGGAACCCAGTGTGACCCTCATACCCGGGAGAGGTCTAGTCCACTCCCGTGGTGTAGACCTTATGAGTCCACATGTTGAACGGTCACACAGCAGGGTTGGGGCTTTGACGGTGCGTCGGCGTACGGCAGGAACGATCGCGGTGGTGTCCGCACTGGGCATGACGGCGGTCCTCGGCGGCTGCGGGAGTACGGGCTCCTCCGACGTCACCCTCAGACTCGTCGCGGCCGACTACGGCGACTCGGCCGCCAACAGCTCCAAGAAGTACTGGGACGCCCTGGTCAAGGAGTACGAGTCCAAGCACCCCGGGGTGCGGGTCGAGGTCGACGTCTACTCCTGGAACGACGTGGACCGCAAGGTCAAGGAGATGGTCGACGCCGGGCACGCCCCGGACCTGGCCCAGATCGGCGCCTACGCCGACTACGCGGCCGCCGGCAAGCTCTACCCGGTCTCCGACCTGCTCTCCATACGCACCCAGGCGGACTTCCTCTCCCAGCTCTCGGACGCGGGCCAGTGGAGGCACACCCAGTACGGCATCCCCTTCGCCGCCTCCACGCGCGTGCTCTTCTACAACAAGACCCTCTTCGCCAAGGCCGGCATCACCCCGCCCACCACCTGGGACGAGCTGGCCGCCGACGCCGAGACGCTCAAGGAAAAGGGCGTGAAGTACCCCTACGCCCTGCCCCTCGGCCCCGAGGAGGCCCAGGCCGAGACCATGCAGTGGCTGCTGAGCGGCGGCAACGGCGGCAGCGGCTACACCGACGACGTCGGCACCTACACCATCGACTCCACGCAGAACGTCGGCACCTTCACCTGGCTCAAGGACGACCTGGTCGGCAAGGACCTGACCGGCCCGGTCGCCCCCGGCAAGCTCAACCGCGCGGACGCCTTCGCCGCCTTCGCCGACGGCCAGGTCGGCATGCTCAACGGACACCCCACGCTGATCCAGCAGGCCGCCAGGAAGGGCGTGAAGTTCGGCATGGTGCCGATGCCCGGCCGCACCGGCACGGCCAGGGCCTCGATGGGCGTCACCGACTGGATGATGGGCTTCAAGCAGAACGGGCACGCCGACCGGATCGGAGACTTCCTCGACTTCGTCTACAGCGAGAAGAACGTGCTCGGCTTCTCCCGCGAGTACGGACTGCTGCCGGTCACCGGCTCCGCCTCCAACGCCATGAGCGAGTCGGACGCGGCCGCCGACAGGGCCCTGCGCCCCTTCCTCGACCAGCTGCCCACCTCCGAGCTGTATCCGGTCGGCAAGATCTCCTGGGCGTCGGTCAGCGCGGCCGTGAAGAAGAACATCGGACAGGCGGTCGCCCCCGGCGGCAGCCCGTCCGGCGTCCTGACCCGCCTCCAGGCGGCGGCCACGGCGGCCGACAGCGGCAACGCCGGCTGAGCCGGTTGTCGGTGCCCGGCGTTACGGTGGCCCTCATGGAACTCGGCCACCGCGAACAAGCCATCCTCGCGCTGGAGCGCCGGGGCTTTCCCGGCCCCGGCGCGAAGGAACGAGCGATCCGCGAGGAGCTGGGCCTGTCGCCCGTGCGCTACTACCAGCTCCTCAACGCCCTCCTGGACGACGAGCGTGCCCTGGCCCACGATCCGGTGACGGTGAACCGCCTGCGCCGCGTACGAGAGTCCCGCCGGGCCGAGCGCTGAGGAGTGGACCCGGGCTCGCGCGGATAGTGTCGCGGTATGGGCACCCACACGACGGACTCCGCGACCCACCCGATGGACCCTCTGCCGACCCCGGCCACCCCGGCGGGCCGGGAGGGGCTGGCCGCTCTGCTGGCCCGCCCCCGGACCGCGGTGATCGGACTGGACTTCGACGGCACGCTGGCCCCGATCGTCGCCGACCCCGACCAGGCCCGCGCCCACCCCGAGGCCGTACCCGCGCTCGCCGCGCTCGCCCCCAAGGTGGCCTCCGTCGCCGTGATCACCGGCCGGCCCGCCGGTGTCGCCGTGCGGTACGGCGGCTTCGCCGGCGTGCCCGGCCTGGAGCAGCTGACCGTCCTCGGCCACTACGGCGCCGAACGCTGGGACGCGGCCACCGGCACGGTCACCGCCCCGGCCCCGCACCCCGGCGTGGCGGCGGTCCGCGCGGAGCTGCCGGGCCTGCTGGACCGGGTCGGCGCCTGGCAGGGCACGTGGATCGAGGAGAAGGGCCGGGCGGTCGCCGTGCACACCCGCCGCGCGGCGGACCCGCAGGCCGCGTTCGAGGCCCTGCGGGAGCCCCTCATCGGCCTCGCCACCCGCCACGGCCTGATCGTCGAGCCCGGCCGGATGGTGCTGGAACTGCGCCCGCCGGGCATGGACAAGGGCGTCGCGCTCAGCGAGTACGTCCGCAAGGTCGGCGCCGAGTCGGTCCTCTACGCCGGCGACGACCTGGGCGACCTCCCCGCCTTCGCCGCGGTGGACGAACTCCGCTCCTCCGGCGTCCCCGGCCTGCTGGTCTGCAGCGGCAGCACGGAGGTCACGGAACTGGCCGACCGGGCCGACCTGGTGGTGGACGGCCCGGCGGGCGTCGTGGATCTGCTGCGGCGGCTGGCGGCTCAGCTGGACTGATCGTCCAGGGCGTGCAACTGGTCCAGGAACCACCGGGCGGGCGGCAGCGCCGTCGCCGCCGCGGCCAGCCTCCTGGACCGTTCCGCCCGCTCGTCCCCGGGCAGGGTCAGCGCCTCGTGCAACGCCTTCGCCGTGCCCGCGATGTCGTACGGGTTCACCACGATCGCGTCCTCGCCCAGCTCCTCGTACGCCCCCGCCTCCCGCGACAGCACCAGCGCGCAGCCCTCGTCCGAGACGACCGGGATCTCCTTGGCGACCAGGTTCATGCCGTCCCGGATGGGGTTGACCAGCGCCACGTCGGCGAGCCGGTACGCGGCCAGGGAGCGCGCGAAGTCGTCCTTCACATGCAGTACCACCGGAGTCCAGCCGGCCGTCCCGTACCGCGCGTTGATCTCCTCCGCGACCCGCTGCACCTCGGCCGTGTACTCCCGGTACACGGCGAGGTCCTGCCGGGACGGGTAGGCGAACGCCACGTGGACGACCCGCTCGCGCCACTCGGGGTGGTCGTCCAGCAGCTGCCGGTACGCCAGGAGCCCGCGGACGATGTTCTTCGACAGCTCGGTGCGATCGACGCGGACGATCGCCTTGCGCCCCTCGCCGATCTCCTCCCGGAGCACCGCCATCCGCTCGTCCACGTCGGGTTCGTGGGCCCGCTTGCGCAGGAAGTCGGCGTCCGCGCCGAGCCCGTGCACGCCGATCCGGGTGCCCGAGGGGATCGCGGGGCCGAGCACCGCGTGGCAGCAGTCCCGGAACGCGTCCGCCCAGCGGTGCGTGAGGAACGCCGCCCGGTCCGCGCCCAGGATGCCGGTGAGCAACTCGGCCGCGATGTCGTCGGGCAGCAGGCGGAAGTAGTCCGGCGGAGCCCACGGGGTGTGCGAGAAGTGGCCGATGCGCAGGTCGGGACGGAGCCGGCGGAGCATCCGGGGGGCGAGGGCCAGGTGGTAGTCCTGGATCAGCACCGCCGCGCCTTCGGCCGCCTCCTCCGCGAGCGCCTCCGCGAACGCCTGGTTGTAGGCCTCGTACGACGCCCACTGACGGCGGAACTCCGCGTCGAAGACCGGCTCCAGCGGGGTCTGGTACAGCAGGTGGTGGACGAACCAGAGCACCGAGTTGGCGATGCCGTTGTACGCGTCGGCGTGCACGGTCGCGTCGATGTCGAGCATCCGTACCCGCTGGCCGCCGGTCTCCTCGGCCGGCAGCAGACCGCCGTCCGCGCGCCGTACGGCCGCCCGGTCGCCGTCGCCGAGCGCGGCGCACACCCACACCGCGTTGGTGTCCGGCCCGATGGCCGACAGCCCGGAGACCAGCCCGCCGCCGCCCCGCTTGGCGTGCAGCGAGCCGTTCTCGCCCACCTGATACGAAACCGGGCCGCGATTGGAGGCGACCAGCACCTCAGCACCGTGCGTGGAAGACATACGCCTCAACCTAGCCCGGCCCGGAAACGCTCAAACGTACGGTCCACCCCGGAAGGGGGCTGTATACGGCCGTTCTTCATGCGGGCGCTCACGCGACCCGGCGTGCCGCGTACTCCGCGATCTCCGCCATCGGCGGCCGTTCCTCGGTGTCCACCGAGTAGGTGCGCGGCTCGAAGCCGTCCTCGCCCCGCTCGAACTGGGTGAGGGAGGGCCGGACCAGGTGCCCGCGGGCCAGCCGCAGCTGGGCCGTGCGGTAGATGGCGGCGGCCATCCGGCCCAGCGCCTGGCCGTCCTGGTGCCGGTGCTTGCGCACCCCCACGTCCACCTGGGCCAGCGCGTCGAGCCCCACCAGGTGCAGGGCGTCCACCAGCATGCCCAGCTCCACGCCGTAGCCGACCGGGAACGGCAGCTGTTCCAGCAGGGAGCGGCGGGCCGCGTACTCACCGCCCAGCGGCTGCACGAAGCCGGCCAGCTGCGGCCAGTGCATGTTCAGCAGCGGGCGGGCCACGAGTTCCGTGACCCGGCCGCCCTGTCCCGCCGCGCCGCCGAGCGGGCGGTCGTACATGCCCTTGACCAGGTCCACCTCCGGGTCGGTGAGCAGCGGGCCGACGATCCCGGAGACGAAGTCGGAGGAGAACTCCTTCAGGTCCGCGTCGATGAAGCAGAGGATGTCCCCGCTGGTGACGAGCAGCGAGCGCCAGAGCACCTCGCCCTTGCCGGGGACGGTGGGGACGCGGGGCAGGATGTCGTCGCGGTGGACGACCCGGGCGCCGGCGGCGGCGGCGACCGCGGCGGTGCGGTCGGTGGAACCCGAGTCGACGACGACGATCTCGTCGACGAGCGGGACCTGCTCCACGAGGTCGCGACGGATGACCGCGACGATGTCGCCGACCGTCTCCTCCTCGTTGAGCGCGGGCAGCACGACGCTGATCGTGTGCCCCGTACGCTGCTTGGCGGCCAGTATCCGGTGGAGAGGGCGATCGGCCACGGACCAGGAGCGGGTGGCCAGCCAGTGCTCGACTTCTTCCAGCACGGTCTGTGGCTCCTCACTGTTCGTTGATCACGCGCCGTGACGCCGGGTGGCGTGGCTGTGATCCATCTCGCGCTTCGGACGACTATCTCAACTGTCCTGGCCTTCGGTTACAGTCTTGAACAACGCCGGTGACCATCGCATGTCGGGGGTCGCCCGCGTCGACAACCACATATTGCTCATCCAGAGGGGCAGAGGGACACGGCCCGATGAAGCCCCGGCAACCCTCCAGTCGGTTCTCGTAGATCAGCTCCTGATCGTCTCCGCGAGGCTCCCGGCTAGGGAAGGTGCCAAATCCGTCTCACGGCGAGATGCGTCGTGAGGAAGATGAGGAGAAAGGGCCTCGCCTCCATGGCTGTGCAGACAGTTGCAAGCACCAGCGATCCCGTCGTCGACCTCGGTCCCGCCGCGGCCCTGAACTGTCGCGAGTGCGGTCACCGGGTACCCCTCGGACCGGTGTTCGCCTGCGAGGAGTGTTTCGGCCCGCTGGAGATCGCCTACGACTTCTCCGGCTACGACACCGAAGAGCTGCGGGCGCGCATCGAAGCGGGCCCCGCGAACATCTGGCGTTACGCGCCCCTGCTGCCCGTCCCCGCCGACGTGGCCGACAAGCCCAACCTCAACCCGGGCTGGACCAAGCTCGTCAAGGCCGACAACCTGGCCCGCGAGCTGGGCGTCACCGGCGGGCTGTACGTGAAGGACGACTCCGGCAACCCGACGCACTCCTTCAAGGACCGGGTCGTCGCCCAGGCCCTGGAGGCCGCCCGCGCCTTCGGCTTCACGACGCTCTCCTGCTCCTCCACCGGCAACCTGGCCGGCGCCGTCGGCGCCGCCGCCGCCCGGGCCGGCTTCCGCTCCTGCGTGTTCATCCCGCACGACCTGGAGCAGGGCAAGGTCGTCATGGCCGCCGTCTACGGCGGCGAGCTGGTCGGCATCGAGGGCAACTACGACGACGTGAACCGCTTCTGCTCCGAGCTGATCGGCGACCCGGCCGGCGAGGGCTGGGGCTTCGTCAACGTCAACCTGCGGCCGTACTACGCGGAGGGGTCCAAGACCCTGGCGTACGAGATCTGCGAGCAGCTCGGCTGGCGGCTCCCGGACCAGATCGTGGTCCCGATCGCCTCCGGCTCACAGCTCACGAAGATCGACAAGGGCCTGCAGGAGCTGATCAAGCTCGGTCTCGTCGAGGACAAGCCGTACACGATCTTCGGTGCGCAGGCCGAGGGCTGCTCGCCGGTGTCCACCGCCTTCAAGGCCGGCCACGACGTGGTCCGCCCGCAGAAGCCGGACACCATCGCCAAGTCCCTCGCCATCGGCAACCCGGCCGACGGCCCGTACGTCCTGGACATCGCGCGCCGCACCGGCGGTGCCGTGGAGGACGTCACGGACGCGGAGATCGTCGACGCCATCAAGCTGCTGGCCCGCACCGAGGGCATCTTCGCGGAGACGGCGGGCGGTGTGACCGTCGGCGTCACCCGCAAGCTGCTCAAGGACGGCGTGCTGGACCCGGCGAAGACGACGGTCGTCCTCAACACCGGCGACGGCCTCAAGACCCTCGACGCGGTGGCCGGCACCGGCCTCAGCGCCACCATCCGCCCGACCCTGGACTCCTTCCGAGAGGCTGGCCTCGCATGAGCGTGACCGTTCGCATCCCGACCATCCTGCGCACCTACACCGGCGGTCAGGCCGAGGTCACCGCCGAGGGCGCGACCCTCGCCGAGGTCATCGAGAACCTGGAGAAGAACCACACGGGGATCGCCGCCCGGGTGCTGGACGACCAGGGCAAGCTGCGCCGGTTCGTCAACGTCTACGTCAACGACGACGACGTCCGCTTCGAGCAGGGCCTGCAGACGGAGACCCCTGACGGCGCCGGTGTCTCCATCATTCCGGCCGTCGCCGGCGGATGCTGACCGAATGACCGATCATTACCTTCGGTAACAGCAGTTACATATTGTTCATCGGATTGCCCCCTCCCGTGAGAGAAGCGGAGGGGGCAATTCTGTGTGATTGAGCGCGGTACAGTTGGGGAACACGGTCGCGGCCTTCAGGTTGCGGGCCCTGGATTCTCGCCGCACAACCCGACAAGAAGTAGCCAAAGTGTGCGGGTTTTCTGCGGCTTTTGTGCCTTTTGTGGAGCCCGACTTGCCCTGAATTCGGATGAATTCTCGGCAGATTCCGGGCCGGGCTCGTCCGGAATTCTCGTCCGATTGACCTGTTGCAGACGGCAGTTGGACAGATACATTCAGCCGCGGTCGACGCGTTCCGGCGCACGCCCCCGTCCGATGGGGGGTGAGGTCTGACCCGGGTCCGCGAAGTGTGGATCTGTGCAAGGGCCAGTAATAGGGGAGTTAGGCATGGCTCAGGGCACCGTCAAGTGGTTCAACGCGGAGAAGGGGTACGGCTTCATCGCGGTCGACGGTGGTGCGGACGTCTTCGTCCATTACAGCGCCATTCAGATGGACGGCTACCGCACCCTGGAAGAGGGCCAGCGGGTGGAGTTCGAGATCTCGCAGGGCCAGAAGGGCCCGCAGGCCGACATGGTTCGCCTCAGCGCCTGAACGTTTTTTGTGACGAAGGGCCCGCACCGGCACAGGGTGCGGGCCCTTCGCCATGCCAGGGCCCCCTTGATCGCGGCGGCCGGGCGCCCCCGTCCCCGCCCTTGTCCCCCCGGAGGCGCTTGCACTCGACCATGCCGAGTGCTAATCATTGCGTTAGCACTCTGAAGGTGAGAGTGACAACGAAGGACCGGGTCGGTGAGGCCCGCAGGCCAAGTGGGGCAAGGAACCACGAGGCCGGCGAGCCGTCCGTCGCGGGCGCGGGCGCGGTCCGAAGGAATCACCCCCAGTCCTGGAGGGACCACTTCACATGGCCAAGATCATCGCGTTCGACGAGGAGGCGCGGCGCGGCCTCGAGCGCGGCATGAACCAGCTCGCGGACGCCGTCAAGGTGACGCTCGGCCCCAAGGGCCGCAACGTCGTCCTCGAGAAGAAGTGGGGCGCCCCCACGATCACCAACGATGGTGTCTCCATCGCCAAGGAGATCGAGCTCGAGGACCCGTACGAGAAGATCGGCGCCGAGCTGGTCAAGGAAGTCGCCAAGAAGACGGACGACGTCGCCGGTGACGGTACGACCACCGCGACCGTGCTCGCCCAGGCCCTGGTCAAGGAAGGCCTGCGCAACGTCGCCGCCGGCGCCAACCCGATGGCTCTGAAGCGCGGTATCGAGAAGGCCGTCGAGGCCGTCTCCGCCGCCCTGCTGGAGCAGGCGAAGGACGTCGAGACCAAGGAGCAGATCGCCTCCACCGCGTCCATCTCCGCCGCCGACACCCAGATCGGCGAGCTGATCGCCGAGGCCATGGACAAGGTCGGCAAGGAAGGCGTCATCACCGTCGAGGAGAGCAACACCTTCGGTCTTGAGCTGGAGCTCACCGAGGGCATGCGCTTCGACAAGGGCTACATCTCCGCCTACTTCGCGACCGACATGGAGCGCATGGAGGCGGTGCTCGAGGACCCGTACATCCTCATCGCCAACTCCAAGATCTCCTCGGTCAAGGACCTGCTCCCGCTCCTGGAGAAGGTCATGCAGTCGGGCAAGCCGCTGCTGATCATCGCCGAGGACGTCGAGGGCGAGGCCCTGTCGACCCTGGTCGTCAACAAGATCCGCGGCACCTTCAAGTCCGTCGCCGTCAAGGCCCCGGGCTTCGGCGACCGCCGCAAGGCCATGCTCGGCGACATCGCCATCCTCACGGGCGGCGAGGTCATCTCCGAGGAGGTCGGCCTCAAGCTGGAGAACGCGACCCTGGACCTCCTGGGCCGCGCCCGCAAGGTCGTCATCACCAAGGACGAGACCACCATCGTCGACGGTGCCGGCTCCTCGGAGCAGGTGGGCGGCCGCGTCAACCAGATCCGCGCCGAGATCGAGAACAGCGACTCGGACTACGACCGCGAGAAGCTGCAGGAGCGCCTGGCGAAGCTCGCCGGCGGTGTCGCGGTCATCAAGGCCGGTGCCGCCACCGAGGTGGAGCTCAAGGAGCGCAAGCACCGCATCGAGGACGCCGTCCGCAACGCGAAGGCGGCCGTCGAGGAGGGCATCGTCGCCGGTGGTGGCGTGGCCCTGCTGCAGGCCTCCCAGGTCTTCGAGAAGCTGGATCTCGAGGGTGACGAGGCGACCGGCGCCAACGCCGTGCGCATCGCGCTCGAGGCCCCGCTGAAGCAGATCGCCGTCAACGCCGGCCTCGAGGGCGGTGTCGTGGTGGAGAAGGTGCGCAACCTGACCCCGGGCCACGGCCTGAACGCCGCGACCGGCGAGTACGTCGACCTGGTCGCCGAGGGCATCATCGACCCGGCGAAGGTGACCCGCTCTGCCCTGCAGAACGCCGCCTCCATCGCCGCGCTGTTCCTCACCACCGAGGCCGTCATCGCCGACAAGCCGGAGAAGGCCGCCGCGCCGGCCGGCGGCGGCATGCCGGGCGGTGACATGGACTTCTGATCGACCCGACGGTTGATCGCCTGTCCTTCGGACCGAGGGCGGTACGTCCAGCTTCTGGCTGGGGGTGCCGCCCTCGGGCGTTTCGTACGCCAGGCCTAACGCGCCTTCACGTCATCGACGAACGCCGCCCACGCCTCGGCCCGGAACACGAGTTTCGGGCCGTGGGGGGTCTTGGAGTCACGGACGGGGACGAGGGCGGGGAAGTCGGCGGTGACTTCGACACAGTTGTCGCCGGTGCCACCGCTGTAGCTGGACTTGAACCAGGCGGCCGTGCGCAGGTCGTACTCAGAGATGTGCCTCATGGTCGTAATCCTGCGCCATCGCATCGAGCAGGGCCAGGGACCTCTCGGGCTGGAGTGCGGAGACCATGAGGAGTTCGTAGTAGAGCCTGTAGTGCGCGACGGTGCCAGGGTCGTCGTCCAGGCGCCCGGTGTCGATGCCTTCGAGGTACGCCATCGGAGGGCCGTCCTCGAAGTCCATGAGCTTGACGCAGCCTTGCATCCCCGGGTGGGCCCCCGCGTCGAACGGCAGCACCTGCACCATGACCCGGTTCCGGCGACCCAGGTCGGCGATGTGGCGCAGCGCCTCCGCCATCACCGCACGGCTGCCCGCCACCCGGCGCAATGCGGACTCGTCAATGACGGTCCACAACACCGGCTTTGTTGGATCATCGAGGATCCGCGCGCGTTCTATACGGTCCTCCACCAGCTTCTCGATGAGCGCCGCCGGAGCCGTCGGCTGGTAGGCGCGGCACACCGCTCGCGCGTATGCGGGCGTCTGGAGCAGACCGGGGATCAGCATGGACGCGTACTCCCGAATCGCCGATGCCCGCACTTCGGCCTCCGCTGCCTCGGCGAAATGCTCGCGGTACTTCGACTTGGCTGATGCTCCGCAGTTCCGCGTGAAGAAGTCCCCCGTGCCCAGCGCCTCGTCCAGCATCCGGGCATACTCCGGCTGCATCCGCCGCGTCCCCGTCTCCAGTTGCCCGATGAACGACCCGCTCACGAACAGCCGTTGGCCCAGCTCCTCCTGGCTCAGGCCGGCTTTCTCGCGGGCGTGGCGCAACTCCGCGCCCAGCAGGGCGCGCGGTGATGACGACGGGTCGAGGTCCTTCGGTCCGGGCATGGCACTCCCTGTCCGACAGCCGAGGCTGTTGGGGCGTCCTACCTGGCCAGGCTAGTCAAGCCTCGGCCACGCTGTGTCGTGAATCACCAACCCAGCGTGGAGGAACGGTTGTGAACGAGACGACGGAGAGCCCCCGGCCGGCCCGGACGGCCGAGGAGGCCGTGGAACAGCTGCGCGCCGCCCTGCGCGGCGTCGGCATCATCCTGCCGTCGCTGCGGGTCGACCCCGTGTCGGCCGCGCACGAGGAGCCGTACGCCCTCGTCGACCTGGGCCGCTGCAACCTGGGGGTGGCCTCGCGGCTGGCCGCCGCACTGCGTGGGGGTGGCGAGGCGTGAATCGTGCACCCGCCTACGCCACGGACCTGCGGGACGGGCGGATCGGCGAGGTCATGGGGCGCGTGGGCGGGTACGTCCAGCTGCGGCCCGTGGGTGGCGGGCGGGAGTGGGACTGTCCGCCGGGGGAGCTGGGGGAGGCGGCGCCGGACGAGGTGCTGCGGGAGCGGGTGCGGCGGCTGAACCGGGAGAGCGTGACCGGCATCACGTAAAAGCGTCCACTGCGGCCGGAATGTGGGCCGGCGCATAGGCGCTTACTTAAGAAGCTGCAACAATGCGCGCACACATACCGCTTGGTCTACCGAGTCATTTCACGAGGAGCCCCCCACGTGACCGTCACCACGCCCGCCTCCCGCGCGGCCCAGATCCTCTCCCGCCCGATCGCGCTCAACGGCCTCACCGTTCCGAACCGGATAGTGATGGCGCCGATGACCCGCATGTTCTCCCCGGGCGGCATCCCCGGCGAGGACGTGCGCTCCTACTACGCGCGCCGCGCGGCCGCCGGCGTCGGGCTGATCGTGACCGAGGGCACCTACGTCGGTCACGAGTCGGCCGGCCAGAGCGACCGCGTCCCCCGCTTCCACGGCGAGGAGCAGCTCGCGGGCTGGGCCAAGGTCGCTGAGGACGTGCACGCGTCGGGCGGCACGATCGTCCCGCAGCTGTGGCACATCGGCATGGTCCGCAACCAGGGCGACGCCCCGTTCCCGGACGCCCCCGCCGTCGGCCCCTCCGGCCTCGTCACCGCGGGCGCCGAGCCCACCGGCAAGGCCATGACCCAGGCGGACATCGACGCCGTCATCGCCGCGTTCGCCCAGGCCGCCGCGGACGCCGAGCGCATCGGCTTCGACGGCGTGGAGATCCACGGCGCCCACGGCTACCTCGTCGACCAGTTCCTGTGGGCGGGCACCAACCGCCGCACCGACGCGTACGGCGGCGACCCGGTGGCCCGCACCAGGTTCGCCGCGGAGATCGTCGCCGCGGTCCGCGAGCGGGTGTCCCCCGAATTCCCGGTCCTCTTCCGCTACTCGCAGTGGAAGCAGCAGGACTACACCGCCCGCCTCGCCGAGACGCCCGAGGAACTGGAGGCCATCCTCACCCCGCTGGCCGCCGCCGGCGTCGACGCCTTCCACGCCTCCACCCGCCGTCACTGGCTGCCGGAGTTCGAGGGTTCCGACCTCAACCTCGCGGGCTGGACGAAGAAGCTCACCGGCAAGCCGGTCATCACCGTCGGCTCGGTCGGCCTCGACGGCGACTTCATCAACGCCTTCCAGGGTGAGGGTTCCCCGGTCAAGGGCATCGACAACCTCCTGGACCGCCTGGAGGCGGACGAGTTCGACCTCGTCGCGGTGGGCCGCGCCCTGCTCCAGGACCCCGAGTGGGCGGCGAAGGTCCTCGCCGACCGCGTCGACGAGCTGAAGCCGTACGATGCGGCGGCGCTGAAGACCCTCAGCTGACGGGGCACTCGTGATCGCTCCCGTCCGTTCCCCTGATGACCAGTGAGGAGCGAGCATGGCGACGAGCGAGTCCCAGGCCCCGGACACCGACGGCCCCGTGGTGCGCACGGCCTCCGGCGGGGTGCGCGGCCTGCGCGAGCGGGGGCTGTCGGCGTTCCGGGGCATCCCCTTCGCCGAACCCCCGGTCGGTGAGGCCCGCTTCCAGGCCCCGCGCCGGGCCCGCCGCTGGGACGGCACCCGGGAGGCGTACGCCTTCGGCCCGCCGCCCCCGCAGGAGCCGGGCGTACTGGGCCGCACGGCCCGCCCCGCCGGCCCCACGGGCGACGACTGGCTCACGCTGAACGTGTGGACCCCCGACCGGACCCGTCCGCCGCCCGCCCGGTGATGGTGTGGATCCACGGCGGCGCGTACAAACTGGGCCACGGCGGCCAGCCGGGCTACGACGCCCAGCACGTGGCCCGCGACGGGGACGTCGTGGTCGTCACCTTCAACTACCGCGTGGGCATGGAGGGTTTCGCCCTCTGGGCGGGCGCCCCCGCCAACCGCGGCCTGCTGGACCAGGTCGCGGCCCTGGAGTGGGTCCAGGAGAACATCGGGGCGTTCGGCGGTGATCCGGCCGAGGTCACGGTCTTCGGCGAGTCGGCGGGAGCGGGCTCCGTCGCCGGCCCGGACGGCGGGCGGCGGCCGGTCCCACGTCTACGAACTGACCTGGCCGGCCCCGGGAGGCGACGGCCTGCTGGGCGCCTGTCACGGCCTGGACATCCCGCTGCTCTTCGGCACGTTCGGCGCGGACCTGGGAGGCCTTCTCTTCCCCGGCGGCAGGCCCACCCCGGAGGCGGAGCACCTCTCCGCCTTCATGCGCCGCTCCTGGACGGCGTTCGCTCGCACCGGCGACCCCGGCTGGCCGGCGTACGACACCCGGACCCGTCCGGTGCAGGTGCTGGACGCGGAGCCGAGGGTGACGCCGTACCCGGAGGAGAAGAGCAGGCGCATATGGGAGGGGTTCGACTTCCACCCCATGCCTTTGCCGGCCTGACGGCGGCGGACGGCGACTACAGGTTGCCCATGGGCTCGATGTCGACGCGCACCGGCGTCCCCCACACCCGCAGCACCTCGTAGTCGGTGAACTCGTGCACGAGCCGGTACGCCATGGCGGGCCGGGAGCCGCGCCGCTGGGCGGCGAGGTATGCCTCGGCCTCGTGCCGATCCCTCCTCGGCGTCCCGCACAGCTGCCACTCCTGCCCGTTCCACAGCTCCGGCAGCCACCGCTGCTGGGGCTGGGGCCGGTCACCGCGCACGCCGTAGCGGGAGGGGACGGAGGCGACGGGCTCGGCGGGCCGGGCCCTCCCACCGCTCTGGTACTCCGACCGCCGGGCGGCCCGGCGCCGGGTCTCGCAGAGCAGGCAGCGATCCGGTGCGCTCTCGTCGACCGGCCCCTGCGGGTGCTCCGGGCACCGGGTGCTGGGCGCACCGGCCGTCACGCTCTCGTCCAGCAGGTCCAGTGCCCTGCGCAGGTCGGCCTTGACCTCGTGCAGCCGGGCGTCCGGGGTGTCGGCCGTGAGGGTCTCCCCATGCTCCCCGAGGAGACGCAGGGCCCGCCCGAGGGCGGTGAGCTGGGCATGGTTCATCGTCGGTCCGCGCAGTCCTTCCGGCTCTCCGTGTCGGGCGTCATGTCCCATGGTGCCCCAGGGGCGTCGCGCTGTGGACTGCCAGACGCCCCGCCGTCCACCACCCCGAGCACGCCGGGCACGGTCCGTAGGGCCTCCTCGTCCACTGCCGCCGGATCGGCGATCCCCAGCCGGAGCCGGATCGTGCAGTGGGCCGCGGAGGTGACGTCGGCGGGGCCGCCGGCCCGGGTGAGGACGGCGGTCGCGGTGGAGGCGGGGGTCGTTGCGCACGCCCCCGAGCGTGCGGGTCAGCCGGCCGCGTGCGACAGCGCGGCGCGCAGATGGCCGCCGGACTCCTCCAGAAGGCGGGCGGCCGTCGGGCCGTCGACACCGGCGAGGAGGATGAGGATCGCGTTCTTCACCTCGCCGCCGGACTCGGTGAGGGCCTTCTCGATCTCCTCGTCGCCCGCTCCTGTGGCCAGGGACACGATCCGGCGGGAGCGGACCCGGAGTTTGTCGTTGGAGGCGCGGACGTCGACCATCAGGTTCCCGTACGTCTTGCCGAGCCGGATCATCGTGATGGTCGAGAGCATGTTCAGGACCAGCTTCTGGGCCGTGCCCGCCTTCAGCCGGGTGGAGCCGGTGATCAGCTCCGGGCCCACGACGACCTCGATGCCGTGCTCGGCGGCGGCCGCGAGCGCGCTGTGCTCGTTGCAGGCCAGACCGATGGTCAGGGCGCCCAGCGCACGGGCGTGCTCGACGGCGCCGAGGGCATACGGGGTGCGGCCGGAGGCGGAGACGCCGACCACCGTGTCGTCGGCGGTCAGCCGGAGCGCGTCCAGGTCCTTGCGGGCCAGTTCCCTGGAGTCCTCGGCGCCCTCGACGGAGGTGACCATCGCCTCGGGGCCGCCCGCGATCAGGCCGACGACCTGGGTGGGGTCGGTGTTGAAGGTGGGCGGGCACTCGGAGGCGTCCAGCACCCCGAGGCGGCCCGCGGTGCCCGCGCCGGCGTAGACCAGGCGTCCGCCGCGCGCCATCCGTTCCGCCACGGCGTCGATGGCGGCGGCGATCCGCGGAAGCCGGGTCGCGACGGCGGCGGGCACGGCGGTGTCCTCACCGTTCATCAGGCGGGCGATGTCGAGGGTGGACAGGCGGTCGATCTCGGCGAGTTCGGGGCGGAAGGCTTCGGTGGTCAGGGAAGCCAGCTCGCTGTGCAGGTCGTGAGAGGTGTCGTGGGAGGTCATGGGGGGTGGCTCTCTCCGATTCAGGTGTCGGTTCCCGTGCTTTCACTCACCTGGGGTTGGTGCGGTGCCGATGGGCCAGCGCCTCGTACGACGCGGCCAGGGCGGGCGCCGCCGTCTCGTAGGTCCGCTGGGCCACTCCCACGAACAGGCAGTCCACCACGAGCAGTTGACTGGTCCGCGAGGACATCGCGGCCGGCCGCAGCTCGGTCTCCCGTGAGGTGGACGTGGTCAGTACGTGGTCGGCGTACTGGGTGACCGGTGAGTCCGGCCGTCCGGTGATGGCCACGGTCGTGGCCCCGTGCTCGAAGGCGACCCGCAGTGGCTCGATGACATCCCCCGTCGAGCCGGAGTGCGTGATCGCGATGGCCACGTCACCCGAGCGGAGCTGTACCGCGTTGGTCACCGCCAGGTGCGGGTCGCTGTGCGCCTGGGCTATGAGCCCTATCCGCAGCAGCTTCTGGGTGAGGTCCTGGGCGACGAGCCCGGACGCCCCTATGCCGTACACGTCGGTCCGCCGGGCACCGGCCAGCGCGATGACGGCGGCGCCCAGCTGGGCGGTGTCGAGTCCGGCGGCCGTGTCGGCGAGGGTCTGCTGTTCCTCGTAGGCGAGCTTCGTCACGACGTCGGCGATGGGGTCGTCCACCGCGATGTCCGTCGTGATGGCGGGCGCGCGGCCCGACTGCTGCTGCGCGGCCAGTCCGGCGAGGGCCAGGCGCAGGTCGCGGTAGCCGGGGTAGCCGAGCAGGCGGGCGGTGCGGACGACCGTGGCCTCGCTGGTGCCGGTGAGTTCGGCGAGGCCGGTGACCGTGAGGGCGGCGCAGCCGGCCGGGTCGCCGGCCACGGCCTCGGCGACGCGCTGCATGGACCGGGTCATGGAGGGGGCGAGGGTGCGCACCTTCGCGGCGAGGGAGCCGCCCGGACTGCCGAAAATTTCCTTCATGTCCTGGGTCACAGGTGAAAGATATTTTCGGTTCCGTCGGTGGTCAAGAGTGCGCACAATGGGTTCATGGAGCCCATCAGTCCCCTTGAACAGGCCTTGCACGCGGCGCGTGCCCTGGTGCTCGCCGATCTCATCGCGCGCGAGGTCGCGGAGGCGGACGTGGTCTCCTTGGTCGAGGACTCCGTGGCGCAGCGTCGCTGGTGGGTCGAGCAGTGGCCGGAGGGCGCCGCCTTCGTCGCCGGGCTGGTCGCACAGGACGTACAGGACGCGCTGCTGGAGCGGTACGGCCGCTGGCCGCTGTGCTCGGTGTGCGGTTCGGGCGACCCCCACGCGCTGGAGGTGGAACCGGAGCTGGGCCCCGACCCGCACTGGGTGTGCCACAAGGCGGGCGTGAAGGTAGCCGCGGTCGGCTCGCTGGGGGCGGCCGCGGGCGGGGCGGCGTTGTCGTGAGGTGCCCGTGAGCGTGTACATCGACCCGCCGGCCTGGCCCGGCCACGGACGCATGTGGTCGCACCTCGTGAGCGATGTGTCGTACGACGAACTGCACCGGTTCGCCGAGCGGTTGGGCCTGCCCCGGCGGGCCTTCGAGCGCGACCACTACGACGTCCCGTCGCACCGGTACGCGGACGCGGTGGCCGCCGGCGCGGTGGAGGTCGGCAGCCGCGAGGTGGTGCGGCTGCTGCGGGCCTCCGGACTGCGCCGGCGGAAGCGCTGGGCTCAGCCGCGCAGTTCGTAGGCGACGAGCTTGTCGTCCTCGGCGAACTGCCGGAACCCGGCCCGGGTGACCACGGCCCGGGAGGGCGCGTTGTCCAGGTCGATCTTCGCGACGAGTGTTCGTACGTCGTCGCGGGCCAGTGCCCACTGGGACAGGGCGCGCAGTGCCTCGGTGGCGTACCCCTGCCCCCGGGCCGCCTCGGCGAGGTCGTAACCGATCTCCACGCAGCCCTGCTCGTCCGGCGCGCCGTGGAAGCCCATGGTGCCGACCGCGCGGCCGTCCTCGTCGCGGACCAGGACGAAGACGGTGAACTCGGGCCGGTGCACGCCCGCCTCGTAGGCCTTCAGCAGCAGCCCGGCGGCCTGCCGGGTGCCCTCGTACGGCCCGCCGTCGACCCACTCGAAGCCGCCGTCGCCCCCCAGGCGCAGATCGCGGGCGGCGTCCGGGCGGAGACCGGTGAGGGTGAGGCGTTCGGCGGGGAGGGCGAGGTTGTTGTGCCAGCGCCAGTCGGTGACCGGGGCGCGGCCGGGCAGATCGCCGCGGCCGGTGGCCCACAGCAGGGTCGGCCAGGGCGCCGGGCCGGGCTGGACGTGCGGGAAGAGCCAGGTCAGCACGGGCTCGGCCAGATCCTCGGGCGGTTCGTAGGCCAGGCCCAGACCCTCGGCCAGGTCATGGGTGTGCAGGAGCACCTCGGCGACGCCCATCGCGGCGAAGCCCTCGCGGTCGGCGCTGCCGAAGGGGTAGGGGTGGAAGGCGCGTACGCCGGGCGGGGTGCTGCGGACGGTCGTGGCGAGCAGGACGCCGGTGGTCTCGACGACGTGCAGCAGGCCGGCGTTGTCGGTGCCCTCGTCCAGGACGATGTCGAAGGGGACGTAGGCCCCCTGGGCGCGGCCCGCCAACTGGCCGGCGTAGGCGAGCAGAGCGCTCGCGACATGCTCGGCCGTCTTCCGGCAGCTCCACTCCAGCCGCCGGGCCCCGGTGTTCTCCCAGTCGCGGTCCACCGCCGGCCGCAGTGCCGCCAGGCAGCCCGCGACGGCCCTGTTCACGTCATCCCCGTTTATCGGTCGCATGGGCGCACCCTAGGAGCCCCGCCCGCTCAGGTCGACAGCAATTCCAGCTCCGACGTGAGGTTGTAGCGGGCGGTGGCCTCCCAGTGCTCTTGCCCGTACGGGGTGCGGAACAGCCGGGGGAGTCCGAGGAGTTGGCGCAGGATGGCCGAACGGCCGGTCCGGAAGGCGTCGTTGGGGACGAAGTGGTACTCCTCGCGGACCTCGGTGGTGTAGGCGGCGTACGCCGACGGGGGCGCGGCCAGGATCGAGAGGTCCGCGTCGCACAGGACCTGGCCGTCGCGGTCGTCGTCGGCCGGGTCGTGTGTGACGGTGAGCCGGACCAGCCGCGCCACCTCGGCAGCCTTGGCGTCCGGCACGCCCGCCTCCGGCAGGGCGCGCTCGGCGAGCCGCGCGGACCGCTCCTCGTTCTCGGACCGCTCGGGGAGATAGACGGCGTCGTGGAACCAGGCGGCCAGGCGTACGACGTCCGGATCGGCGGCGTGCTCCCGCAGGACGTCGACGCGGTCGAGCACCGTGGTGAGGTGGGCCAGGGTGTGGTAGCGGCGCTGCGGTTCCTGCCAGCGGTCGAGCAGGTTGTCGGCGTACGGCGCGGGGTCGGGACCGCCGCCGGGCGCGCGGGCACCTTCCAGCGCACGGGCGAAACGGAGGCGGAGGGCGTCGAGATCGGCCATGCCCTTCATTCTTCCGTTCCCGCGTGATCCATGGCGATCCCGGTGTGACCCATGGCGAGTCCCGAGGCACCTGTGGCGATTTCTCCGTGACGGTGGTGCCCGGTGCCCCTAACTTGGGCCCATGACTGACGTGAACGAGGTACCACGCGACCCCGAACTCCCCGGCCGGCTGCTGGCGGCCGAACGGGACGCTCTGATACCGCTGCTGCGCTCGCGCCCGGACACGGACTTCGCGTTGCCCACCGCCGCGTGTCCGGGGTGGACGGTGCGGGACGTGCTGGCGCACTGTTCGGCCGCGCTGATCCGGGTGGTGGAGAGCCGGATGGGGAAGGGCGTGTTCTCGCCCGAGTCGAACGACCGGGACATCGCCGAGCGCGCGGAGTGGACGAACGCCCAGGTCGTGGACGAGCTGGAGCGCGGTATGACCGAGGCCGGGCCGGTGATCGCCGAGGCGGGCGGGGTGCTGGACATGGTCGCCCTGGGGGAGTGGGTGCACGCCGGTGATGTGCGCGAGGCCCTCGGTGAGCCGGGGGCGTACGCGGGGGCCGCCCTGCCGGACGCGCTGACGCTGCTCTCCCGGATCACCCGTCAGAAGCGGCACGTGCCCCTGCACGCCGACCTCGACGACGTGGACGAGCCGCTGCTGCTGGGGACCGTGGCCGCGGGCGGACCACCCGCCCGGTACATCGGCGGTGCCGCCACGCTCGTGCGGCTGTACGCGGGGCGGCCACTGGACGGTGCGGCGTACGAGCTGGCGGGGGTGGAGGAGGGGGAGCTGAACATCTTCGGGTGAAGGGCGCGCCGGCACAGGCGTAGTCTGGAATTGGACTAGACCTGTAGTCGCCCGAAGAACGCCGATGAATGGGGTGCCATGAGCAAGCGTGCAGTCCTGGAGGTGATCGCCCTCGACGTCGAGGACGCGGTCGCCGCCCAGGCCGGAGGCGCGGACCGGCTGGAGCTGGTCACCGAGATGGCGGCCGACGGACTCACCCCGTCCCCCGCCGCCGTCGCCGGGATCCGTGCCGCCGTCGACATCGACCTGCGCGTGATGCTCCGACTGGCGGACGGGTTCGCGGCCGGTGACGCGGAGCGGCTGGTCGGCGTCGCGCGGGAGATGCGGGACGCGGGCGCCGACCAGTTCGTGCTCGGGTTCCTCGACGCGGGTGGCGGGGTCGACCTGGCCGCCGTGGAGCGGGTCGTCGGCGCGCTCGACGGCTGCCGCTGGACCTTCCACCGGGCGATCGACCGGGCCGCCGACCGCGACGCCCTGCGCAAGCAGCTCGCCGACCTGCCCGGCCTGGACACCTACCTGACGGCGGGTGCCGCCGAGGGCGTGGACGCCGGCCTGCCCACGCTGCTCGGGGAGGCGGCGCGGACCGGGGAGCCCGGGTACGAGCAGCGGATCCTGGTGGGCGGGGGTCTCCGGCTCGACCATGTGCCGCGGCTGCGGACCGCCGGGATCGAGGGGTTCCACATCGGCGGTGCCGCGAGGCCCTCCGGGTGGGAGGGGCCGGTGTCGGAGGCGGCTGTCGCGCAGTGGCGGAGGGCGCTGGACGGGGTGTAGCGCCGTTCGGCCGAGGGGCGTGCTCCGGCCGCGGGCGCGTGCGGGCCGGCCGCGCCCATGCGGGCGGCGGCCGCATGCCGGACACGGCCCCGCGCCCCTGGGGAAGCCGCAGCGCCGTCGGCCGGCGGGCAGGCGAAGGCCCCCCGGCCGCACTCAGCCCAACTGCGCGGGCAGGGCCGCCGAGTGCGTCACGATCAATCCCGACACCGCACGGGTCAGCGCCACGTACAGCCGCCGCAGCCCCGTCCGTTCGTCCGGCTCGCCGTCGACCACCGCCTGTGGTTCGTCCAGGACGACGTAGTCGTACTCCAGGCCCTTGGCGAGGGAGGCCGGCACCAGGGTGAGGCGGGTCTCGCGGGTGGTCTCCTCGCCGGGCGCGAGATACGTGATCCCCGCCGCCGTCAGCGCCTCGGCGAGCGCCGGGACGCGGGCGTCCGCCGCGATCAGGCCCGTCGAGCCCTCGTTGCGCAGCAACTCCGCGCAGGCGGCGACGACCTCGTCCGCCTCCGTGACCGTACGGACCTCGAAGAACCCCGGGTTCTCCCGGACGGAGGCGACCGGGGCGAGGCCGGGCGCGATGTGGGGCAGGAGGCGGGAGGCGTAGGCGATGACGTCCGTGGGGACACGGAAGCCCGCGGTCAGCTCCTCGATGTGTCCTTCCCGCTTGCCGAGGTGGGCGAGGGCCTCCTCCCAGCTGCGGGTCGCCCACGGGGTCGTACCCTGCGCCAGGTCGCCCAGCACCGTCGCGCTGCCCGTCGTGCAGCGGCGGCCGACGGCCCGGTACTGCATGGGGGACAGATCCTGTGCCTCGTCCAGGACGACATGACCGAGGGAGTGCGTGCGCTGGATCAGATCGGTCGCCTCGTCGATCAGCACCGCGTCCGCCGCCGACCACTTGGCCGACTTCACGCTCCGCACCGGCTTCGCCCACAGGATCGTCTTCTGCTCGTCCTCGTCCAGGACACCGGCGGCGTGCTCGGCGAGGAAGTCCGCGTCGGTCAGCAGCCGCAGTACGAGCTTCGCCGGGTCGACCGCCGGCCAGATCTCCTTCACGGCCGCCTTCACCGCGCTGTTGCGGGCGACGGCGTCCTGCACGCGGTCGTCCGGTGCCTCCCCGGACCGCTCCATCTGCACCAGCACCGCGTGGGCGATCCGCTGCGGCAGGGCCTCGCGCGCGGCTCCGTAGCGGATGTCCCGGTCCAGCAACTCCCGCGCGATGGTCTCCAGTTCGTAAGCCGGAACCCGCCAGCGGCGTGAGCCGCGCACGACGACGACCGGCTCGGTGGGCATGCTCACATGGGAGTACAGGGCCCGGCGCAGCACCTCGGCCATCCGGGCGTCGCCCTTGACGACGGCGGCGGCCGCGTCGTCCGAGCCCCGCACCTCCACCTGCGCGACCAGGTCGTCCACGGTGGCCTGCCGCACCGTCAACTCGCCGAGCGCGGGCAGGACCTGCTCGATGTAGTGCAGGAAGGACCTGTTCGGCCCGATGACGAGCGTGCCGGTGCGGGCGAGCCGCTCCCGGTGGGCGTACAGCAGATAGGCGACCCGGTGCAGGCCGACGGCGGTCTTTCCGGTGCCCGGGCCGCCCTGCACGCAGACCGTGCCGGACAGACCGGAGCGGACGATCTCGTCCTGCTCGGGCTGGATGGTGGCGACGATGTCCCGCATCGGGCCGACGCGCGGCCGCTCGATCTCCTGCTGGAGCAGCTTGCTGGTGGTGGCCGCCTCGCCCGGATCGGACAGGTGCTCGTCCTCGTAGGCGGTCAGTTCACCGCCGGTGTAGCCGAAGCGGCGGCGCAGCCCGACGTCCAGGGGGTCCTTCTTGGACGCCCGGTAGAACGGCTGCGAGACCGGCGCACGCCAGTCGATGACCATGGGGTCCCCGTCGGCGTCGTGCACATGCCGCCGTCCGATGTAGAACTGCTCGCCCTCCGCCCCTTCGGCCTGTTCCGCCCCCGGTGCGTGCAGGTAGTCGAGCCGGCCGAAGAACAGCGGGGTGTCGCTGAGGTCGGCCAGCGCCTTGATGCGTTCGTCGATCTGCCGGGCGAGCACCTCGGCGTTGACCCAGTTCGCGGTGACGTCCCGGATGTCCAGCGCCTCCACGTCCTCGCGCATGGCGCGCAGGGCGGCACGGGAGGCGGCGAGGTGCGAGCGCTCCCGGGCGAGGGGGTCGTCGAGGGGGAGCGGGTCGTGGGCGGGCGTGGACAAGGGGGTGCCTCCGGATCTGCTCTTCCATGACTGGGGCATGACGGAGCCGTCCGGTTTCCGTCCGGGCGGCGGCGCTCCGTGGGGGAGGCGGGCAAGAGCGGAGATTTTAGGGGAGGGGGCCGGGTGGGAGCCAATGAATATCCGTGCGGGCCCCGGGGCCCCTAGGGGACGCGGTCGGTCCGGTGTAGGGGCCGCGGTCCACCCCGGGGCCTACCCGAAGCCCTGCGAAACCGCACCCGCAGACCGATGCGCGACCGGGGTCCGAAGTTCCACCATGGAGACATGAGCGCAGCAACCCTCTCTCCAGCCCCTGGCCGCCCCCCGTCCGGCGCCACCGCCGTGGACGACCCCCCGCACCACTTCCTCGGCGACGCCCTGCGCGCCCTCAAGGTGTTCGTGGAGGCGGCGTTCAGCGTCGTGATCCTCGGTGAGTACGGCGAGGAAGCGGGCATACGCCGCAGGTGACGGCATAGGGTCACCTCCGTGCGGAAACGGACGGCCCTGCTTCTCCTCGCCCTCTCCCTCGCCTCCTTCGTCACGCTGTGCGCCCTGCGCGGCGCACCCATGGCCGATCTCCTCGTCTACCGGGCCGAGGGCGCGGCCGTGGCCCACGGCACCGATCCCTACGGCTTCACGGTCACCCGATGGCGGCTCCCCGCGACCTACCCGCCCTTCGCGGCGATCCTGTTCGTCCCGGCCACCTGGCTCCCGGTCCCGGTGCTGAAGGCGGCCTTCCTCGCGGGCAACGCGCTCCTGCTCGCGCTCCTGATCGCCCTCTCGGCCCGCCTGGCCGCCCGAACCGCCACCCCCCTGCCCCGGCCCCCGTCGCCGCCGCTGCCCCCGCCGCCCCTCGTCCTGCCTCTGCCCCTGCTCTGCGCGGCCACGGCCCTGTCCCTCTGGCTCGAACCGGTCTTCCAGACCATCCTGTTCGGCCAGATCAACCTCGCCGTGACCTGCCTGGTCCTGTGGGACCTCACCCGGCCCCCCACCGCCCGGGGCAAGGGCGTGGCCCTCGGCATCGCGACCGGCATCAAGCTCACCCCGGCCGTCTTCGTGCCGTACCTGTTCCTGACCGGGCGCAGACGGGAGGCGGCCACGGCGACGGCGGGCTTCACCGGCACGGTCCTGCTCGGGTGCCTGCTGCTCCCCTCGGCGAGCGCCGACTTCTGGACCCGGCGTCTGTACGAGACCGACCGGGTGGGCAAGGTGTGGATCGTGGACAACCAGTCCCTGCGGGGCCTGGTCGCGCGGGCCCTCGGCGACCCCGCCCCGGGCCTCGTCTGGGCGCTCCCGGCGGCCGCCGTCGGCGTGGTGGGCCTCTGGCTGGCGGCACGCGCCCGCGAGGACCGGCACGGCGTGCTGCTCACCGCGTTCACGGCCCTGCTGATCTCGCCGATCAGCTGGTCCCACCACTGGGTCTGGTGCGTCCCGCTCCTCGCCGTGCTCCTCACCGAGGGCCGCGTCCTCCCGGCAGCCCTGACGGCGACGGCGTTCACGGCCCGCACCCTCTGGCTGCTCCCCCACGAGGGCGACCGTGATCTGCACTTCCCGTGGTGGCAACAGCCCCTGGCGTCGCCGTACCCGCTGCTGGGGCTGGCGTTGCTGGCGTGCGCGGCCGTACCGCGCCGCCAGGTGCGTCAGCCCTTGCCCTCCGCCAGGATCTCGTCCGCGTCCACGATCCGGTAGGAGTAGCCCTGCTCGGCCAGGAAGCGCTGGCGGTGGGCGGCGAAGTCCTGGTCGATGGTGTCGCGGGCGACGACCGAGTAGAAGTGGGCCTGGTGGCCGTCGGCCTTGGGCCGCAGCACGCGTCCGAGCCGCTGCGCCTCCTCCTGCCGGGAGCCGAAGGTGCCGGACACCTGGACGGCGACCGTGGCCTCGGGCAGGTCGATGGAGAAGTTGGCGACCTTGGAGACGACGAGCACGCTGATCTCGCCCTCGCGGAAGGCGTCGAAGAGTTTCTCGCGCTGCGCGTTGGACGTCTCGCCCTTGATCACCGGGGCGTTCAGATGCTCGCCCAGCTCGTCGAGCTGGTCGATGTACTGGCCGATCACGAGGATCTGCTGCCCGGCGAAGCGGCGCACGATGGCCTCCGTGACCTTCCGCTTGGTGGCGGTGGTGGCACAGAAGCGGTACTTCTCCTCGGTCTCGGCGGTGGCGTAGGAGAGCCGCTCGGAGTCGGTGAGGTTGACCCGGACCTCCACGCAGTCGGCGGGCGCGATGTAGCCCTGCGCCTCGATCTCCTTCCACGGCGCGTCGAACCGCTTGGGCCCGATCAGCGAGAACACGTCCGACTCGCGGCCGTCCTCGCGGACGAGGGTGGCCGTGAGGCCGAGCCGCCGCCGCGCCTGCAGATCGGCGGTGAACTTGAAGACCGGCGCCGGCAGCAGATGCACCTCGTCGTAGACGATCAGGCCCCAGTCCCGGGAGTCGAACAGCTCCAGGTGCGGATAGACGCCCTTCCGCTTGGTGGTGAGGACCTGGTAGGTGGCGATGGTGACGGGCCGGATCTCCTTCTTCGTCCCGCTGTACTCGCCGATCTCGTCCTCGGTGAGCGAGGTCCGCTTCACCAGTTCGTGCTTCCACTGCCGGGCGGAGACGGTGTTGGTGACGAGGATGAGCGTCGTCGACTTCGCCTGGGCCATCGAGCCCGCGCCGACCAGCGTCTTCCCGGCACCGCAGGGCAGTACCACGACCCCGCTGCCGCCGTGCCAGAAGTTCTCCACGGCCTGCTTCTGGTACGGCCGCAGGTGCCAGCCGTCCTCCAGCAGCTCGATCGGGTGCGCCTCGCCGTCCACGTACCCGGCGAGGTCCTCGGCGGGCCAGCCCAGCTTGAGCAGCGTCTGCTTGATCTGCCCGCGCTCGGAGGGGTGCACGGCCACGGTGTCCGGGTCGATGCGGGCGCCGACCAGCGGGGCGATCCGCTTGGACTTCAGGACCTCCTCCAGCACCGGCCGGTCGGTGGTGGTGAGGACGAGGCCGTGCGCGGGGTGCTTGGAGAGGCTGAGGCGGCCGTAGCGGTCCATCGTCTCGGCGATGTCGACGAGCAGCGCGTGCGGCACGGGGTAGCGGCTGTACTCCACGAGGGCGTCCACGACCTGCTCGGCGTCGTGCCCGGCCGCCCGCGCGTTCCACAGGCCGAGCGGCGTGACCCGGTAGGTGTGGATGTGCTCGGGCGCCCGCTCCAGTTCGGCGAACGGCGCGATGGCCCGACGGCAGTCGTCGGCCCGCTCGTGGTCGACTTCCAGGAGCAGGGTCTTGTCGGACTGGACGATCAGTGGACCATTCACGCGCGGCACACCCTTTCCACTACAGCCAAACGTCCAGTGTGCCTCATGAACGGGGTTGCTCGCAGTCCTGGGAGCAGCGGCTCTCCCCGGTGCGGGAAGAGGCCTACGGAGCGGCTTCGACGACGAAGAGCTGGGCGTCCGCGCCCGTGCAGGGTTCGACGACGGCCTCCGCGCCCTCGGCGGTGCTCGCGGCCCTGATGCCCACGCATGTGCTGCCGTCGATCCGGATCAGATAGCTCCGGCCGGCGGACTTCTCGGATGTTCCGGACCGTCCGGCTTTCCTCGGCTGCGTGGGCACGAAGCGGAAGGCGGTGGTCTGCTCGCATGACGGCCAGGGTTCGAGCAGCTCCTTGGCGGGCCCGGAGGCCAGCGCCTTCAGACAGCCCTTTCCCTCCCCGGGCCGGTACCAGCTGATGCGGTAGGAGTCCTGGCCCACCGGCTCCAGGGTCGTGGTCTGGGGCGCGACCTCGCCGCAGGGACGCTGCACGGCGACGAGGGAGCCGTACCGTCCGTCCGCGACCCGTCCGTCCGTCACGCACAGGCCGGAGGAGGCGAGCGGCCGGAGGCGGACGTGCCCGCGCGGCAGCGGCGCGGACTCGGCCGCCGGCTGCGACCCGGCCGGGTCCTCGGAGACTCCCGGGCCGCCGGTGTTCCGCAGGGTCCAGGTGCCGGCCGTGACCAGCGCCGCGGCGAGCACGACGCCGGCGCCGACGCGGGTACGGCGGGACCCCATGAGCCGCCGGCCCCAACCCGGCACCACCGCCCCCACACCCCTCAGGCGACCGTCCCCGGAGCCGCTGGTGTTCCCCGAGTCGCCGGACTTCCCGGAGCCCCCGGAGTCGACGGAGTTCCCAAGGCCCCCGGAGCCCCCGGAGTCGCTCGAGTTCCCCGAGCCCACGGAGCCCCCGGTGTCGCCCGAGTTCGCTGGGCTCCCGGCCCCTCCAGGATCCCCCGATCCCCCCGACTCTTCCGAGGCCGGTGTCGGTGCCGGGGTCTCGGCGGCCCGCTGCCGGGCGGACAGCCAGTCGTCCGCGTAATCGCCCTCCCCGCACGCGCGCACGAACGCCACCAGCAGCTCAGGCCGTGGCAGCGAGCCGTTGCGCAGCACGTCGGCCAGCGTGCTGCGCGGCAGCGGCTCACCATGCCGGGCGGCCCGCTCCTCGAGCTGCCGGTAGGTCACCCGGGAGCGCGCCTTCAGCTCGCGTAGCGCCGCGTTCAGGTCGGCCGCGGTCCGCAACTCCTGTAACGCGAGCGATCTCTGGTCCATGAGACCCATATTTGGTCGTGGGCCTGCCATGGAACAAAACCCTTTCCGGACAACGTCACCCGCCGCGAGGCGTCCTCAGTCGTCCGCCAGCTCGGCCACCCCGGTGATCCGGTGCAGGGGATACGTCCGGACCTCGTCCGCCGTGTGGTCGTACGCCGTCACGAAGCCGCCCTCGACGCGGATGGGGGCGATGACGCGTTGGCTGGCGGTGCCTTCGGCGTTCACGTAGCCGATCCACAGGGACTCGCCGGTGAGGACGGCGGCCTGCACGGTGGCCAGGGTCTCGGCGGCGGAGGTGCGGGGCAGTTCACCGCCCGCCAGGGGCGTGCCGGTGGTCTTGCGCGGGGTGGTGGCGGCCAGATCGCCGGCCCGGATCGCGCGGATCGCCGCCGCGAGGAGCGTGGCGTCGGGCGGCGGCGGACCGTCCGGCACCGGATCGGGGGCGGTGCGCGGCGGGGTGCGGTGGGCGTGGGCCCGGGTGATCAGCACGTCGCCCTCGGCGGATTCGGCGGCCGGCGCGTAGCCCATCGCGCGCAGGCCCTCCAGCAGCGTCGCCGGGTCGGACTGGGCGGCCAGGACGGTCGGGGCGAGCCGGCGCAGGCGCAGGGCGGCGGCCCGCTTGTCGGCGAGGATCTCGTTCAGCAGGTTGTCGTCGTCGCAGCGCACGTATGCCGAGGCCGCGCCCACCCGCAGGTGGCCGTGCTTACGGGCCACGTCGTCGATCAGGTACGCGAGCGGCTGCGGAACCGGGGTGCGGGAGTGCTGGGCGAGGAACGCGTGCAGGTCGGCGGCGGTCCGGCCGGCGTCCAGGGCGCGGCGGACCGAGCCCGGGGTGAAGCGGTAGACGGTCGCCCCGCCCTTGGACTCCACCTCGGCGAGCACCCCCAGCATGTCCGCGAGCGGGCGCTGCAGCGGGCCCGGGGCCACCGCCGTCAGGTCGGCCTGGAGCAGGACGTGGTCCAGGGGCTCGGGGAGCAGCGGGGCGAGCAGCCGGGCCGCGGCGGCCGTGGCGACGGTCTGCTCGGCCGGGGAGAGGTGCGGGCGGGACACGGGCGGGCGGTTGTGGTGGTGCACCGGCAGCTTGTCCCCGGGGCCGGCGGGTTCCGGTGAGCCGGTCGCGGGGGTGGCGGGTGTGCGGGGGTGGGCAGCAGCGGTCGCGGGCGTGGCGGGTGTGCCGGGCTCGGGGGAGCCGGTCATGGGGAGGGGCGGTGCGCCCAGGAGCGCGCGGGCGTGTGCGGACAGGGCGCCGCGGCCGGTGACGCCCAGCAGTTCCGCCTCCGACAGGGTCCAGCGGGCCAGCCGGATCCGCAGATCGTCGTCGCGTTGGGGACCACGCAGCGGCCGTTCCCAGCGCAGCCGGGCCAGCACCGACTCGGTGTCCGGGGCGGCGCCCCGCGGCAGCCCGGCCAGCAGGGTCAGCACCCGGTGCCGTACCTCGGGCGCCGCCGAGCGGTCGAGGCCCGGGCCGAGCGCGGAGAGCGTACGGTCCTTCGCGTCCCGGCCGCCGACCAGTCCCGGCGTGCGGGTGCCCGCCAGCCAGACCTCCGCGAGCCGGGCCCACCGCTCGGCGGCGGGCCGCTCCAGCCACTCGTCGTAGGCGGGGGTGGCCGCGTAGCGCTCGTCGGGCTCGCCGTCGGAGGCGAGCAGGCCGGCCGCGTAGGCCAGCTCGATCCAGAACACGGCGACCGGCTCGGACACGTCGAGGGCGACGGCGGTCCGCTTCAGATCGCGCACGCTGAGCCCCCCGGCCCGCAGTACGGCCGGTCCGCCCTCGTCCCAGTCCTTCAGCAGCTCCTCGACGGTGGCGAGGGCGGTGTACGCCTGCCCGGCCGCCGTCGCGTCCACCACCTGTGGGCTGTGGGTCGCGGCCGGCTCCACGGCGGGCGGCAGCGGCTCGGGCTCCCGGTGCGCGCGGCCCTCGCGCAGATGCAGGGCGACCTCCCGGGGCAGGACGACCGTGCCCGGCGCGGTCGGCAGCAGCAGGCCCCGGTCGAGCAGCCAGCGCAGATGCGCGGCCGGATCCGGGGTGACCTGTCCGTACGGCGGCCCCCACACCAGCCGGGACAGCACCTCGCGCGCCGCCTCCGGGGCCCCGGCCAGCAGCTTGGCCATCTTCTTCCGGTCGGTGAACAGCCCGGTGAGCGCGGCCACGGCGGACACCGAGTCGTGGGTGGAGGGCAGCCCGGCCGTCGTCACGATCTCCTGGATCCGGCCCGGCGACATGCCCGAGGTGGCCTCCTGCACGGTCGGCCCCAGACCGGTCGGGGACGGATGCTGCGGGGACGGCGCGAGCAGTTCCCGGGCGGTGCGCACGAGCCGGAGCCGGTCGTCGTCGCCCCACACCAGCGCCTGTTCGCGCAGGGTGCCGACGGCACGCGGCAGCGCCCCGGCGACGGTCTCGTCCCCGGCGTCCCCGGCCATCAGCCCGAGCAGCGTCCCGTACGACGCCGGGTCCGGGGCCACGGCCAGCGCCTCCGCCGTCTGCAGCGCGAACCGGTCCAGCCGCTCCAGGGCACGCAGCACCGAGGCGCGGGTGCCGGCCCGGGTGGCCAGCTGGGTGAGGTCGGTCGGGACGGGGGTGATGAGATCCGGGCGGCTGCGCAACAGTGCGCCCAGGGAGGCGTCGTCCCTGACACGAAGCGCTTCCGCGAGGGAGCGGGGGGCTGAGTGGGCCTCGGGGCTCATCCGGCCAACGGTATCGGACATCCCAACGGGCCCGGAGCCCGAGAACGAGGGGGAGCACGAAACAGCCCGTCCAGCGCCTGCGGACGGGATCGTTCCGGCCGTGTCGAGGTCTCGGGGCGGTGGTCCCCGGGGACGGTCACCCCAACCCGGACGACCGGAGAGAAGCGGTACGGTCCTCAGCGGGGTTTCAGTCGGCGTCACCCCGGAGGGGTTCCGTGGGGATCGAGAGCGACCAGGTCGTCTACGAGTATCTGAGCCGCGTCGGAGACATCGCTCAGCGGCGGCAGTTGCCGTCGGCCACGCGGATGCGGCTCGTGTCGGAGCTGCGCAACGAGATCGACCGGCACCGGGCCAAGGCGACGGTGGACTCTCCCGCCGCCGTCCGCCGCATCCTGGACCAGCTGGGCAGCCCCGACGAGGTCGTCGAGGCCGCGGGCGGCGCCACGGGTCCCGGCCGCGGCCCGCAACCGCCCACCGCCGCCGTGCCCGTACAGCCCGCGCCGCGGACGGGGACGGCGAAGCCCGCGGGCGACGAGCGGCCGAAGGGGCTGCGCCGGGTGGTGCCCCGCCCGCGCCCGGCCGAGCCCGATCCCCCCGCCCCGCGCGCCGCACCGTCCCCGCCGCACCTGGCCGCCGCCCACGAACTGGGGGACAGCGCCGTGCCGCCCGACTGGTGGCGCGTGGGCGGCGGATCCTTCGGCGGCCCGGGGGGCGGTCTTCTCGGGGAGGCCGACCCGGTACCGGGGTTCGTCGGCGGCGTGGAGATCCCGGAGCTGCTCAGGCGGCCGCCGAAGCAGACGGACACGGAGCGTGCCGTCGTCCGGGACACCACGCCGGAAGCGGACCCGGCCGAGGCGGCGCCCGCCCCCCGCCGCCGCCTGTTCACCCGTCGCGCTCCCGCCGCCGCTGCTCCGGCCCCGGCGGAGACCGCCTCGCGCCGTCTCCTGCCCCGCCCCGCCGCCGGCTGGTCCAACCCCCTCCTGCTGCTGGCCGCCGCCGCGCTCGTCGCCGGTGCGGTGCTCGGGAACTGGTTCGCGCTGCTTCTGGGCTGGCTGATCGCCTACGGCTCGCGCCGGCTGACGCCCGCGGAGACCAAGGGGGCCGTGATGGTCCTCCCCGGCACCGCGGTCGCGGCCGGACTGGTGTGGCTGTGGGGCAGGGACAACGGCCGCTGGGGCGAGCCGATCGCCCAGGGGCACATGTCCGACGCTGTCGCCGAGACGTGGCCGTGGGTCGTCCGGGGCGCGGCGGTGGCCTCGGCCCTGTACCTGGTCTGGCGCTCACAGCGGAGCAGGTGAGCACCGTCGCGCCTGCGGTCCGGTGCTCACCCGTCCCACCCACCCCGGCCTGTCGGCGCCGCCCGGCACAATGTCCCCCATGGCCTCCCTCACCGTCGGCTTCGACCTCGACATGACCCTGATCGACTCCCGGCCGGGTATCCGTGCCTGCTACGTGGCGCTGTCGGAGCGGACCGGGACGTACATCGACGCCGATCTGGCGGTGACGCGGCTCGGGCCACCGCTCGTGGAGGAGCTGGTCCACTGGTTCCCGGCCGAGCGGATCGCCGCGATGGCCGATCTGTACCGGGAGATGTACCCGTCGATCGCCATCGCCGCGAGCCCCGCGATGGCCGGGGCCCGGGAGGCGATGGACGCGGTGCGGGCGGCCGGCGGACGGACGATGGTGGTCACGGCGAAGTACGAGCCGAACGCCAAGCTGCACCTGGCCCACCTGGGCATCGAGCCGGACGTGGTCGTGGGCGACCTGTGGGCCGAGGGGAAGGCGCGGGCGCTGAGTGAGTACGGCGCCGGGGTGTACGTCGGCGACCACACCGGTGACGTGCGCGGAGCCCGTACGGCGGGGGCGCTGTCGGTGGCCGTGGCGACCGGTCCCTGCCCCGCCGACGAGCTGCGCGCGGCCGGGGCGGACGTCGTCCTGGACGATCTCGCCGCCTTCCCGCAGTGGCTGGCGGGTTACCGGGAGGCGCCCCGCGTCTGACGCCGTCCGGCGGCGACCGACCGCAGGACACCCGCGCCGGCGATGAGAAAACCGACGGCCATGAGCATGCTCAGACCGAACATGTAAGTCGGAAAAGGCTTCGCGCCGAGGAACAGCGGGGCCACGGTGACGAGGGTGGCCACGGCCCCGATGAAGAAGACGACGGCACCGGCGCGGATCAGTCGGTCACCGGGCGCGGCGGAATTCGTTTGGGTTTTGTCACGCACGGGACCAGGGTAGTTCCCTGCGCGAGAGAACAACCGGGGGACGTCTTGTCACCCGCCCCAAGACCGTTAGCCTTGGTAGCGCTTGGTATCGGCGGGTCATGGTGGACCCGCTTCAGTGCTATCAAGAGCCGTTTCCGAGCAGTTTTCCGACGAGTACGAGGACGAGGACAGACGTGCCTACCGGCAAGGTCAAGTGGTTCAACAGTGAGAAGGGCTTCGGCTTTCTCTCCCGCGACGACGGCGGTGACGTCTTCGTCCATTCCTCGGTTCTCCCCGCCGGAGTCGATGTGCTCAAGCCGGGACAGCGCGTGGAGTTCGGCGTCGTCGCCGGACAGCGCGGCGACCAGGCGCTTTCGGTGACCGTGCTCGACCCGACGCCGTCGGTCGCCGCCGCCCAGCGCAAGAAGCCGGACGAGCTGGCCTCGATCGTGCAGGACCTGACGACCCTTCTCGAGAACATCACGCCGATGCTCGAGAAGGGCCGCTATCCGGACAAGGTCTCCGGCAAGAAGATCGCCGGTCTGCTCCGCGCGGTCGCCGACCAGCTGGACGTCTGAGGCCCGCGCCACGGGACAACCAGCGCGTCGGGGCCGTCCTACGGAAAAGCGAGCGCCGTCGGGCCGAGGGGCGGTACGAGCCCCTCGGCCGCCGCACGGGTGAGCAGCCCGCGGACGGCCGCGTAGCCGTCCTCGCCGAGGGCGGCGGTGAACTCGTTGACGTACAGCCCGATGTGCTGGTCGGCCACGGCCGGGTCCATCTCCTGCGCGTGCGCCATGACGTACGGCCGGGAGGCCTCGGGGTCGTCCCAGGCGGCCCGTACGGAGGCTCGGACGGACTCGGCGAGCCGGCCCAGGGCGTCGGCGCCCAGCGAGCGCTTGGCGATGATCGCGCCCAGCGGGATCGGCAGCCCGGTGGTCCGCTCCCAGTGCTCGCCCAGGTCGGCGAGCTTGTGCAGCCCGTACTCCTGGTAGGTGAACCGGGCCTCGTGGATGACCAGTCCGGCGTCCACCTTGCCGTCCCGCACGGCCGGCATGATCTCGTGGAACGGCATGACGACGATGTCGCCGACCCCACCGGGCAGTGTTTCCGCGGCCCAGAGGCGGAACAGCAGGTACGCGGTCGACTTGTCGCCCGGTACCGCGACCGTACGCCCCGTCAGCTCGGCGCCGGGCTCCCGCGTGAGCACCAGCGGCCCGCAGCCCCGGCCCAGCGCACCGCCGCACGGCAGCAGCGCGTACTCGTCGAGGACGTAGGGCAGGACGGCGTACGACACCTTCAGTACGTCGAACTCGCCGCGTTCGGCCATGCCGTTGGTGAGGTCGATGTCGGCGAAGGTCACGTCCAGCGCGGGGGCGCCGGGGACGCGGCCGTGCGCGAGGGCGTCGAAGACGAAGGTGTCGTTCGGGCAGGGCGAGTACGCGATGCGCAGGGGATGCTGCTCACTGGTCGTCATGCGGGTTCCAACTCTCCAATGCGGGGGCCAGCTTCCCGAAGGCCTCGGTGAGGGCGGTGAGGGCGTCGCCGATGCGCCAGGCGGCGCGGTCGCGCGGGCCGACCGGGTTGGAGATCGCGCGGACCTCCAGCACGGGCACCCCGTGCGCGGCGGCCGCCTCCGCCACCCCGAACCCCTCCATGCCCTCGGCGAGCGCGCGGGGGTGCCGGGCGCGCAGCTCGGCGGCGCGGGCGGCGGTGCCGGTGACGGTGGAGACGGTCAGGACGGTGCCGGTACGGGCGCCGGTGGCCCCGGACACGACTCGTACGAGTGATTCCGGCGGCCGGTGGGTGACGGCCCCGAATCCCAGCTCGGTGACCGGCAGGAAGCCGTCGGCGGTCTCGGCGCCCAGGTCGGCCACGGTGATCGTGTCGGCGACGACCAGCGAGCCGAGGGGCGCCTCGGGCGGAAAGCCGCCGCCGATCCCGGCCGAGACGACCAGACCGTACGGCGTGCCGTCCAGCGCGGCGGCGGTGAGGGCGGCGGCGGTGGAGGCGGCGGCGAGGGCCGGGCCGACTCCGGCGGCGAGCAGATCGTAGCCCGCGGCCGTACGGCGGAGCAGGGCGCCCGGCAGACACACGTTCTCGGCCACCCCCGGGAACGCCCGTGCCACCGCGTCCCGTTCGGCGGGGACCGCGGTGGCCACGAGGACCTGCACGGGGGCCGTGATCAGGCCTTCTTCAGCTTGAACGACCAGAAGCCCTTGGCGCCCTTCTCACCCATCTGGATGGAGACGGTGTTGCTGCTGCCCTGGGTGCCGTACTGGGCGTTGAAGAACGCACTGCCGGGGATGGTGCGGTAGGTCTTCTTGCTGGCGTCGGTGAACTGGCGGCCGTTCACCAGGATGATCCAGCCGCTGTCCGCGATCTTCGGATCGACACCGAAGCGGACCGTCTCGTCCTGGTCGACCTTGATCGACTCGGCTTCGTTGGCCTTCTCCTGGCACTTCTGCAGGGCCTTGACGTCCAGCTTCTTGCCGTCGTTGTAGCAGAGAGCCTCGGAGTTGACCGAGCTTCGGCCGACGGTGATCGTCGCGACGGGGGTCGGCTTGTCACAGGCAGACAGGACGAGCAGTCCGGCGGAAACGGCGCCGGCGGCGGCGACGGCGCGGCGGCGTCGCACAGCGGATTGCAGCGTGGTCATGGCCGAAGGCTATCGGGCGCCCGGAGCCGTCCGCCCACGCGGGGTGCGGCGTGCCCGGTTCGTTACGCCAGGTGTGCCGGCGGCGGGGGGAACCGTGTCCGGTTCGTTACGCCACCCGTGCCCGGGACCGGCTGCCCTGCCGGGCCGAGGCGAGGAGCCCCTTCAGGGTGGCCAGCCAGCCGACGGCCACGAAGAGGGCGCCCACCAGCAGGCCGACGGCGCCGTTGAGCGGCATCACGATGCCGACCGCCCCGCCGAACACCCAGGCCATCTGCAGCAGCGTCTCCGAGCGCGCGAACGCGGAGGTGCGCACCAGTTCCGGCACGTCCCGCTGGATCAGCGCGTCCAGCGCCAGCTTGGCCAGCGCCTGCGCGAATCCGGCCACCGCGGCGAGGCAGGCCACCAGGAACGCGCTGAAGAACACGGCGGCCACGACCGCCGTCCCGAGCACCACCGCGACGACGGTCACAATGATGATCTCCGGTGCCCGTGACCTCAGCCACGCCCCCACGGCCGTCCCCAGCGCGTTGCCCGCACCGGCCGCCACTCCCACTATCCCCAGCGAGACCGCCGCGCTCTCCCCGGTCAGCGGGTGCTCCCGCAGCAGGAAGGCGAGGAAGAAGATCAGGAAGCCGGACAGGCAGCGCAGGGACGCGTTGGCACCGAGCGCGTGGGTGACGGCGGGCCCCACGGTCCGCAGCCCCGGCCGCTTGGCCTGCTTGCGGTGCGGCCCGTGCAGGTGCTGCTCGTCGGCGGCGAGCAACGCCACGTCCTCGCCCTTGGCCGAGTCCACCTTGGACGGCAGGGAGAACGACAGGAACGTACCCCCCACGAAGATCACGAAGGCGCCGTAGAGCGGCCAGGGGTCACCGACGGCGTGCAGCCCCGCCGCGATCGGCGCGGCGGCCCCGGTGGCCAGCAGCCCGGCCAGGGTGACCCGGGAATTGGCCTTCACCAGCGAGAACCCGGGCGGCAGCAGCCGCGGTACGACGGCACTGCGCACCACCCCGTAGCCCTTGGACGCCACCAGCACGCCCAGCGCGGCCGGATACAGCTCCAGGCTCCCGCTCGCCACGGCCCCCGAGATGATCAGCGCGAGCAGCGCACGGGCCAGCATCGCCCCGGCCATCGCGGCGCGCCGCCCGTGCGGCAGCCGGTCGAGGAGGGGGCCGATGACGGGGGCGAGGACGGTGAAGGGCGCCATGGTGATGGCGAGGTAGAGGGCGACGCGCCCCCGCGCCTCATCGGTCGGCACGGAGAAGAACACCGTGGACGCGAGCGCCACGGTGACCATCACGTCCCCCGCGCCGTTCACCGCCTGCAGTTCGATCAGCTTGCCCAGCCCCGACTCGCCCGCGCCGTGGGCGTGGGTGGCCTTGCGGATGCCTCGTGCCGCACCGGTGACGGGAAGGTTCAGGGCACGGCCGACCGAGCGGACGGCACCACCCACCCGGTTAGCACCGCCGCCACGATCACTCGTCTTGTCCGCGGCTGCCACGACGTTCATAGTGCCCCGAGAACGCGGTTCATAGTGCGCTTACGACGCGTGTGGTGGCGAACCGGGCCGGTGACGCGGCGGTTTCCCGGCCCGCCGGGCCGCGCGGGACCCTCGCCCTCCCGCCCCGGCGAGCCGGGGCGGTGGGTGGAAAACCTGCCGCGTAGCGGCAAAGAATCGCGTTCGGTGTAGCGTGCGTATCTCAGCCATAACGCAGAATGGATGGCAGAGGTGCGCCCGAGCGCGCGGATGCAGACGTCGATGCGGTCCCCAGGTCCGCTCCGTCGGCTAAACCGCCGGAGGCAGCCGCACTCGACGAGACGGCGTAGGAGAGAAGCGATACCTGTGAGCGCAGCGACAACGCGAAGCCGCACCCCCGACCGTCTGTGTGCCGAGGCCGTCGACCTCGCCCGCGCCGCCGCCGAGGAGGCCGCCGCGCCCGGCGTGGTCGGCGAGCACGCCGGCCTGGTGTCGGAGGGCGACCGCGTTGTCACGCACTTCTTCGAGTGCAAGGAGCTGGGCTACCGGGGCTGGCGCTGGGCGGTGACGGTGGCCCGCGCCTCCCGCGCCAAGCTCGTCACGCTCGACGAGGTGGTCCTCCTCCCGGGTCCCGACGCCCTCCTCGCCCCCGAGTGGGTGCCGTGGAGCGAGCGCCTGCGCCCCGGTGACATGGGCCCCGGCGATCTGCTCCCCACCGACCAGGACGACCTGCGCCTGGAGCCGGGCTACACCGGCGAGGACGAGCCGGCGCCGCACTCCGCGGTGTCCGAGGAGATGGCGGAGCTGGCGGAGGCGGAGGACGCCGACGTCACTCCCGGCGCCCCCGCAGTCCAGCCGACGACCCCCACCCGGGGCACGATCGCCGCCGTCGCCGAGGAACTCGGCATGCGGCGCGCCCGGGTCCTGTCCCGCTACGGCCTGCACATCGCGGCGGACCGCTGGGAGGACTCGTTCGGCGCCAAGACCCCGATGGCGCAGGCGGCTCCGGCCACCTGTGCGACCTGCGGCTTCCTCGCCCCGATCGGCGGCTCCCTCGGCCAGGCCTTCGGGGTCTGCGCGAACGAGTTCTCCCCGGCGGACGGCCACGTGGTCTCGCTCGCCTACGGCTGCGGCGGCCACTCGGAGGCGGCGGTCATGCCGAAGCCGCCCCAGCCGGCCCCGCCGGTCATCGACGAGACGAGGGTCGATCCCTTCCCCCTGCGCCCCGCGCGCGACTCGGGCTCGGTCCCGGAGGCGGGCGACGAGGAGACGGCGGAACTCGGTCACTCGTAGTCCCGGGCGGTCTCCGGTCGGCGCTCGCGCGTCCGTGGGGGCGGGCGGCGGCCCGGCGGTCGGCTCATGGGGGGGGGAGGCTACGGGAGCGGCGCAGTGCGTCCCGCCCCCTGCCGCGTGCGCAACTCACCTCCCGCTGCCTCCCGTTCGGATACCCCGGCGGGCCGGGTTCCCGCCGTAGCCGCGGTACGGAAGGCCTCCCCCGGGTGAGGCTCTGTTCCGGGTGCCGGGCCTTCGGATGAGCGGTGGCGATCACCGGGAGCCGCACGCCCACCGATCGGGTGAACGCGGTAGGTGCCCTTGAGGGCGCCTGTTCGTGCCGGGCGGGTGAAGGACTCGGTCCACTCCGGTGCGTCGCCGGGGCGGGCCGTGCCGAGCATCTGCCCGGCGGCCGCGCGCGAGGCTCCGGCGGCCCGCGCGGCATATGCGCGGGCCTCGACGAGTGCCCTGTGCGGCTCTGGCCGGGCGGGGTGTCCGGCCGGTTCGCGCCTGCCCCCGGGAGCCGGGCACGCGGGACGCTCCGCGGCGCCGTCACGGGATACGATCCGCAGGCGGGAGGCACCCCGCCCGGGCGTGAACGCTAGGGTCTCCTCGCAAGAAGCCGGGGGGATACGCACTGCGTGTGCTGGTCTGCTCCGGCTTTGCCGGGCCATCCCTGAGGGAACCCGGATTCCTCCCCGGCTTGACGGCCGGGGCATCCTCCGGGAGGACTGGTGAACGTGAGCAGCAAGTTCGTGCGGCCGGCGGCCGAAGGTGCCGATCCCTTCGGGACGGCCCGGCTGCGCCGCGGTGTCCTCGACGCCTGGGTCACCAGCCCCGCCCGGTTCCGGGAGGACGCCAACGCCGAGGAGGACCTGGTCCTGGGCGGTTACCGGGACCGGCTCGTGGTCGAGCTGGCCCAGAACGCCGCCGACGCCGCCGCCCGTGCGGGAACGCCGGGGCGGCTGCGGCTCACCCTCCGCGACGGCGTGCTGGTCGCCGCGAACACCGGTGCCCCGCTGGACGCGGCCGGTGTCGAGTCGCTGTCGACGCTGCGGGCCTCGGCCAAACGGGACGCCGAGACCACGCACAGTGCCGTCGGCCGGTTCGGTGTCGGGTTCGCCGCCGTGCTCGCCGTCACCGATGAACCCGCCCTCGTCGGGCGGCACGGCGGGGTCCGCTGGTCCCTGGCCGAGGCACGCGAACTGGCCGCCGACACCGCCCGGCACAGCCCCGGTCTCGGCGACGAGATCCGCCGGCGGGACGGCCATGTGCCGCTGCTCCGGCTGCCGTTCGCCGCCGAGGGCACCGCCCCGGATCCGTACGACACCGTCGTCATCCTGCCGCTGCGGGACGCCGCCGCGACCGACCTCGCCGAGCGGCTGCTCAACGCCGTGGACGACGCTCTGCTCCTCGCCCTCCCGGGACTGGAGGAGGTCGTCGTCGAGGTCGACGGCGAAGCGCCGCGCACCCTTCGGCGCCGGACCGAGGGCGCCGTCACCGTCGTGGCGGACTCGCGGGACGGCACCACCCGGTGGCGCACCGCCTCCGCACACGGGCCGCTCACGCCCGACCTGCTCGCCGGCCGGCCGGTGGAGGAGCGCCTGCGCCCGCACTGGTCGGTGACCTGGGCCGTACCGGAGGACGAGGGCGGGCGCCCGGTGCGGCCCCGCACCACCCCTGTCGTGCACGCGCCGACCCCCAGCGACGAGCCCCTCGGCGTCCCCGCCCTCCTCATCGCCTCGTTCCCCCTCGACACCACCCGCCGGCACGCGGCGCCCGGACCGCTCACCGACTTCCTGGTGCAGCGCGCGGCCGACACGTACGCCGACCTGCTCGCCCACTGGCGTCCGGTGACGGACGGGGTCGTCGACCTCGTGCCCGGGCCGCTCGGGAAGGGCGAGCTGGACGGGGCCCTGCGGCAGGCCGTCCTGGACCGGCTGCCGCGTACCGCGTTCCTGCCGCCGGCCGTCGAGACCAAGGCGGAGGACGAGCTGCCGGAGGCACTGCGGCCCAGGGACGCGGAGGTCGTGGAGGGCGCCGGGGCGGAGACCGTGCGGGTGCTCGCCGAGGTGCTGCCCACCCTCCTGCCCGCCGGTCTCGAGCGGCGGGTCGAGCTGCGCACCCTCGGCGTCGCCCGGTTGCCGCTCGCGGATGCCATCGACCGGCTCGCCGGTCTGGAGAAGGAGCCCGGCTGGTGGTGGCGGCTCTACGACAGCCTCGCCGGGGTCGACCCGGAACGGCTGTCGGGGTTGCCGGTGCCGCTGGCCGGGGGGAGCTCACGGGCGTTCGGCACCGGCGGCGGGCGGACCACCATCGGGCCCCGGCAGGTGCTGCTGCCCACGCCGGACGGTGCCCGCATCGACCCGGACGTCCTCGGGCGGCTCGGACTGAAGGTCGTCCACGAGGACGCCGCGCACCCGCTGCTGGAGAAGCTGGGCGCGCTGCCCGCGACCCCGCGCGCGGTGCTGACCACCCCGCAGGTGCGGGCCGCCGTGGCCGCCTCCCTGGACGAAGGGGGCGGGATCGGCTGGGAGGAGGACGCGCCGGACGCCGAGGAGCTGGCCGACACCGTGCTCGGGCTGGTGCGGGACGCGGGTCTCGAACCCGGGGACGAGCCGTGGCTGGGTGCCCTCGCCCTGCCCGACGAGGACGGGGAGCCGGCCCCGGCGGGTGAGCTCGTCCTGCCGGGCAGCCCCTTCGCGCGGGTGATCCGCCAGGACGAACTGGCCGCCGTGGACGCCGACCTGGCCGAGAGGTGGGGCGAGCAGCCGCTGACCGCCTGCGGGGTGCTCGCCGACTTCGCGCTGGTCCGCGCCACCGACGTCGTCCTCGATCCGGACGAACTCGAGCCCAGGGAGGGCGACTTCGCCGAGCCGGACGACGCGGGGCTGCTGGACGCCGTGGACGTGTGGTGCGAGGACATCCTGGACCGGTTCCCGGACGGCCCGGTGCCCCCGGTGGCCACCGAACTCGTCGCCGTCCGCGACCTCGACCTGGTGGACGACGAGCACTGGCCCGAGGCCCTCGCGCTGCTCGCGCGGCCGCCGCTGCGGGATGCCCTCACCCAGCCCGTGCGCATCCTGCTGCACGACGGCACGCACGAGGTCGTACGGCCGTACACCGCGTGGTGGCTGCGCGGCCACCCGGTCCTCGACGGCCGTCGTCCCGCCGGTCTCCTCACGGCCGGTGGCGACCCGCTGCTGCGCGGGCTGTACGACGAGGCCGACGCCACCGGGTTCGAGGACGAGCAGGTGCTGCGGGCGCTCGGGGTGCGGACCTCCGTCACCGCCCTGCTGGACGAGCCCGGCGGCGCCGCCGAGCTGCTGGACCGGCTCGCCGACCCGGAGCGGCGCGTCACGTCGGCCCAACTGCACGGCCTGTACAGCGCGTTGGCCGAGCTGGACCCGGAGCAGGTGACCCTGCCGGACGAGTTGCGCGCCGTGGTCGACGGACGGGTGGAGGTCGTGGACGCCGCCGACGCGGTCGTGGTCGACTCGCCCGATCTGCTGCCGTTCACCGCCGGGGTGGCACTGCTGCCGGTCCGGCCGTCCCGGGCCGCCGAGCTGGCCGAGCTGTTCCAGGTGCGGCGGCTCAGCGAATCCGTCACCGGCGACGTGCACTCCGAGGGCACCGAGCACGACGTACCGGACTCGGTGCGCGTGCTGCTCGGGCCGCTTACCCCCGAGACGTATGTCGAGCATGACGAACTGGTCGTGGACGGCGTCGAGATCGACTGGCGGCTGACCGACGACGGTGTGCTGCACGCCGCCACGCTGGAAGGAGTCGCGGCGGGTCTGGCCTGGGCGGCGCGGCAGTGGCCCCGCCGCTTCGAGGTGGCCGCCCTGCTGGAGGACCCGTCCCGGACGGAGGAGCTGGCACGGGACCGGTGGTTCGACTGAGGGCGACCGAATCTCCTGGGGTCCCTGTGTGCCGTGTCTGACCGGCAGGAGTCAGGGCGACACCAAGAACACCGAGGTGGTCGTGGACAGGCTTCTCCTTCCGGCACGCCGCCGAGCTGACCACCCACGCCGCGCCCGAGCCGGTGATGAAGCGCAAGACGCTCACCATCACCGGCGCGCTGACCGAGGTCCGGTGACCGGCACCTCCGGGGCCTCGGCGGCGCGTGCCGCTTCCGAGGCCGGAACGTTTCCTCTCACTTGCGTCACGGAACCGCCTCACCTGCGCAATGGAACGGCAATCCAGTCCTAAAATATGGCCGGGATCGGATCTTGCCGTACAACCAATCCCCTGTCTCGCGGATCTGATCGCGCGAGTCAACCGACTCTCCGATCACTTCTCCCTCCAGGGGAACGCACATGCGCATACGTGCCACCGTGGCCGCCGTCTCCGGCGCCCTGGCTCTCTCCGCCTTCGCCGTCCCGGCCGCGCACGCCACCGGGTCCAGCGGCACGCCGTACACGATGGACGTCAGCTTCTCCAACCTCAAGATCGCCTCGGCGATCAAGGTCGGCACCACCAACAAGGTCAGCACCACGTACAGCTTCACGCTGACCCACGGCTCGGACGTCGACGTCACCGCGTCCGACTTCTACAGCGACGCCTACCTCTACCGCGGCTCCTTCGACGCCCCGAGCAAGACGCTCGAAGGCGACAACCCCGCCACCTGCAAGGTCGTCACGTCGACCACCGCCACCTGCACCGGCACCGTCGACTTCTACCCGGGCGAGGGCGAGCTGGCGAACACCGACGCCGGAAGCTGGTCGGTCGCCGCCGAGGCCATCGCCTTCAACGGCCAGGACCAGCAGAACCCCGACATGAGCAAGGTCGGCTTCAAGGACCAGGGCGGCATGGCCACCACCCTGCTGCAGCGCTACTCCAAGCTGACCGCCAACGCGGGCCCGGAGCCGGTCGCCAAGGGCAAGACCCTCACCACCACGGGCAAGCTGACCCGCGCCAACTGGGACGACGGCCTCTACCACGGCTACACCAGCCAGCCGGTCAAGGTTCAGTTCTACAAGGCGGGCGGGACCGGGTACACCACCCTCCAGACCGTCAACTCCGACTCGTCCGGCAATGTGAAGGGCACCGCCACCGCCCAGTACGACGGTTACTGGCGCCTCAGCTTCGCGGGCACCTCGACCACCCCGGCGGTCACGTCCACGGCCGACTACGTCGACGTGCAGTGAGCCGGCGCCGCACCAGGCAACGTTCGCCCCGTCCAGGGGCAAACGTTGCCTGCCGCGGCACCAGCGCCGTCAAACCGGCGCGCGGCGGTCGACCCACTTCCACAGGAACTCCAGGGCGGCCGCCGCCACCACGGCCACTCCCACCGCCGTCCACGGCATCGTGACGCCGACCAGCTTGAGCGCGAAGAAGCTCTGCAGCGCCGGTACCGCGAGGACGAGCACGAACGCGACGCCCATCGCGGCCACCAGAGTCACCCGCCACCAGGTGTAGGGGCGGGCGATGATCACCAGGATCCACAGGGACACCAGGAACAGCGTCAGGGTGGCCGCGCTGGTCTCCGCGTCCAGGGAGCCGGGGCCGGTGTAGTGATGGCGGGCGATCAGGTACATCACGAAGGTCGCCGCGCCCGCCACCACTCCGCCGGGGATCGAGTACCGCATCACCCGGCGCACGAAGTGGGGTCTGGCCCGCTCCTTGTTGGGGGCCAGCGCCAGGAAGAAGGCCGGGACGCCGATGGTGAGGGTGGACAGCAGGGTCAGGTGCCGGGGCAGGAAGGGGTACTCGACCTGCCAGCACACCACCAGCACCGCCAGCAGCACCGAGTAGACGGTCTTCACCAGGAACAGCGTCGCCACCCGCGTGATGTTGCCGATCACCCGGCGGCCCTCGCCCACCACCGACGGCAGACTCGCGAAGCTGTTGTCCAGCAGGACGATCTGCGCCACCGCGCGGGTCGCCTCCGAGCCGGAGCCCATCGCCACGCCGATGTCGGCGTCCTTGAGCGCGAGCACGTCGTTCACGCCGTCGCCGGTCATCGCGACCGTGTGCCCGTGCAACTGCAGCGCGCCGACCATGTCCCGCTTCTGCCGCGGAGTGACCCGCCCGAACACCGCCCCCGCGTCGAGCGCCTGCGCCATCCCGGCCGGCTCGGCGGGCAGCCGCCGCGCGTCCACCGCCGTACCGTCCAGGCCCAGCTTGGCGGCGACCGCGCCGACCGACACCGCGTTGTCGCCGGAGATCACCTTCGCGCGGACGTCCTGGTCCGCGAAGTAGCGCAGGGTGTCGGACGCGTCGGGCCGCAGCCGCTGCTCCAGGACGACGAGGGCGGTGGGGCGTGCGCCCCGGGCCGGCTGGGGGTCGTCCAGATCGCGGTGGGTCCGGGCCAGCAGCAGGACCCGTAGACCCTGCTCGTTGAGGCGCTCGGTTTCGGCCAGGGCCCGGTCGTCGGCGGCGAGGAGGACGTCGGGGGCGCCCAGCAGCCAGGTGCTGGTCTCGCCGTCGCCCTCGCTGAACGCGGCCCCGCTGTAGCGGCGGGCGGAGGAGAAGGGGAGCGACTGCACGCAGCGCCAGTCCTCGCTGTCGGGGTAGGCGTCGATGATCGCCCGCAGGGAGGCGTTGGGGCGCGGGTCGGACTCGCCGAGGGCGCCGAGCACCTGGCATACGTAGCTCTCGTCGGCCCCGTTCAACGGCCGCAGCTCGGTGACGTCCATGCCGCCCTCGGTGAGGGTGCCGGTCTTGTCCAGGCAGACGGTGTCGACGCGGGCCAGCCCCTCGATGGCCGGCAGCTCCTGAACGAGGCACTGCTTGCGGCCCAGCCGGATGACCCCTATGGCGAAGGCGACGGAGGTGAGGAGCACCAGCCCCTCCGGGACCATCGGGACGATTCCGCCGACCGTACGGGCCACGGCGTCCTTCAGCCCGTTGTTCTTCACCACGAGCTGGGTGACGACCAGGCCGGTCGCGGCCGGGATCATCATCCAGGTGACGTACTTGAGGATCGTGGAGATGCCCGTGCGCAGTTCGGAGTGGACGAGGGTGAAGCGGGAGGCCTCCTCGGCGAGCTGGGCCGCGTAGGCCTCGCGGCCGACCTTGGTGGCCGTGAAGGCGCCACCGCCCGCGACCACGAAGCTGCCGGACAGCACCGGGTCGCCGGGGCGTTTGACCACCGGGTCGGCCTCACCGGTGAGCAGCGACTCGTCGATCTCCAGACCCTCGGCCTCCGCACACACCCCGTCGACGACGATCTTGTCGCCGGGACCGATCTCCATGAGGTCGTCGAGGACGATCTCGCTGGTGGAGACCTCCGTCGCGAACCCGTCCCGCCGTACCGTCGGCCGGGCCTCCCCGATCACCGCGAGCGAGTCGAGAGTCTGCTTGGCGCGCCACTCCTGCACGATGCCGATGCCGGTGTTGGCGAGGATCACGAAGCCGAAGAGGCTGTCCTGGATCGGCGCGACGAACAGCATGACCAGCCAGAGGACCCCGATGATCGCGTTGAACCGGGTGAAGACGTTCGCGCGGACGATCTCGCCCAGCGACCGGCTGCTGCGCGCCGGTACGTCGTTGACCTGCCCGCGTGAACGCCGCTCCGCCACTTCGGCGCCGGTCAGCCCCGCCGGCCGGCTCGCGGGCAGGGCCACGGGGTGCACGGGGTCCAGCTCGGCACCCGCGTCGATGTGGGTCATGCATTCGACGGTACGTGCGGATCTGCCCGTGCACCTGCCGAGCAGAGCCGATCTCCGACCTGGGGAGGAGCCAAGTCCTGCGCTGGTTGTACGGCTACTTCGCCGACGCCGTCCCCGGCACCGCGTCCCGCTTGATCGCCGCGTCCCTCCTGCGCACGTACCAGATGCCGATCAGTCCCAGTCCGCCTCCGGCCAGGCAGGTCCACAGCCACCACAGATGACCGTGGTCGTCGAACCAGCCGTAGAAGGGCAGCTGGACGAGGAAGAGGACGAACCACACGATCGTGCCGCCGGTGATGGTGGCGACCACGGGGCCCTCCAGGGGCTCCGGCGCCTCGTGCTCGGGGGTCCACTTAGCCATGCGCACAGCTTAAGCGCCGAGGGCGTCTACGCGCGGAGATAGCGATCTCTCGCTCATACGTTCATACTGAAACCGTTTGTCGTTGACCACTTTCGCTCGTATGAAACTCCAACGAGGCTCGGGGGAACCCCGTTGGTGATGAGGTCTCGCATGTCCACCTCGGCCCCTGCCAAGGTCCCCAGCCCCGAAAAGCCGGGCGGTGCGCCCGCCTACGGCGCCCTCGACCGCTATTTCAAGATCTCCGAGCGCGGCAGCTCCCTCGCCCGTGAGGTTCGCGGCGGGTTCGCGACCTTCTTCGCGATGGCCTACATCATCGTGCTGAACCCGATCATCCTGGGCAGCGCGAAGGACATGTACGGGCACCACCTGGACAACGGCCAGCTGGTGACGGCGACGGCGCTGACGGCCGCGTTCTCCACGCTGCTGATGGGTGTCATCGGCAACGTGCCGATCGCGCTCGCCGCCGGCCTCGGCGTCAACTCCGTCGTCGCGCTCCAGCTGGCCCCCCGGATGAGCTGGCCGGACGCCATGGGCATGGTCGTGCTGGCCGGATTCGTGGTGATGCTGCTGGTCGCCACGGGGCTGCGCGAGCGCGTGATGAACGCCGTGCCGTTCGGCCTGCGCAAGGCGATCGCGATCGGTATCGGCCTGTTCATCATGCTGATCGGCCTGGTCGACTCCGGGTTCGTCACCCGTATGCCGGACGCGGCCCAGACCACCGTCCCGCTCCAGCTCGGCGTGGGCGGGCACCTCAACGGCTGGCCGGTGCTGGTCTTCATCCTGGGCGCGCTGCTCACCTTCGCGCTGATCGTCCGCAAGGTGCCGGGCGCCATCCTGATCTCGATCGTCGGCATGACCGTCCTCGCGGTGATCATCAACGCGGTCGCCACCATCCCGTCCTGGGGCCTGACGGTCCCGAAGTGGCCGGGCAACCCGCTGGCCACGCCGGACTTCGGCCTGGTCGGCCAGGTCAGCCTCTTCGGCGGGTTCTCCAAGGTCGGCGTGCTGACCGGCATCCTCTTCGTCTTCACGGTCCTGCTGTCGTGCTTCTTCGACGCCATGGGCACGATCATGGGCATCGGTGACGAGGCCAAGCTGACCGACGCCCAGGGCTACATGCCGGGCATCAACAAGGTGCTCTTCGTCGACGGCCTCGCGGTCGCGGCGGGCGGCGCCAGCTCCTCCTCGGCCACCACCGCGTTCGTGGAGTCCACGGCGGGCGTCGGCGAGGGTGCCCGTACCGGCCTCGCGAACGTCGTCACCGGCGGCCTCTTCACGGCGGCGCTCTTCCTCACCCCCGTCGCCACGATGGTCCCGTCCCAGGCGGCCACCCCGGCGCTGATCGCGGTCGGCTTCCTGATCCTGTCGAACTCCATCAAGGAGATCGACTGGGCGGACTACACGATCGCGATCCCCGCCTTCGTGACGATGCTGATGATGCCGTTCACCTACTCGATCACCAACGGCATCGGCATGGGCTTCATCACCTTCACGGTGCTGCGGCTGGCCGCCGGGCGGCCCCGGGAGATCCCGGTCGCGATGTACGTCGTCTCGGCGGTCTTCGCCTTCTACTACCTGATGCCGGCGCTGGGCCTGACCTGAGCCGTCCTCCTCCGCGGTGTCAGGTGACGCCGTAGAACCTCTCCGTCTCATCGACGGCGGTCTGGAACCGCTCGTCGAAGTCGTCCCGGATGAGCGTGCGGACCACATAGTCCTGCACGCTCATTCCTCTTTTCGCCGCATGGTGCCGGAGCCGTTCGAGCAGCTCCCCGTCCATCCGCAGGCTGAGCACGCTGGTCCCCATGCGTACGAGGGTCGCCACAGTCGGCCGTCCGATGCGTCATTTTCCGCAACCGGCTCACTCGTACGGGTGATCAAAGCGCTCAGTGGCCGGCGTCACGCCCCTCGCGTGCATGCCGGGTGGTCTTTAGCGAGAGTAATGAGTTACGCTAAAGAACATGCCGGACCTTACCCATGGCGACGACGCTGCCGCCGTGAACGCTCTCCGCTCCGCCGTGATGCGGCTGTCCCGTCGGCTCAAGCACCAGCGGGTCGACGAGTCGCTGAGCCCCACCGAGATGTCGGTGCTCGGCACCCTGGCCCGCTGTGGCACCGCCACCCCGGGCGAACTGGCCCGCAAGGAGCACGTCCAGCCGCCGTCGATGACCCGCATCGTCGCGCTGCTCGAAGCCAAGGGGCTGGTCCGGCTGGAGCCGCACCCGGACGACCGGCGGCAGAAGGTCGTCACCCAGACGGAGCAGGCCGAGGCCATGCTCGAGGAGAGCCGCCGCAAGCGCAACGCGTTCCTGGCGGGCCTCGTCGAGGGCCTCGACGAGGACGAGTGGGCCAAACTGAGCGCCGCCGCCCCCGTGCTGGAGAAGCTCGCACACCTGTAAGCACACCACCGGCGAACGACCGGAACAAAGAGGAGGCGAACTCTTTTGAGTACGGGATCCGGAGCACCTTCCGCCCCCGCACCGACCGCCACTACTACCCCCGTTTCCCGCAAGTTCTCGATGTTCAGCTCGCTGCGGATCCGGAACTACCGCCTCTTCTTCCTCGGTCAGGTCGTCTCCAACACCGGCACCTGGATGCAGCGCATCGCCCAGGACTGGCTGGTGCTCAGCCTCACCGGCTCCTCCGCGGCCGTCGGCATCACGACGGCCCTGCAGTTCCTGCCGATGCTCCTGTTCGGCCTCTACGGCGGCGTCCTGGTCGACCGCCTGCCCAAGCGGCCCACCCTGCTGGTCACCCAGGCGTCGATGGCCCTCACGGGGCTCGTGCTCGCCTTGCTGACCCTCTCCGGTCACGTCCAGGTCTGGCACGTCTACGTCGCCGCCTTCGCCGTCGGCCTCGCCACGGTCCTCGACAACCCGGCCCGGCAGTCCTTCGTCTCCGAGATGGTCGGCCCCGAGCAACTGCAGAACGCGGTCAGCCTGAACTCCGCGAACTTCCAGTCGGCCCGCCTGGTCGGCCCCGCCGTCGCCGGTCTCATGATCACCGGAGTGGGCACCGGCTGGGCGTTCCTCGCCAACGGCCTGTCGTTCGCCGCGCCCATCGCCGGCCTGCTGCTGATGCGGGCCCGCGAACTGCACGTGGTCGAGCGCGCGCCGCGCGGCAAGGGCCAGCTGCGGGAGGGCCTGGACTATGTGGCGACGAGGCCGGAGCTGATCTGGCCGATCGTCCTCGTCGGCTTCATCGGCACCTTCGGCTTCAACTTCCCGGTGTGGCTCTCGGTCTACGCGGACGACGTCTTCCACTCCGGAGCCGGCTCCTACAGCCTCTTCAACACCCTGATGGCCGTCGGCTCCCTGGTCGGCGCCCTGCTGGCCGCCCGGCGCGGCACGGCCCGCCTGCGGGTCCTGATCGCCGCCGCGCTGGCCTTCGGCACGCTGGAGACGGTGGCCGCGGTGGCGCCGTCGTACTGGCTGTTCGCACTGCTCATGGTGCCGATCGGCGCCTTCGGCCTCACGGTGAACGTCACCGCGAACACGGCCGTGCAGATGGCCACCGACCCGGCCATGCGCGGCCGGGTGATGGCCCTGTTCATGATGGTGTTCATGGGCGGTACGCCGCTGGGCGCACCGGTGGTCGGCTGGATCACCGACACCTACGGCGCCCGGGTCGGCTTCGCCCTCGGCGGCGTCATCTCGGCCGTCGCCGCGGCCGCCGTCGGCCTGGTCCTCGCCCGCATCGGCGGCCTGCGCCTGGCCGTGGGCTGGCACCGCGGCCATCCGCAGGTCCGCTTCGTGCCGAGGGACCGGGAACAGCTGGCGACGGCTGCGTGATCCCTGCGCCCGGAGGGTCCGCTACAGGACCCTCCGGGCCAGCACCTGCCCCGGCCACTTGTCCTCGCCCACGGTGAACGGCTCGGTCCGGATGAAACCGTTGCGCTCGTAGTAGGCGACCAGTTTGCCGTCGTCACCCGCGTAGCAGTCCACACGCAGCAGCGAGATCCCCGACTGCCGGGTCACCTGGGCCGCGTGGGCGAGCAGCGCGGCACCGGCGCCCCGGCCCTTGAAACGGCGGTCGGTGGCGAACAGATGGATGTACCGCTCGGGTTCGTCGGCCGGCTCCAGATAGGAGCCGGGGCCCTTGCCGAGGGTGAGCGTGGCCGCCGGAGCGCCGTCTATCTCGGCGAAGTAGGGCGTGCCCGCGGCGGCGAGTCGCTGCACCAGCTCCACGGTCCGGGGACTTCCCGACCAGGATTCGGTCCCCCACTGCCCGGTACGGCCCTGTGAGACCAGCCACTCCACGGCGCTGTCGAGCATGCCGAGGATCAGGGGAGCGTCGTCGGGGCCGCCTTCGCGGATGGTGATCGTCATGGGCCCATCATGCCCACGCCCGTCTGGGAAGGTGAAGGCATGAGACTCTTCGCCGCGGTGCTCCCTCCGGAGCAGGCCGTCCAGGAACTCGCCGTCGAGGTAGCCGAGTTGAAGAGGCTGCCGGGCGCGGAGCGGTTGCGCTGGACCAACCGCCCGGGCTGGCACTTCACCCTCGCCTTCTACGGCGAGGTGGCCGACGATCTCGTACCGGACCTGTCGGACCGCCTGGCACGCGCGGCCCGCCGCACCGCGCCCCTCACCCTGGCCCTGTCCGGCGGCGGCCAGTTCGGGCACGGCAAGGCCCTGTGGACGGGGGTCTCGGGAGAGACCGACGCGCTGAGGCTGCTGGCCGACCGGGCGGAGTCGGCGGCGAGGAAGGCCGGGGTGCCCATGGGGGAGCACCGGCGGTACAAGGCCCATCTGACGGTGGCGCGGAGCCGGGACCCGTTCGACGTACGGCCGTATGTCGATCTGCTGCACGGATTCGCCGGCATGACCTGGACGGTGAGCGAGCTGACGCTGGTGCGCAGCGATCTGCCGCGGTCCGGCGTGCCGGGCGAGCAGCCCCGGTACGAGGCGGTCGCCCGCTGGGCACTGGGCGGGGCCGGTTAGTCTCGAATACGTGGACCCGAAGACCCGAAACCGGATCATGGCCGGTGCGCTCGTACTGATGTTCGTCCTGGTCGCCGTGGCGGCGGCCGTCAGGTAGTTCCCGGCCGGGGTGGGGAACTGCGGCCCATTCGCCGGCTGTGAGCCCGTCGTGGCTGGTCGCGCAGTTCCCCGGCTCCCGTCGGGGCGGTGCCTCTCATGGAGCTGCCGGGAGAAGCGGCACTACCAGGCGAAGGCCTCGGGGGACGGACCCGGGCCCGGGAAGATCTCGTCGAGACCGGACAGCAGCTCCTCGCTCAGCTCCAGCTCCACCGCCCTCAGGGCCGACTCCAGCTGCTCGCCGGTGCGCGGGCCGACGATCGGGCCGGTCACGCCGGGCCGGGTCAGCAGCCACGCCAGAGCGGCCTCGCCGGGCTCCAGGCCGTGCTTGTCGAGCAGGTCCTCGTAGGACTGGATCCGCCCGCGGGTGGCGGGGTCGGCGAGGGCGTCGGCGGCCCGCCCGGAGGCACGGCGACCGCCCTTCACCTGCTTCTTGATCACACCGCCGAGCACGCCTCCGTGCAGCGGCGACCAGGGGATCACGCCGAGACCGTAGTCCTGCGCGGCCGGGATGACCTCCATCTCGGCGCGGCGCTCGGCGAGGTTGTACAGGCACTGCTCGCTGACGAGGCCGATGGTGCCGCCGCGACGGGCCGCGATCTCGTTGGCCTGGGCGATCTTGTAACCGGGGAAGTTGGAGGACCCGACGTGCAGGATCTTGCCCTGCTGGACGAGGACGTCGATCGCCTGCCAGATCTCCTCGAAGGGAGTGTTCCGGTCGATGTGGTGGAACTGGTAGAGGTCGATGTAGTCGGTCCGCAGCCGCTTCAGGCTGGCGTCCACGGCCCGCCGGATGTTCAGCGCGGAGAGCTTGTCGTGGTTGGGCCAGGCCTCGCCGTCGGCGCCCATGTTGCCGTAGACCTTGGTGGCGAGGACGACCTTGTCGCGCCGCTCGCCGCCCTTGGCGAACCAGTTCCCGATGATCGACTCGGTCCGCCCCTTGTTCTCACCCCAGCCGTACACGTTGGCGGTGTCGAAGAAGTTGATGCCGGCGTCCAGCGCCGCGTCCATGATCGCGTGGCTGTCGGCCTCGTCGGTCTGGGGCCCGAAGTTCATCGTCCCGAGGACGAGCCGACTGACCTTGAGTCCCGTGCGTCCAAGCTGCGTGTACTTCATGGTCCCCCAGCCAACGGCTTGGAGTGCGCTCTAGGCAAGCGATTACTGGAAGGCACGCGTGAGCGGCGGCCCCGTTGTCAGAGGCGTGTCGTAGGGTTCGCGGAGCTTTCACCACCCTGGGGAGAATCGCGTGCCCGCTCGTGCCCGGCTCTGTGCCACCGTCGCCGCCCTCCTGCCCTCGTCGGAGGCGGACTTCCCGGAGGTGCTGGGCCTGCCGGGCCGGCGGCTGCTCGCCCAGCGCGGTGACGACGCGCTCGTGGTCCAGGCGCTGGACGACGCCTTCGTACCGTCGGGGGAGAGCGCGCGAGTGCCCGCGCCCTGGCCCCGGCGGCGCGGGACGTGGGCGGTGGCACCGGACGCGAGTCTGGTCGTCTTCGCGGGGGTGCACGCGGTGCGCGCGGTGGAGCCGTCGGGGGCGACGCGCTGGGAGGTCCGGCACGGCTGCTGGTACGGCGCCTGCCCGGACCTGCACGAGTCCTACGACGAGTACGCCGACAGCGAGGACCACCGCTACCCGGAGGGCGGCTCGGCCGGCTTCTCGGTGGACGGGAAGTTCGTCTGGGCGCATGTGCGCGGACCCTTGGCCGCCGTGGGGGAGTTGGGCCCGGACGTGGCCGACGAGTGGTTGTTGCTGGACTCCGGGGACGGGCGGGTGCTCGGGCGGGCCGACGCCGAAGCCGCGGCGGCGGGCAGCTTCCATCTGCCACACCCGACGGATCCGCGGCAGATGGGGCTGAGCATCGGGGAGGGGCAGGACGGGGCGCCGTTGCGCTGGGGGCGCTGGGACGGGCGGACCCTGGCCGTCACGTGTCTCGAGGGCGACCTCACGCTGATGAGCGTCGGTCCGTCGGGCGAGCGGCTGATGACCGTGACCCACGAACAGGACACGCTGGCCGTCCGCGACACCGGCGGCGCGGTCCTCGAGGGGCTGGAGTGGGACGCCGGGACCGCCGTGCCCCGGCATCCCGACGCCGAACCCGAGAACGACGAGGCGCTTCCCTACTGGGACTGGGCAGGCGGCTTCATCGACGAGACGACCCTGATCGGCTCGACCGTCGAGAGTGACGAGGAGTGGGGCGAGGGACGTCACTGGCTCATCGACACCTCCGGCCCCCGCACGCCCGTCGAGGTCGTCTACCCGGTCCCGGTCGGCACCCGGTTCCCCGCCGCCCTGGGCGACGGCACCTGGGTCACCCCGTCGGAGTCGGGCGAGGCCCTGTACGTGTGGGGGATCGACAGACCCTAGTCGCGGGGGAACTCGTCCGTCTTGAGAGTGAGACCCACGACCGTGTCGGTGAGGTCCAGGTCGCTGCCGAAGGGAACCGTGGTCTCGATCTCGTAGTCGTTCTCTTTGGGCTGGGTGTAGAGGTGGCACCGGCGCTGGTAGGGGTCGGCGATGACGTAGACGGGGACCTCGGCCTTTGCGTAGGCGGCCTTCTTGGGGCCGTAGTCGTTGGTCGCGGTGCCCTTGGAGATGACCTCGGCGACGAACTCGACGTCCTGGTAACGCCAGTGGCCGGCGTCCGTCTTCTCCGCGCCCTCGGCCACCACCGTGACGTCGGTGGCGAAGCCGTTGAGGTGGCCCGGGTAGTCGATCCGGACATCGTGGCGCTCCTCCCCGGCCGCTCCGTCGACGAGTGCGGCCGCGCGGTTCAACGACACGCGGGGTGACCGGGAGACGCCGGAATCTGGTCAGCCTGTTCCGGCCGCGTACGGCTGCCCGACCCCCCACGCCTCCCACATCGCCTTCGCGAACGCCCCCGCGATCCGGTGCTCACCGCGCGCGTTGGGATGCGTGCCGTCGTACGTGTCGGTGTGGATGTCGTACGGCTCCGGCGGCGAGGCGAGCAGGAGCGGGGAGCGGGGCTCGTCCAGGTCGGCCACCGTCTTGGCGAGCAGGACGTTGAAGTGGTCCACCTGGGTGGCGAAGGCGGCGTCCGCCGTGGCCCGGATGTTCGGGATCACCGGCAGCAGCACCATGCGGATGCGCGGCTCGGCCTCACGGGCGGCGGTGATGAAGGCCCGTACGTTCTGCGTCGTCTGCTCGGCGTTCGTGTAGAAGCCCAGGTCGATCAGGCCCAGGGAGACCAGGAGGACGTCGGCGCGGTGGGACCGCGTCGCTTCGCCGATCAACGGGGCCATGTGCAGCCAGCCCTCGCCCCACCCCGCCAGGTGGGCGCGGGGGAAGTCGGGTTCGGCGTAGGCGAGGGACGTCGCGGCGTCGGCCGCCTTGTCGTACAGCTTCTCGCGCGGGCCGACGAAGGTGAAGGGACCGCCGTACGTCTCGCACAGGTGTCGCCACAGCCGGTGACGCCAGGTGTGTTCGCCCGCGCTCCCGATCGTCATGGAGTCACCTACGGGCATGAACCTGAGCATCCGCTCATGATGGACGATCACCGGCATCCACGGGGTGTGAGGCCCACCACGTCCCGCGAACCACCGGCGGTGATGGCAGGCTTGGTCCATGCGTCGATCTTTCGCCGTTCTCGCCGGGGTGCTGCTCGCCGGTGCCTGTGCGCTGCCCGCCTCCGCCGCCGACGGTGACGGTGACGGCGACCAGGGGTTCGTCATCAAGGACCCCCGGATAACCGAGTCCAGCGGACTCGCTGCCTCCCACCTCCATCCCGGTGTCTACTGGACGCACAACGACAGTGACGACGGGCCGTACCTCTACGCCGTGGACAGCCGGACCGGGAAGACCGTCGCCCGGCTGACCCTGCGTGGCATCGGGGCCCCGCGCGATGTCGAGGCCATCTCGATCGGGCCGCACAACGAGATCTACGTCGGTGACATCGGCGACAACTTCGACGGCAGGTGGCCGTACGTGTGGATCTACCGGTTGCCCGAGCCGAAGGTGCTGAAGGACGCGACGGTCACGGCCACGCAGTACGTCGTGAAGTACCAGAACGGTCCGCGGGACGCCGAGTCGCTGGTCGTCCACCCGAAGACCGGGCGCGTCTACATCGTCGACAAGAAGGAGGAGGGCGGCCACCTGTACGAGGGCCCGGCCACCCTCTCCACCTCCGGCGCCAACATCTTCAAGCCGATCGCCGCGGTGGATCTCTGGGCCACCGACGCCGCGTTCTCCCCGGACGGACAGCAGCTCGCCGTGCGCGGCTATTTCGGCGGGATCTACTACGACTGGAACGGCGGCCGGATCCAGCGCAAGGGCAGCCTGGACGTGCCGTTGCAGGGCCAGGGCGAGTCGCTGTCGTACTCCGCCGACGGGGCGAAGCTGATGTACGGCAGCGAGGGCGCGGGCAGTGCCGTACAGGCGGAGGCCGCACCGGACAGGCCGGCCGCCGACTCGCCTTCGGGGCAGGGGGGTTCCGGCTCGATCGGCGACAAGGTGGGCGGCACGGGGCTCAAGGTCGGCGCCGTCGTGCTCGCCGCCGGCGCGGCCGCCCTCTTCGGGTTGCGGCGGCTGCGGCGCCGGGGTTGAGGGACCCGGTGGGCGGTCGTACCAAGGCGTGCCGCGAGGCTTGACGTGCTCATGGTGTCCGAGTTCGCTGGGGAGTGCGCGGCATATGGGAGCGCTCCCATCACAGTCGGGTGCCGCGCCTGGCGAGAGGAACCAGACACATGTTGCGCACCTTACGAAGAGCGTGGTGTGCCGCCGCCGCGGCGCTCCTCCTGTCCCTGGCCGGTGCGTACGCGGCGCAGGCGGCCGACACGGCCGGTGCGCGCCCGGCCGCTGCCGCCGCCCCCGTGGCCGGGGCCTGGCACACCAGCGGCCGGCAGATCCTGGACGCGGCCGGGCAGCCGGTGCGCATCGCCGGCATCAACTGGTTCGGCTTCGAGACCAGCAACCAGGTGGTCCACGGCCTGTGGTCCCGCGACTACAAGAGCATGATCGACCAGGTGAAGTCGCTGGGTTACAACACCCTCCGGCTGCCGTACAGCGATGACATCCTCAAGCCGGGCGCCACCCCCAGTGGCATCGACTTCTCCGCCGGCAAGAACGCCGACCTCCAGGGGCTCACCTCCCTCCAGGTGCTGGACAGGATCGTCGCCTACGCCGGCCAGGACGGGCTGAAGGTCATCCTGGACCGGCACCGTCCCGACTCCGGTGGCCAGTCGGCCCTCTGGTACACCGCGTCCGTGCCCGAGTCGACCTGGCTCACCAACCTCAAGGCGCTCGCCACCCGTTACCGGGGTCACGACACGGTCGTCGGCATCGACCTGCACAACGAGCCGCACGACCCGGCCTGCTGGGGCTGCGGTGACCCGGCCACCGACTGGCGCCTGGCTGCCCAGCGCGCCGGGAACGCGGTCCTGTCGGCCAACCCGGACCTGCTCGTCTTCGTCGAGGGCGTGCAGACGTTCAACGGCGTGTCCGGCTGGTGGGGCGGGAACCTGATGGGCGTCGCCCACTACCCCGTGCAGCTGAGCGTGCCCGACCGGGTCGTCTACTCCGCCCACGACTACGCCACGAGCGTCGCCCAGCAGAGCTGGTTCAGCGATCCGTCCTTCCCGGACAACATGCCGGGGATCTGGGACAAGTACTGGGGCTACCTCTTCAAGCAGAACATCGCCCCGGTGTGGGTGGGCGAGTTCGGCACGACGCTCCAGTCGGCCGTCGACCAGAAATGGCTCGCCGCGCTGGTGGACTACCTGCGGCCGACATCGACGTACGGCGCCGACTCCTTCCACTGGACGTACTGGTCCCTGAACCCCAACTCCGGTGACACGGGCGGCATCCTCAAGGACGACTGGACGACCGTCGACACGGTCAAGGACGGCTACCTGGCGAGCGTGAAGGCACCACTGTTCCCGAGCAGCGGGGGTGACGGCGGAGGCACCGGCGGCGGTGGCGGGGGCAGCACGGCCGCGTGCAGCGCCTCCTACACCGTCAGCAGCGACTGGGGCGGCGGCTTCAACGCCGATGTGAAGGTCACGAACACCGGCACTGTCCCCCTCGCGTCCTGGAAGGTGACCTGGACGTGGAGCGGCGACCAGAAGATCACGTCGATGTGGAACGCGAGTTACCGCCAGAGCGGATCGACCGTGACCGCTGTGAACGCGGCCCACAACGGCAGCGTCGCCGCCGGAGGTTCGGCGAGCTTCGGATTCGGCGGAGCGCCGGGCGGCGGCACGGCGCCCGCGCTGACCTGCACGGCGACGTGAGGAGAGGGCGCCCGGTACGGCACCCCGGGCGCCCTCATGCGTGCAGTGGGCAGGCCAGGTCGGGGTTCGCGCGACTGGGGGCGCAGGTCACCAGGGCCAGGGACAGATACGCGGGGCGTTCGAGGTAGAAGCCGAGCGACACGTCGCCGCCGGTCGCCAGCCGCTCCCGGGCGGAGGTGACGAGGGTGGCCAGACGATCGCCGTCGCGCTGCGCGGGGGAGGTGAACCGGGGCGCGTACTCGGCCAGCCGGTCACCGAGCCAGGCCACCGCCGCCGACGGTTCCGCCCAGGTCCCCCGCACCAGCGAGCGCGGCTTGACCAGCCAGTACGCGGTCTCCAGCGGGGGCAGGTCGCAGGCCGGGAACTCCACGGCGGCCGTGCGGTACCGCTGGATCAGCTCAGGGCTGCTGCCGGGCGGGGGCGGCTCGGGGTGGGGAGGCCGCCGCAGGGCCTCCTGGTCGAAGCGGGCCTTGGGGCCGGTCCAGAGGTAGGCGTGGTGGTGCACGGGGTGTCCCACTCGGTGTGTAGGAGGAGGGCAGCCGGTCCTGACGCGGCTGTGCCATGCCGGGACCGGCTGGTGGCTCAGACCGGCAGGCCGAACCGTGCCGGGTCGAGGCCGGCGGCTTCCAGCTCGGCCGAGGTGAAGCGCAGCGGCTGCGCGTCGGGCCGCTTGCTGTCACCGACGGCCCAGGCGTCCTCGCCGATACGGGCCAGGGTCACGCACGCCTCGCCGTCCGGATGAGTGCTTCCCCCGCACGCCTTCACGAACGAGGCGCCGTTGAGGTCGAGCGCGTACAGGTCACTTCCGTTCACCATCGGTGCACCTTCCTGCTCCGCTGTCGCGGCCGTGTCCGACCGCCGCCGCCCTGGGCGGGCGGGAGTCCATGGGGGGAGAGGGGTGGTCGTGGACGCCCGACGGGTGGTCCCGGATCTCGGTGGCGTGACGCGCGGCCCGCGTGATGTCGCCGGCCTGCTTGCAGGCGACGAGCTGCCGCCAGTTCGCTGCGCACACGTCACAGTCGGCGGCGGGCACGCAGTCCAGCAGCCAGGCGCCGAAGCCGATGGGCAGCTGCGCCGGGGGTTTCTGCTGTGCGTTCGCCTTGGGTGTCACCGTGTCTCCCCGAATGGGTGTGGCTTCGGAGATGACCGTAGGGAGCGGGAGGGGAGCAAGGCGGTGAATATTCTCGCTTATTCTCGTGCGGTCACTCTGGATGCATGGACTTTCACTCAGAGGAACCGAGAAGCTGTGCATGAACATCGTCGACACCCGGGGGGTGGTTGTGCGTGGCACGCAGATTGCGGTTCAACGGGACGGAGAGCGGTGTTACGGGATGCCCGTCAGTGCATGAGGATGTGGATAGCGGGGAGGTGATCGTGCACGGTCCTCCGCTCACCGACCCGGAGGACGTCGCACAGCTTCAGCACCTTTCGGAGGGGGAGGTTGCCGTGGTGGTGCCGCGGGATCTTCTGGTGGACTGGACGCCGAAGGAGCGGACACGGCAGGTGCGGACGATCGACCTGGACGAGTTCCACACCCTGTTCGAGAAGTTCGAGCACACCGCGTGGCGGCTGGAGACGCGCCGCCGGTACGCGAGTGACGAATCGGGCGACCGGTGGGTTCGGTTCATCAAGAACGGAACGATTGGCGAGGACGCGGACTCTGGCTCGCTCTACAGCTGGTGGGCCGAGACGATTCGCGCGCACACAGCGCAGGGCAGGCGGATCGAGCGGGTACGCATCGTGGACCAGCCCGCCACCACCGGTCAGCGATACCTCCTCGACAGCGCCAGATGGAACGTCGGCCTCGGTGAGGACATCCGCAATATGTGGCGCGCCGACGCGGACCGACTCCGTTTGCCTGCTGAGGACTTCTGGCTGTTCGACAGTCGACTTATCGCGCTCCTGCGCTTCGATGACGACGATCAGCTCACGCACGTGGACCTGATCACGGAACCCGCCGAGGTGGTGCGCTGCTGCATGGTGCGGGATGCTGCTTGGCACCACGCCGTAGCGTGGGAACAGTTCATGGGTGAGATGCGCGACGACGCATAGGGGCAAGAGCGGATACCGGTGAGCACGGACTATCAGAGAGCACGCGAGGAACTGGGTCGCAAGCTCAGGGAACTGCGTGTCGAAAGTCTGGACGGCCGGCTCACCGGTATCCAGCTCGCCCAGCGCTTGGGCTGGCCCCAGTCCAAGGTCAGCAAGCTGGAGAACGGCAGGCAGACCCCCACGGACGACGACCTGCGGGCATGGACCGATGCCGTGGGTCAGCCGGCCGCGTTCGCGGAACTCCGTGCTCGGCTCAGGGGCTTCGAAAGCCATATCCGCTCCTGGCGTCGCCAGTTGGCGGCTGGTCACCGTCCCGTGCAGGAGACCTGGAACGCGCTCGTTGCCGAGTCCCGGGTTCTTCACATGTGGGAGAACAACTTGGTCAGCGGCATGCTCCAGACCGCTGAGTATGCCCGGTACGTCTTCGAGTGCTACACGGATCTCCGTTGCTCCCCACGAGACATGGACGAGGCCGTGAGGGCTCGCATGAAGCGGCAGGAGTGGCTGTACCGGCCCGGCAAACAGCTGAACCTGCTCATGTGGGAAGGGGCACTACGGGCCCAGGTCTGTCCGGCGGAGGTGCTGATAGCTCAACTGGACCGCCTGCTGGGCGTGGTGGGCATGGACACGGTGCGTCTCGGCATCCTGCCCCTGGACGCGGAACTTCGCCTCCCGCCGGGCAACCCCTTTTCCATGCTCGATGAGCGCCTGGTCGTGGTCGAGGACTGGCACGCCGAACTCTGGCTGGATGACGCAGAAACGATCGCTCTCTACCGCCGCGTCTGGGACACCTTCGCCGAGTCGGCCGTCTTCGGCGCCGACGCCCAGCAGGTGATCGCCCGCGTCCGCCGGAGCATCAAGGTCTGAGGACGTACGGCCGTACCACGTCGTCGGAGGTCTCCCACAGGGGTGCCGGTGCCGTGGGCGGAGCCTGCCAGCACTCCTCGGCGCGGGGGAACGGGAGCCGGTGGCCGGCCGCGCGGGAGCGTCTGGCCCAGCGGCGCCAGCGGGCGTCGTGGGGGTTCGGCAGCCGCCACACGTAGGGGTCAGGGGCGCGCACCTCCCCCGCGAGGTCCCCGTCGCTCGGCGCGGCGCCGGGAAAGAGGCGGGCGAGGGCGTTACGAACGGTCCGGAACACGGGTCGCCTCCGCAGGTGTGAGCGTGAAGCGGGCCCACACGGTCTTGGTGTACGGCCCCTGCCGGTGCCCCCACGCGTCGGCCAGCGCCGCCACCAGCGTGAGTCCGCGCCCGCCCTCCTCGTCCGGGCCGGGGTCGCGGGGCAGGGGCAGCCTGTCCCGGTCCGGGTCGGAGACCTCCAGGACGAGCTGCGGGCCGCAGAGGAGGAGCGTGACGCGGACGCGGGCGGAGGAAACCCGGCAGTGGCTCACGGCGTTGGTGACGAGTTCGTTCGCCGACAGGACGACGCGGTCGCCGAGTTCGCCGATGACGCCCCAGTCGGCGAGTGTCTTGCGGAGAGAGTGCCGAGCGGCCGGAACGTGCCGCCGGTGTGTGGGGATACGGAAGGTTTCGGTTGTGGGCATGTAGCTGAACCTAGGAATACATGCACCGTCGCTGCAATGGAAACCGACGAATACATGCAGCGGTTTCACTCGATCGTGTTATGCCGCACCTAGCGGGACACCCGTGTGCCATGGTTTCCGCAGAAGAGGGGAGGTCCCATGCCCGCAGGTGGACGGCCGACCGTACGCAGCAGGCGTCTTGGCACGGCGCTCAGGCAGTACCGGCAGGCCGCCAAGCTCGACCAGCCGCAGGCCGCCGAGGTGATCGCGACAAGCCAGGCCAGGATCAGCCGCATTGAGAGCGGACACGCCACACCGCGCGTGATCGAGGTGCGGCTACTGCTGGACGCGTACGGGGTAAGCGACCCGGAAGTGCGGCTCAAACTGGAGGACTTGGCCAAGCACTCCAAGAACCGAGGCTGGTGGCTCGAACATGCCGAGCACCTTCGGCCGGACTACGTCGACCACATCGCGCTGGAGGACGACGCGACGTACATCCGTGAGTGGCAGCCGGTCATGGTGCCCGGGCTCCTGCAAACGCCGCGTTATGCGGAGGCGGTTATCGCCGGCGGTCCCCACTGCATCGACCCCGAACGGGTCGCCCAACTGGTGAAGGTGCGCGTGGGCCGGCAGGCGAAGATCGAAGAGGGCGGAGCGTCGTACACGGCCATCCTCTGGGAGGCGGTCGTCGCGCACCCGCTGGTGAGCATGGAGATCCACCGGGAGCAGTTGTCCGCGATCCTTGAGACCGGTCAGCGGAAGAACGTCACTGTGCAGGTCCTGCCGTTCAGCGCGGGCGTTCTGGCCGGTTACTCCTCTGCCTTCTACTCCTTCAGCTTTGACGAGGAGCCGACGGTCGAAGCGGTCGCCATGGACAATCTGCGCGGCACGTCTGTCCTCGAAGGGTCCGAGGACCTTGCCGCTTACGCCAATGCGTACGACCTACTACGATCGGCGGCGTTGGCACCGGACGCGAGTGCGAAGCTCATCCGGGGCATACTGCGGAGCTTGAAGGAAGAGTCATCGTGACCGAGGTCGTCAGCCCCTTCTGGAAGTCGTCGTACTCGGGGCAGGAGAACGCCTGCGTCGAGGTCGCCGACACGGCCCCCGGCGGCCGGGCCGTCCGTGACAGCAAGCAGCACGACGGCCCTCTCCTCACCGTCTCCCGGGAGAGCTGGCAGGCCTTCCTCCAGCAGTTCGCGTAGACATCGCACGCAACGACGAAGGGCGCCCGACGGTACGTACTCCGCCGGGCGCCCTTTCCGTTGGGTCGGTTGGCATATTCCAGTGGCACATTCACTCAATCGGTTGACCTTATCGCCGTACGGTCATGCGGCGTGCGCTCACCTAACTACATTTCGTCATATGCCCAGTTCACAGCATGACGCAGTGCACCGCATCTTCCGACAGGCGCCGGATCTCTTAGCCCGCCTCGTGCCGGAGGCGGGGGTCAACTTCCCCGAGTACAGCTCGATCGAGCCGCTCGACACCGATCTCACCGAGATCAGGCCGTTGGAACGTCGGGTGGACAGCTTCTTCCGGGTCCGTACGGCCGACGACGAGGGTTCGTTTCTTCTCGCTGTCGAGTCACAGACCAAGCCGGACCCGGACAAGCACAACAGCTGGTCGTACTACTTGGCGCACATGTACGCCAAGTACCGGTTGCCGCCGATTCTGGTGGTGGTGTGCCGGGACAAGAAGACGGCGGCGTGGGCGGAGGAACCCATCTGTATCGGGCGCCGTTTCCACACGAGCATGAAGGTCTTCCCATTGGTCCTGGGGCCGAACAGGGTGCCTCCGATCACCGACCCGGAGGAGGCGGCGAAGGACCTGCCGCTCACCACATTTTCCGTGCTCGTCAACGCCAAGGATCCGGGCCTGCTTGCCATACTGGACGCGGTGGCACCGGTGGTGGGGCCCAACGCGGACTGGGCGGAATTCATGGAGGCCGGTCTGGACGAAGGTCCGGCCCGCGATCACTGGAGGAAACTGATGGCCGTGTACACCCCGAACTTCCCCGGCTTCGGCAGCGTGATGGAGGAGGCGTGGATCAAGGTCCACTCCGACGGTGAGGCGAAGGGCAAGGCCGAGGGCAAGGCCGAGGACATCCTGCGGGCTCTGGAAGTGCGGGGCATCGAGGTCTCCGACTCCGTCCGGGAGCGGGTCATGGCCTGCGTCGACCTGGAGCTGCTGGGGACCTGGTTCGACCGCTGCCTGACCGTGGAGAACGCCGAGGAACTGTTCGCCGGAGAGTGAGCCGTCGGACTGCACGCGAAGGGCGCCCGGTGACGGACACCGGGAGCCCTTCGTCGTCGTACCCGAGAAGTCAGAGCTTCTCGATCACATAGTCGACGCACCGCGTCAGCGCCTCGACGTCCGCCGGGTCGATCGCCGGGAACATCGCGACACGCAGCTGGTTGCGGCCGAGCTTGCGGTACGGCTCGGTGTCCACGATGCCGTTGGCGCGCAGCACCTTGGCGACGGCGGCCGCGTCGATCTCGTCGGAGAAGTCGATCGTGCCGATGACCTGCGAGCGCTTGGCCGGGTCCGAGACGAACGGGGTCGCGTACTTCGACTCCTCCGCCCAGCTGTACAGGCGCGTCGAGGAGTCCTTGGTGCGGGCCGTGGAGAACGCCAGGCCGCCCTGGCCGTTGAGCCACTCCAGCTGCTCGTTCAGCAGGAAGAGGGTGGCGAGGGCCGGGGTGTTGTACGTCTGGTTCTTGCGGGAGTTGTCGATGGCCGTCGGCAGCGAGAAGAACTCCGGGACGTGGCGGCCGGAGGCGTGGACGCGCTCGGCGCGCTCGATCGCGGCCGGCGAGAAGACGCCGATCCACAGGCCGCCGTCGGAGGCGAAGGACTTCTGCGGGGCGAAGTAGTAGACGTCGGTCTCGGCGACGTCGACCGGCAGGCCGCCCGCGCCGGAGGTGGCGTCCACCAGGACGAGCGCGCCCTCGTCGGCGCCGGCCACGCGCCGGATCGGCATGGCGACACCGGTGGAGGTCTCGTTGTGGGTGAAGGCGTAGACGTCGACACCCGCCTCGGCCTGTGCCTCCGGGTGGGTGCCGGGGTCGGCGGAGATGACGGTCGGCTCGGCCAGCCAGGGGGCGAGCTTGGCGGCCTTGGCGAACTTGGAGGAGAACTCACCGAAGGTGAGGTGCTGGGACTTGTTCTCGATCAGACCGTGGGTGGCGATGTCCCAGAAGGCGGTGGAACCGCCGTTGCCCAGGATCACCTCGTAGCCCTCGGGCAGGGAGAACAGCTCGGAGATGCCCTCGCGGACCTTGCCGACCAGGTTCTTCACGGGTGCCTGGCGGTGGGAGGTACCCAGGAGGGACGTACCGGTGGCGGCGAGGGCGTCCAGCGCCTCGGTGCGCACCTTGGAGGGGCCCGCGCCGAAGCGTCCGTCGGCGGGCTTGATGTCAGCGGGGATCTGGATGTCGGCCACAAAGGGAGGTTAGCCGGTGGGGCAAACCGGGGTGGACCCGTGTCCGTCGGATGAGACGAGATCGCCGAGCCGTGGACTTGTGAGGTTGTACGACGATACGGGCGGGGCTGTGGAAAAGTTGCGGTGACTGTGCGTGATCGGATGCATCCTGGACGCATGACAGATCTGGCGGGCGAACTGCGCGGGGCCGTTCGGGGTGAGGTCCGGTTCGATGTCACCTCCCGGGCGCTCGTGACCATGGACGCGTCCAACTACCGGCGTGTCCCCCTGGGAGTGGTGGCCCCCCGGGACGCCGACGACGTGGCGGCCGTGCTCGAGGTGTGCCGGGCGCGCGGGGTGCCGGTGGTGGCGCGCGGCGGGGGTACGTCGATCGCCGGGCAGGCCACCGGCACGGGCGTGGTGCTGGACTTCACCCGGCACCTGAACGGCCTGCTGGAGCTGGACCCGGGCTCGCGCACGGCCGTCGTGCAGCCCGGCCTCGTCCTGGACCGGCTCCAGGAGGCCGCCGCTCCGCACGGACTGCGGTTCGGCCCCGATCCGTCGACGCACGGCCGGTGCACGCTCGGCGGAATGATCGGCAACAACTCGTGCGGCTCCCACTCGGTCGCCTGGGGGACGACCGCGGACAGCGTGCGCGAGTTGTCCGTCATCACCGCGCGCGGCCGGCGGCTGCGGCTCGGGCAGGGCTGGGCCGGGGCGCCGGACGGGTTGCGCGCGTTGGTGGAGGGTGAGCTGGCCCGCCTGCGCACGGGGTTTCCGGACCTGCCCCGCCGCATCTCCGGGTACGCGCTGGACGCCCTGCTGCCCGAGCAGGGCGCGGATGTCGCCCGCTCCTTCTGCGGCTCGGAGGGCACCCTCGGCATCCTGACCGAGGCGGTCGTAGGGCTGGTGGAGGCTCCGCGCGTGCGTGCCCTCGCGGTGCTGGCGTACGCCGACGAGAGCGCGGCGGCCGAGGCAGCCGCGGGACTGCTGGCGCACGGGCCGCTGACCGTGGAGGGCATGGCGGCCGACCTGGTGCGCGCGCCGGCCGGGCTGCCGGGGGGCGGTGCCTGGCTGTTCGTGGAGACCGGCGGGGAGTCGGGGGCGCAGGCACGCGCGCGAGCGGAGCGGATCGTGCGCGCGGCCGACGTGGTCGACTCCCTCGTGGTGACGGACGCGGCCGCCCAGCGGGCGCTGTGGCGCATCCGGGAGGACGCGAGCGGCACGGCGACCCGCATGCCCGACGGCACGGAGGCCTGGCCCGGCTGGGAGGACTGCGCGGTACCACCCGCCCGGCTCGGCGCCTACCTGCGCGACTTCCGCGCGCTGTTGTCGGCTCACGGGCTGCGCGGCGCTCCGTACGGCCACTTCGGCGACGGGTGCATCCACGTCCGCATCGACTTCGACCTGCTCACCGAGGCCGGGATCGGCCGCTTCCGCCGCTTCTCCGAGGACCTTGCCGACCTGGTGGTGGAGCACGGTGGCTCACTGTCCGGAGAGCACGGCGACGGGCAGGCCCGCGCGGAGCTGCTGCCCCGGATGTACGGCGCGGAGACGGTGGCCCTCTTCGAGCGTGCCAAGGCGATCTGGGACCCCGACGATCTGCTCAACCCCGGCATGCTGGTCCGCCCGGCACCCCTCGACGCCGACCTCCGCTTCTCCGTCCTGCCCCGCCGCCCGGTCGACGTGGCCTTCGGCTACCCGGCCGACGGCGGCGACTTCCGCGCGGCCGTCCGCCGCTGCGTCGGCGTCGCCAAGTGCCGTACGACCACGGTGTCCGGCCCCGAGGTGATGTGCCCCTCCTTCCGGGTGACCGGCGAGGAGGAGCACTCCACGCGCGGCCGGGCCCGGCTGCTGCACGAGATGCTCGCGGGCGACGTGGTCACCGACGGCTGGCGGTCCCCGGAGGTCCGGGACGCCCTCGACCTCTGCCTGTCCTGCAAGGGCTGCCGCTCGGACTGCCCGGTCGGCGTGGACATGGCCACCTACAAGGCGGAGTTCCTGCACCACCACTACGCCGGCCGCCGCCGTCCCGCCGCCCATCACAGCATGGGCCGGCTGCCGGAGTGGCTGCGCTGGGTCGCCCGCGCGCACGCGGCCCCGCTGCTCAACGCCCTCGCCTCGGTACGGCCACTGGCGCACGCGGCGAAACGCCTGGGCGGAATCGCACCGGAGCGGCAGCTCCCCCGACTGGCGACACAGACGTTCACCGACTGGTGGCGCGGGCGGAAGCCGGTCCGGGCGCCCGGGGGCCCCGTCCAGGAGGGCCCCGGTGACCTGGTCGTCCTGTGGCCGGACACCTTCACCGAGCATCTGTCCCCGTCCGTCGGCCGGGCCGCCGTCCGGGTGCTGGAGGCCGCCGGGCTGCGAGTGGCCCTTCCGCCGACGCTGGTCCCGCGCGGGGGAGCGATCGGGGACGGCAGGTCGAGGGCGGCGACCGCGCTGCTCGCCGCCCGCCGAGGCCGGGTCTGCTGCGGCCTGACCTACGTCTCCACCGGCCAGCTCGACCGCGCCCGCGCGGTACTGCGCCGCACGCTGGACCTGATGGAACCGGTGCTGGGGGCCGGCGTCCCGGTCGTCGTCCTGGAGCCGAGCTGTGCCGCGGCCCTGCGCACCGACCTGCCCGAGCTGCTGCACGACGACCCCCGTGCGGCCCGGCTGTCCTCGGCGGTCCTCACCTTCGCCGAAGTCCTGGAGCGGTACGCCCCCGACTGGATCCCGCCCGCCGTGGACCGCCCGGTGGCCGGCCAGACCCACTGCCACCAGCACGCGGTGCTCGGTGACGCCGCCGACCGGCGACTGCGCGAGTCCGCGGGCCTCACCGGCGACCTGAGCGGAGGCTGCTGCGGGCTCGCGGGCAACTTCGGCTTCGAGCGGGGCCACTTCGAGGTGTCACGGGCCTGCGCGGAGGAACACCTCCTGCCGTCGGTTCGGGAAGCGCCGGAGGGGACGGTGGTCCTCGCGGACGGTTTCTCCTGCCGGACCCAGCTGGAACAGCTGGCGGGGGCACGGGGACGCCATCTGGCGGAGGTGCTGGCGCAGGGGCTGGACGAGGAAGCACGGCGAACGGGGAGAGCGAAGTGACCGAGGAGACGGGGGTCGGGGAGACCGAGGAGACGGGGGTCGGGGAGACCGAGGAGTACGGCCGATTGGCCGTCCTGTCCGACATCCACGGTGTGCTGCCCGCGCTGGAGGCCGTGCTGGCGGAGCCCGAGGTGATCGCGGCCGACCGGATCGTCCTCACCGGGGACATCACGGCGGGCCCGCAACCGGCCGAGGTGCTTCGGCTGTTACGGGCCCAGGGCGAGCGGGTGCTGTGGGTCGGCGGGAACGCGGACCGGGAGCTGGTGGAGTACCGGCGGGGCGAGCGGACGGAGATCCCCGACCCCATCGGCCCCTTCGCGGCACGGGCGCTCACCGAGGAGCAGGTGGACTTCCTCGCCGCGCTGCCCAGGACGCTCACGCTGCGCGTGCGCGGCCTCGGCACGGTCCTGTTCTGCCACGCCACCCCGCGCGACGACGAGGAACTGGTGCTGGTCGACTCCCGCCCCGACCGCTGGGCCGAGGTCCTCACCGGCCTGGCCCCAGGCGTCGGCACGGTCGTCTGCGGACACACCCATATGCCGTATGTCCGGCTGGCCCACGGCCGCCTGGTGGTCAACCCCGGCAGCGTCGGCATGCCCTACGGCCGCCCGGGCGCCCACTGGTGCCTCCTCGGACCCGGCGCCGACCTGCGGGTGACGTCGTACGACCGAGCGGCGGCGGTGGCCCGGCTGGTCCGGGAGTGCGCCTACCCGGACATCGCCGAGTGGGCCGACTACTTCCTGCACGCGCGGGCGACCGACACGGAGGTACTGGCGGCGTGGGGACCGAAGGACGGGCGGGGGTGATTCGTAGGGTGAGATGAATAGCGATCTTCAAGGTGATCTGTGATCTCCAAAGGACCTGCGAGCGTCAAGGAGCCCCGCGCATGAGCCTCACCCTGCGGCCGATCAGCCGTTCCGAGCATCTCGCCTTCGTGGACGGCCGTCCCTCGGCCAGCCATCTGCAGGTGCCGTCGTGGGGTGATGTGAAGCCGGACTGGCAGGCGGAGAGCCTGGGGTGGTTCGAGGCGGACGGGCGGCTCGTCGGGGTGGGGCTGGTGCTGCTGCGGCCGTTGCCCAGGCTGAAGCGGTATCTGGCCTATCTGCCCGAGGGGCCGGTCATCGACTGGGACGCGCCCGGTCTGGAACGCTGGCTCGAGCCGATGCTGGCCTACCTGAAGAGCCGGGGTGCCTTCTCGGTGAAGATGGGACCGCCCGTGGTGGCGCGGAGGTGGAGCCCCGAGGCGGTCAAGGCCGCGATCGCCGACCCTGACGCGCACCGGCTGCGGGACGTGCCGCCGACGTCGTACGAGCAGGGCGCCCTCGATCTCGCCGACCGGCTGCACCGGATGGGCTGGCGGCAGAGCGAGCCCTGTGCGGAGGACGGCTTCGCCACGGGGCAGCCTCGGTATGTGTGCCAGGTGCCGTTCGCCGGGCGGTCGCTGGAGGACATCCGGCGCGGGCTCAACCAGCAGTGGCGGCGCAACGTCAAGAAGGCCGAGAAGGCGGGCGTGAAGATCGTCCGGGGAGGTCAGGAGGATCTGCCGGTCTTCTACGGCCTCTACACCGAGACCGCCGAGCGGGACCGGTTCGTCCCGCGTCCGCTGCCGTACTTCCAGCGGATGTGGACCGCGCTCACCGCCGAACACCCCGACCGGATGCGGCTGTACCTCGCCCACCATGACGGAGATGTGCTCGCCGCGGCCACGATGCTGATCGTCGGCGGGCACGTCTGGTACTCCTACGGCGCCTCCACCAGTCGCAAGCGCGAGGTGCAGCCCAACAACGCGATGCAGTGGCGCATGATGTGCGACGCCCACGAACTCGGTGCCCATGTCTACGACTTCCGTGGCATCACCGACACCCTGGAGGAGGCCAACCATCTGCTCGGCCTGCTCCGCTTCAAGGTGGGCGCGGGCGGGGAGGCCGTGGAGTACGTCGGGGAGTGGGACTTCCCGCTCAACCGGCTGCTGCACAAGGCACTCGACGTCTACATGGCCCGTCGCTGAGCGCACTGTCGGGACGAGGAGCCATGGCCGGCGTCGGAGCGCCACCGCCCGGCATCCGAACACCACGCGTCTCAGTATCCAGGACAGTTACATAAGGGGTTCACACTCCTGACTGGGTCTACTACCCTGGACTCGGAAGTACATCGAGATGAACACGACCTGATTCCGAGCCAGCCCCCAGGACCGCCCCGTGAGCACCCGTAGCGCCACCGCACCGTCGACGCAGTCCGCACCCGCACCCACGAGTGGTGCCCCGCGCCGCCTCGGCTCGCTCGGCCCCGTCGGGCTGGTGCTGGCCGGCGGTGTCTCGGTGCAGTTCGGCGGCGCCCTCGCGGTGACGCTCATGCCCCGGGCCGGCGCGCCCGGGGTCGTGACCCTGCGGCTTCTCGCCGCGGCCCTGGTCCTCCTGCTGGTGTGCCGCCCCCGGCTGCGCGGGCACTCCCGCACCGACTGGGGCACGGTGATCGTGTTCGGCATCGCCATGGGCGCGATGAACGGCCTCTTCTACGAGGCGGTGGCCCGTATCCCGCTGGGCCCCGCGGTCACCCTCGAGGTCCTCGGCCCGCTGGCCCTGTCCGTCCTGGCCTCCCGCCGCTTGATCAACGCGCTCTGGGCCGGCCTCGCGCTCGTGGGCGTCTTCCTGCTCGGCGGCGGAGGCTTCAGCGGCCTCGACCCCGCCGGTGTCGCCTTTGCCCTGGGGGCCGGCGCCATGTGGGCGGCGTACATCGTCTTCAGCGCCCGTACGGGCCGACGCTTCCCACAGGCGGACGGCCTGGCGCTGGCCATGGCGGTGGCCGCCCTGCTGTTCCTGCCCATCGGCGTGGCCTCGGCCGGCACGCGCCTCCTCGACCCCACCACCATCGCCCTCGGCTCGGCGGTGGCCCTGCTCTCCTCGGTCCTGCCCTACACCCTGGAACTCCTGGCCCTGCGCCGGCTGCCCGCCTCCACCTTCGCCATCCTGATGAGCCTGGAACCGGCCCTCGCGGCGACGGCCGGCTTCCTGATCCTCGGCCAGACCCTGTCCGCACCGGAGGCCGCCGCGATCGCCCTGGTCATCGCGGCGAGCATCGGCGCGGTACGGACGCAGGTCGGGCGGGGCAAGGTCCCGGCCCAGGCTCCCGAGGCCTGACCGTCCGCCTTCGCGGGCTCAGCCGCCCGGCTTCTCCCACACCGACACGTGTTGCCGGCTCTCGCTCGTGAAGGGTTCCCGGGTCCAGCCCGCCCACCGCTCCCGCAGCCGTAGCCCCGCGAGCCGGGCCATCAGATCCAGCTCCGCCGGCCACACGTACCGGAACGGGACCGCCAGGTACGTACCGCGGCCGTCCACGACCTCCACGTGGTGCGAGGTGACCGACTGCGTCGCCACGTCGTACCGGTCGAAGCCCAGCCGCCCGCCGTCCACGCGGAACGGCACCGTGTCCTGCCCGGGCGGCAGCCGGCGCAGGTCGGGCACCCCGACCTCGACGACGAAGCAGCCGCCGGGCGCCAGCTGCTCCGCGACGTTGCGGAAGCAGTCCACCTGGGCGTCCTGCGAGGTCAGGTTCATGATCGTGTTGTAGACCAGGTAGGCGACGGAGAAGACACCGTCCACCCTCGTGGTCGCGAAGTCCCCGACCGTCACCCCGACCGCGTCCCCGCCCGGCTTGGCCCGCAGCCGCTCCACCATCGCCCGGGACAGATCGATGCCGTGCACCTCGACCCCGCGCCCCGCCAACGGCAGCGCGATGCGCCCGGTACCGACGCCGAGCTCCAGGGCCCGACCGCCCTCACCCGCCAGCTCCCTCAGGAACTCGACGACGGGTGCCACGACCTCCGGGCCGAACATCTCCCCGGACGACTCGTCGTACCGCGCCGCGACCGCTTCTCCGAAGTAACCATCCGCATCGAGCACCGGCCGAGGGTACGGCGCCGAGTGCCTGGGATGCCGTCCCTTTTCCGGCCCGGCCGCCACCTGGCTACCAGCCACACCTTCGGCAGACCGGAAATTAATGCAAGCGCGCTTGATTGTTTCCGACGCCGCTGCCATGCTCCCCCCATGGCCGACCCGACGCCCGTCATCGACGACCTGTGTGCCGAGAGTGAGGAACTCGACCTGCTCGTGGCCGAGTTGAGCCCCGGGCAATGGGCCCTGCCCACTCCCGCGCCCGGCTGGACCGTCGCCCACCAGATCGCGCACCTCGCCTGGACCGACCGCTCGGCATTGCTGGCCGTCACCGACACCGGCGCCTTCCAGGCGCTGGTGGAGAAGGCGCTCACCCGCCCCGACTCGTTCGTGGACGAAGGGGCGGAGGAGGGTGCCCGACTTCCGCCCACCGAGCTGCTGTCGACGTGGCGCGCGGGACGTGCCGCCCTCGATCAGGCCCTGCGCGCCGCACCGCCCGGAGCCCGTTTCCCCTGGTACGGCCCACCCATGTCCGCCGCCTCCATGGCCACCGCCCGGCTCATGGAGACCTGGGCCCACGCACTGGACGTCGCCGATGCCCTGGGTGTGGTGCGCCCACCCACCGACCGGCTCCGGCATGTGGCCCGGCTCGGGGTGCGGACCCGCGACTTCGCTCACACCATCCATGGACTGACCCCTCCCGGCGACGAGTTCCGCGTGGAACTGACGGCCCCCTCCGGCGAGGTGTGGGACTACGGCCCGCCCGACGCCCCCCAGCGCGTCACCGGCCCCGCCCTCGACTTCTGCCTCCTGGTCACCCAGCGCGCCCACCGTGGCGACCTCGGTCTCACGGCCGTAGGCCCGGACGCCGACCGCTGGCTGGACATCGCCCAGGCCTTCGCGGGCCCGCCCGGCACCGGCCGTCCGCCGAAGGAGGGCGCCCGGTGAACCCGTTGCGGATCGGCAACTTCTCCGGCTTCTACGGCGACCGCTTCGACGCCCTGCGCGAGATGGTCACCGGCGGCGAGGTGGACGTCCTCACCGGCGACTACCTCGCCGAACTCACCATGCTGATCCTCGCCCGGGACCGGCTGAAGGACCCCCGCGCCGGATACGCGCGCACCTTCCTGCGCCAGCTGGAGGACTGCCTCGGCCTCGCGCACGAGCGCGGAGTGCGGATCGTCACCAACGCGGGCGGTCTGAATCCGGCGGGACTCGCCTCCGCGACACGGGAGTTGGCCGAGCGGCTCGGCATCCCCGTCCGGGTCGCGCACGTCGAGGGCGACGACCTCACCGCCCGGCACCCCGGCACCCTCGCCGCCCACGCCTACCTCGGCGGCTTCGGTGTCGCCGAGTGCCTGCGGGCCGGCGCGGACGTGGTGGTCACCGGCCGGGTCACCGACGCGGCCCTGGTCACCGGGCCGGCCGCCGCCCACTTCGGCTGGCAGCCGGGTGAGTACGACCGGCTCGCCGGTGCCGTGGTCGCCGGGCATGTGCTGGAGTGCGGGACCCAGGCGACCGGCGGGAACTACTCCTTCTTCCGCGAGGGGGACGTACGCCGTCCCGGCTTCCCGGTCGCCGAGATCCACGCCGACGGCAGCAGCGTCGTCACCAAGCACCCCGGCACCGGCGGCTTCGTCGACACCGGCACGGTCACCGCCCAGCTGCTGTACGAGACCGGCGGCGGCCGGTACGCCGGGCCCGATGTCACCGCCCGGCTGGACACCGTACGGCTGAGCCAGGACGGACCGGACCGGGTGCGGATCGAGGGTGTGCGCGGAGAGGCCCCGCCGCCGACGCTCAAGGTCGGTCTCAACCGGCTCGGCGGCTTCCGCAACGAGGTCGTCTTCGTCCTCACCGGACTCGACATCGAGGCCAAGGCGGACCTGGTCCGCGAGCAGCTGTCCGACGCGCTCGCCAAGTCGATGCCGAAGGACGTGCGTTGGGACCTCGTCCGCACCGACCGGGCCGACGCCGAGACCGAGGAGACCGCGAGCGCCCTGCTGCGGCTCGTCGTACGGGATCCGGACCAGCGGGTCGTGGGCCGGGCGCTGACCGGGGCCGCCGTGGAGCTGGCGCTGGCCGGCTACCCGGGCTTCCATGTGCTGTCCCCACCCGGCAAGGGCTCCCCCTATGGGGTCTTCGAGGATGTGTACGTGCCCCATGGTGCCGTCGACCATATGGCGGTCCTCCACGACGGACGCCGTATCCCCGTGCCGCCGCCCCAGGAGACGCGCGCCCTGGACGACGTACCGCAGCCGCCGCTGCCCGACCCCCTTCCGCCGGGGCCGACCCGGCGCGCCCCCCTCGGGCTGGTCGCCGGGGCCCGCAGCGGGGACAAGGGCGGGAACGCCAACGTGGGGGTGTGGGCGCGGTCGGAGGAGGCCTGGCGGTGGCTCGCCCACGAGCTGACCGCCGACCGGTTCCGGGAGCTGATCCCCGAGAGCCGGGAGCTGCCCGTCACCCGGCACGTTCTCCCGAACCTGCGCGCCCTCAACTTCGTCGTGGAGGGGATCCTCGGCGCGGGCGTCGCCGCCCAGCACCGCTTCGACCCGCAGGCCAAGGCCCTCGGCGAATGGCTGCGCTCCCGCCACCTGGACATCCCGGAGGCTCTGCTGTGACCGTTCTCGAGACGGCCCTGGACACCTGCCACCCCGACTACCGGGCCAACCGCGAGACCATGCTCGCCAAGCTCACCGAGCTGGCGGCCGAGCACGCCAAGGCGCTGGCGGGCGGCGGCGAGAAGTACATCGGGCGGCACCGGAAACGGGGCAAGCTGCTCGCCCGCGAGCGCATCGAACTGCTCCTCGACCCGGACACGCCATTCCTGGAGCTGTCCCCGCTCGCCGCCTGGGGCAGCGACTACACGGTGGGCGCCTCCCTGGTCACCGGTATCGGCGTGGTCGAGGGCGTGGAGTGCCTGATCACCGCCAACGACCCGACCGTGCGCGGCGGCGCCAGCAACCCGTGGAGCCTGAAGAAGGCCCTGCGCGCCAACGACATCGCCCTCGCCAACCGGCTGCCCTGCATCAGCCTGGTGGAGTCCGGCGGCGCCGACCTGCCCTCCCAGAAGGAGATCTTCATCCCGGGCGGCGCCATCTTCCGCGACCTCACCCGGCTCTCCGCCGCCGGCGTCCCGACCGTCGCCGTGGTCTTCGGCAACTCCACCGCCGGCGGCGCGTACATCCCCGGCATGTCCGACCACGTGATCATGGTCAAGGAACGCGCGAAGGTGTTCCTCGGCGGCCCCCCGCTGGTGAAGATGGCCACCGGCGAGGAGAGCGACGACGAGTCCCTGGGCGGCGCGGAGATGCACGCGCGCGTGTCGGGCCTCGCCGACTACTTCGCCGTGGACGAGCGGGACGCCCTGCGCCGGGCGCGCCGCGTGGTCGCGCGCCTCAACCACCGCAAGGCGTATCCGGACCCCGGCCCGGCGGCACCGCCCAAGTACGACCCGGACGAACTCCTCGGCATCGTCCCCGGCGACCTGAGGACCCCCTTCGACCCGCGCGAGGTCATCGCCCGGATCGTCGACGGCTCCCGCTTCGACGAGTTCAAGCCGCTGTACGGCACGAGCCTCGCCACCGGCTGGGCGAGCCTGCACGGTTACCCCGTCGGCATCCTGGCCAACGCCCAAGGGGTCCTGTTCAGCGCGGAGTCCCAGAAGGCCGCCCAGTTCATCCAGCTCGCCAACCAGCGGGACATCCCGCTGCTCTTCCTGCACAACACCACCGGCTACATGGTCGGCAAGGAGTACGAGCAGGGCGGGATCATCAAACACGGCGCCATGATGATCAACGCGGTCGCCAACAGCCGGGTGCCGCACCTGTCGGTCCTCATGGGCGCCTCCTACGGCGCCGGGCACTACGGCATGTGCGGCCGCGCCTACGACCCCCGTTTCCTGTTCGCCTGGCCCAGCGCCAAGTCCGCCGTCATGGGCCCGCAGCAGCTCGCGGGCGTGCTGTCCATCGTCGCCCGGCAGTCGGCGGCGGCGAAGGGGCAGCCGTACGACGACGACGCGGACGCGGCCCTGCGCGCCATGGTGGAGCAGCAGATCGAGTCGGAGTCGCTGCCGATGTTCCTGTCCGGGCGGCTGTACGACGACGGTGTCATCGACCCGCGCGACACCCGCACCGTCCTCGGCCTGTGCCTGTCCGCCCTGCACACCGCGCCCTACGAGGGCGCGCGCGGCGGCTTCGGCGTCTTCCGGATGTGAGGGGCCCAGTGATCAGTTCTGTCCTTGTCGCCAACCGGGGCGAGATCGCCTGCCGGATCTTCCGCACCTGCCGTGAGTTGGGAATCCGAACCGTCGCCGTGCACTCGGACGCCGACGAGAACGCGCTCCACGCGCGCATGGCCGACACGGCGGTACGGCTGCCGGGCGGGGCGCCGGCGGAGACGTATCTGCGTGGCGACCTGATCGTGAAAGCCGCCCTGTCCGCCGGTGCGGACGCCGTGCACCCCGGTTACGGCTTCCTGTCCGAGAACCCCGGCTTCGCCCGCGCCGTCATCGACGCTGGCCTGACCTGGATCGGCCCGCCCCCGGAGGCCATCGAGGCCATGGCGTCCAAGACCCGCGCCAAGGAGCTGATGGGCCTCGCCCCCCTCCGCGAGGCCGACGTCACCGAGGCCGGCCTGCCGGTCCTGGTGAAGGCGGCCGCGGGCGGTGGGGGGCGCGGGATGCGGATCGTGCGCCGCCTGGATGAGCTGCCCGCCGCCCTGGAGGGCGCGCGCGCCGAGGCCGCGAGTGCCTTCGGTGACGGCGAGGTCTTCGTGGAGCCATACCTCGAGCACGGCCGCCACGTCGAGGTGCAGATCCTCGCCGACACCCACGGCACCGTCCTGCCCCTCGGCACCCGCGACTGCTCCCTCCAGCGCCGCCACCAGAAGGTCATCGAGGAAGCCCCCGCGCCGGGCCTGCCGGCCGCACTCACCGAAGAGCTGTACGCGCTGGCCGTACGCGCCGCGCGCGCCGTCTCCTACGTCGGCGCCGGCACGGTCGAGTTCCTGGTCGCCGGCGGCCGCGCGCACTTCCTGGAGATGAACACCCGCCTCCAGGTCGAACACCCCGTCACCGAGGAGGTCTTCGGCATCGACCTGGTCGCGGAACAGATCCGCGTCGCAGAAGGCCGGCCGCTGGGCACCGAGCCACCCCGCGCGCGTGGGCATGCGGTCGAGGCCCGCCTGTACGCCGAGGACCCCGCCCGCGACTGGGCCCCGCAGACCGGCACCCTGCACCGCCTCGCCCTGCCGGCAGGCGTCCGCCTGGACACCGGCTACACCGACGGCGACCCCATCGGCGTGCACTACGACCCGATGCTCGCCAAGGTCGTCGCCCACGCCCCCACCCGCGCGGAGGCGCTCCGCAAACTCGCCGGTGCCCTCGAGACGGCCCAGATCCACGGCCCGGTCACCAACCGCGACCTGCTGGTGCGCTCCCTGCGGCACGCCGAATTCGTCGGCGGCCGCATGGACACCGGCTTCTACGACCGCCACCTCGCCGAACTCACCCGGCCCGCCCCCGATCCGTACGCTCCCCTCGCCGCGGCCCTCGCCGACGCCCACGGCCGCTCCCGTTTCGGCGGCTGGCGCAACGTGCCGTCACAACCGCAGGTCAAGCGGTATGAGCTGGCGGGCGAGGAGTGCGAGGTCCACTATCGGCACACCCGGCAGGGCCTCGCGGCCGACGGTGTCCGGGTCGTGCACGCGGACCCGTGTCTGGTGATCCTGGAAGTGGACGGAGTCCGGCGCAAGTTCCAGGTGGCGCGCTACGGCGACCAGGTCTACGTCAACACCACCGCCCTGACCGCCCTGCCCCGCTTCCCCGACCCGGTCGCCCAGCTCGCGCCGGGTTCCCTGCTCGCCCCGATGCCGGGCACGGTCGTCCGCGTCGCCGAGGGCCTGTCGGAGGGGGCGACCGTGCAGGCGGGCCGGCCCCTGATCTGGCTGGAGGCCATGAAGATGCAGCACCAGATCTCGGCACCGGCCACAGGCACGCTGACCGCCCTCCCGGTGACCCCTGGACAGCAAGTGGAGATGGGCACGCTGCTGGCGGTGGTCGAGAGCAGCCAGTCCTAGGGGCGCGGGGAACTGCGCGAGCAACCACACACAAGCCGCACCCGGAGGAATCGCATGACCACCCTCATCGAGTCCGAAGAGCACAAGGCACTACGAGCCGCGGTAGCCGCTCTCGGAAAGCGCTACGGCCGGGACTACATCGCCCGCACCGTCGCCGAGGGCCGCCACCCCACCGAACTCTGGTCCGAGGCGGGCAAGCTGGGCTATTTGGGCGTCAACCTGCCGGAAGAACACGGCGGCGGAGGCGGCGGCATAGCCGAACTCTCCATCGTTCTCGAAGAGCTGGGCGCCGCAGGCTCCCCCCTCCTCATGCTCGTCGTCTCCCCGGCCATCTGCGGCACGGTGATCTCGCGCTTCGGCACCGAGGCCCAGAAACAGCGGTGGCTTCCCGGAATCGCCGACGGCACCCGCCTCATGGCCTTCGGCATCACCGAACCCGACGCCGGTTCCAACAGCCACCGCATCACCACCACCGCCCGCAAAGACGGCACCGACTGGCTCCTCACCGGCCGCAAGGTCTTCATCTCCGGTGTGGACATGGCCGACGCCGTCCTGATCGTCGGCCGCACCGAGGACGCCCGTACCGGACGCCTCAAGCCCTGCCTGTTCATCGTCCCGACGGACGCCGAGGGCTTCCAGAAGCGTCCGATCGACATGGAACTCAGCGCCGCCGAGAAGCAGTTCGAGCTGGTCCTGGACGAGGTACGGCTGCCCGCGGACGCGCTCGTGGGCGACGAGGACGCCGGCCTCCTGCAACTGTTCGCCGGACTCAACCCCGAACGGATCATGACGGCCGCGTTCGCGATCGGCATGGGCCGTTACGCGCTCACCAAAGCCATCGAGTACGCCCGCGACCGCACGGTCTGGAAGGCCCCCATCGGCGCCCACCAGGCCATCGCCCACCCCCTCGCGCAGGCGCACATCGACCTGGAGCTGGCCCGGCTGATGATGCAGAAGGCGGCTCATCTCTACGACGCCGGTGACGACGTCGGCGCGGGCGAGGCCGCCAACATGGCGAAGTACGCGGCCGGGGAGGCCTGCGTGAAGGCCGTCGACCAGGCCGTGCACACCCTCGGCGGCAACGGGCTCACCCGTGAGTTCGGGCTCGCCTCGCTGATAACGGCCGCGCGCGTGGCTCGTATCGCCCCGGTGAGCCGGGAGATGATTCTCAACTACGTCTCCCACCAGACCCTGGGTCTGCCCAAGTCGTACTGAGCTGTCCGTGCGAGGAGGAACCGTGTTCCGCAGCGAGTACGCAGACGTTCCGCCCGTAGAACTCCCCATCCACGAGGCCGTCCTGGGCCGGGCCGCCGAGTTCGGCGAGCAGCCCGCGCTGATCGACGGCACGGACGGCACCACTCTCACGTACGAGCAGGTGGACCGGTTCCACCGGCGCATCGCCGCCGCCTTCGCCGACGCCGGCGTGCGCAAGGGCGACGTCCTGGCCCTGTACAGCCCCAACACGATCGCCTTCCCGGCCGCCTTCTACGGGGCCACGCGCGCGGGGGCCGCCGTCACCACGGTGCACCCGCTCGCCACGCCCGAGGAGTTCGCCAAGCAGCTCGGCGACAGCGCGGCCCGCTGGATCGTCACCGTCTCCCCGCTGCTGGAGTCCGCCCGCAGGGCCGCCGAACTCGCCGGCGGGGTACGGGAGATCTTCGTGTGCGACAGCGCACCCGGCCACCGCTCCCTGACCGACCTGCTCGCCACCACCGCCCCCGAGCCGCGTGTCGGCATCGACCCGGCCGAGGACATCGCCGCGCTGCCGTACTCCTCCGGCACCACCGGCGTCCCCAAGGGCGTGATGCTCACCCACCGGCAGATCGCCACCAACCTCGCCCAGCTGGAGCCCGCCGTCCCGGCCGGACCCGGCGACCGCATCCTCGCCGTCCTGCCGTTCTTCCACATCTACGGCCTGACCGCCCTCATGAACGCGCCCCTGCGGAGCGGCGCCACGGTGGTCGTGCTGCCCCGTTTCGACCTGGAGACGTTCCTCGCCGCGATCGAGACCCACCGCATCACCGGCCTGTACGTCGCCCCGCCGATCGTCCTCGCCCTCGCCAAGCACCCGGCCGTCACCCACTACGACCTCTCCTCGCTGAAGCACGTCATCAGCGCCGCCGCCCCGCTGGACGCGCACCTCGCCCTCGCCTGCTCCGAACGCCTCGGCCTGCCCCCGATCGGCCAGGCCTACGGCATGACCGAGCTGTCACCCGGCACCCATGTCGTCCCCCTCGACCGCCTGCACCAGGCCCCGGCCGGCACGGTCGGCAGGCTCATCGCCGGCACCGAGATGCGGATCGTCTCCCTGGACGACCCCGACAAGGACCTCGGCACCGGCGAGGCCGGCGAGATCCTGATCCGCGGACCCCAGGTGATGAAGGGCTACCTCGGCCGCCCCGACGCCACCGCCGCCATGATCGACGCCGACGGCTGGCTGCACACCGGAGACGTCGGCCGCACCGACGCCGACGGCTGGCTCTTCGTCGTCGACCGGGTGAAGGAACTCATCAAGTACAAGGGCTTCCAGGTGGCGCCCGCCGAACTGGAGGCCCTGCTGCTCACCCACCCCGGCATCGCCGACGCCGCCGTCATCGGCGCCCGCGACGAGGACGGCAACGAGATCCCGCACGCCTTCGTCGTCCGCCGGCCCACCGACGACGACCTCACCGAGAACGACATCATGCTGTACGTCGCCGAACGCGTCGCCCCCTACAAACGCGTCCGCCGGGTCACCTTCACCGACACCGTCCCCCGCGCCGCCTCCGGCAAGATCCTGCGCCGACAGCTCAGGGAGCACCCGTGACCGCACTGATCGGACGCACGCGCACGCGTGCCGTGGAAACCCTCAGCCTCGACTCCGCCGACACCCGCAACGCCCTCTCCGCGGCACTCGTCACCGAACTCACCGAAGCCCTGACCGACTGCGCGAAGGACCCCGACGTACGAGCCGTCGTCCTCACCCACACCGGCACCACCTTCTGCGCCGGCGCCGACCTGCGCGACCCACTCCACCCGGACGCCCTGGTGGGGCTGTTGCGGCAGATCGTCGAACTGCCCAGACCCGTCGTCGCCCGGATCACCGGACACGTCCGCGCGGGCGGCCTCGGCCTGCTCGCCGCCTGCGACATCGCCGCCGCCTCCACCGCGGCCACCTTCGCCTTCACCGAGGTCCGCATCGGAGTGGCCCCCGCGGTGATCTCCCTCCCGCTGCTGCCGCGCGCCGACCCGCGCGTCCTGGCCCGCTACTACCTCACCGGCGAACGCTTCGACCCCGCCGAGGCCGTACGAGCGGGCCTGCTCACCGCGACCGCCGACGACGTGGACGAAGCCCTCGCGCCCGTCCTGGACGGTCTGCGGCGCTCCTCCCCCCAGGCCCTGGCCGAGACGAAACGGCTGCTCACGGCTAGGGTGCTGGAGACGTTCGACCGGGACGCGGCGGAGCTGACCGCCCTCTCGGCCCGGCTGTTCTCCTCCGACCAGGCCCGGGAGGGGATGACGGCGTTTCTGGAAAGACGGGATGCGGCATGGGTGGTGTGAGTACGGCGGAACGCGACCGCGTACCCAAGCAGGACCGCAGCCGGGCCACCCGGCAGCGGCTCCTGGAGGCCGCGGTGGCCTGCCTCGCCGAGCACGGCTGGGCGGGCTCCACGGTCTCCGTGGTCGCCGAACGCGCCGGCGTCTCCCGGGGCGCCGCCCAGCACCACTTCCCCACCCGTGAGGACCTGTTCACCGCGGCCGTCGAGTACGTCGCCGAGGAACGCTCCACCGCGCTCAGGACCCTGTTCCCGGACGGCGCCGCCGACCGCCGCGCCGTCGTCGCCGCCCTCGTCGACCTCTACACCGGCCCCCTCTTCCGGGCCGCCCTGCACCTGTGGGTCGCCGCGTCGAACGAGGAGCAGCTGCGCGGCCGCGTCACCGAGCTGGAGGCCCGCGTCGGCCGCGAGACCCACCGCATCGCCGTGGACCTCCTCGGCGCCGACGAGTCCCGCCCCGGCGTCCGCGAGACCGTCCAGGGCTTTTTGGACATGGCCCGCGGACTCGGCCTCGCCAACCTCCTGACCGACGACACCGCCCGCCGCGCGCGGGTCGTCACCCAGTGGGCCGCGCTGCTGGAGAACGCGCTCGGCTGAGCCACTGTCAGTGGCCCCGGCTACGGTCGTCGGCATGGGGGACACCTTTCAGACGATCGTCGACCTCGACGCCACCGCCGAGCACGCGCCGCGCCTCGCCCAGCGCGTGCTCGACCGGCTCGTCGCCGAGGGCATCGTGCTGCCCGAGCGAACCGACTGCGTCCTCGGGCAGCCGCTCGGTCATCCGCCCGGCCCGCACTGGGACAAGGCGGTGGACCCGTCGGACGCCGACTGGAAGCCGTACGACGGCCTGGCCGTGCACACCGGGCGCACCGTCTTCCACGGCGGCCAGGGAGAGGCCGAATGGGCCCGCTGCCCGCGCTGCGCGGCCATCACCCGTCTCCTGACCGACGAGTGGGCCCCCATCGAAGCGGCCTGGAGACCCTTCGGCCAGGCCATGGACCTCTGGCACGCGACGGGCGCCGCCGACGTCGACTGTCCCGCCTGCGCCGCCCGCGTCCCGCTGCCGGACTGGACCTGGGCCGGCGACTACTGGGCCTTCGGTCACCTGGGCTTCGAGTTCTGGAACTGGCCCGAGTTCACCGGCGAGTTCCGCGCGCTGGTCGCCGAGGTGCTGGGCGGCCACCGTACGACGTACGTCTGGGGCAAGTTCTGACCTCGCCGCCCCCACTCCGGGAGCAGTGAACCGGGCCACCCGCGTTTTCCGGGTCGCGCAGTACCCTTGCCGCATGCTTCCGATGCTCGTCCGCCGCCGCCACGTGGACTACGTGCGCGTCACGAGCATGGGCTGTCGGCGCTTCACCGCCTGACCCAGCCCCCTTTCTCTCCCTTTTTCTCTCCTTTTTCCGGCACCGGGGGCCGCCCTACCCCTCGGCGGTCACCCCTGCCCCGTACACCCTGCGGACGCACCATGACCACGCACAGCGCGACGACCCCGTCGTACGACCAGCTCCCGATCATCGACCTGTCGGCCGCCGACCGCGGCCCCCGGGCCCGTGCCCTGCTCCACGCCCAGCTGCACAGCGCCGCCCACGACGTCGGCTTCTTCCAGCTCATCGGACACGGCGTGACCCAGGCCGAGACCGACGCGCTGCTCACCGCCATGCGCGCCTTCTTCGCCCTCCCCGAGGCCGACCGGCTCGCCCTCGACAACGTGGGCTCCCCGCACTTCCGCGGCTACACCCGCACCGGCGACGAGCGCACCGGCGGCGCCCGCGACTGGCGCGACCAGCTGGACATCGGCGCCGAACGCCCCGCGCGCGTCCCCGGCCCCGGCGAGCCCCCGTACTGGTGGCTGCAAGGCCCCAACCAGTGGCCGGCCGCGCTCCCCGAACTGCGCACGGCGGCCCTGGCCTGGATCGACAAGCTGAGCGCGGTCGCCCAGCGCCTGCTGCGCGAACTCCTGACCGCCATCGGCGCCCCGGCCGGCTTCTACGACCCGGTCTTCGGCGCCCACGCCCATCCGCACCTCAAGCTCGTCCGCTACCCCGGCAGCGCGGGCGACGGCACCGGCCAGGGCGTGGGCGCGCACAAGGACTACGGCTTCCTGACCCTCCTGCTCCAGGACACGGTCGGCGGCCTCCAAGTCCTGCGCGAGGACGGCCTCTTCCACGACGTGCCGCCCATCCCGGGCGCCTTCGTGGTCAACCTCGGCGAACTGCTGGAGGTGGCCACCGACGGTTACCTCCTCGCCACCAACCACCGCGTGGTCAGCCCGCCCGAAGCGACGGAACGTTTCTCGGTCCCGTTCTTCTACAACCCCCGCCTGGACGCCAGGATCGAACCGCTGCCGTTCCCGCACGCGCCGCAGGCCCCGGGCATCACCGACGACCCGGCGAACCCGCTGTACGCGGAGTACGGCTACAACGAACTGAAGGGCAAGCTGAGGGCGCATCCGCTGGTGGCGGAGCGGCACCATGCGGATCTGCTCACGGCAGCCTGAGGTCAGGGGCGCGGGGAACTGCGCGACCGGCCACAACAGGCCCGCATTCCCCCGCGCTCCGAACCGCCCCCTCTATGGGGCGATGTCCGCATACCCCTCGATGTCCTCAGGCCGACGCGCACCCGGCCCCACATACCTCGCCGACGGCCGCACCAACCTCCCCGTCCGCTTCTGCTCGAGGATGTGCGCCGACCACCCGGCCGTACGGGCGCACGTGAACATCGACGTGAACATATGGGCCGGCACCTCGGCGAAGTCCAGCATGATCGCCGCCCAGAACTCCACGTTGGTGGCCAGCACCCGGTCCGGCCGCCGGTTGTGCAGCTCCTCCAGCGCGGCCTTCTCCAGCGCCTCCGCGATCTCGAACCGCGGCGCGCCCAGCTCCCGCGCCGTACGCCGCAGCACCCGCGCCCGCGGGTCCTCGGCCCGGTACACCCGGTGCCCGAAGCCCATCAGCCGCTCACCCCGGTCCAGGGCCTGCTTGACGTAGGCCTCCGCGTCCCCCGTGCGCTCGATCTCCTCGATCATCCCGAGCACCCGGGACGGCGCACCCCCGTGCAGCGGCCCGGACATCGCACCGACCGCACCCGACAGCGCCGCGGCGACATCCGCACCGGTGGAGGCGATGACCCGGGCGGTGAAGGTCGACGCGTTCATCCCGTGCTCGGCGGCGGACGTCCAGTACGCGTCCACGGCGGCGACGTGCTTCGGGTCCGGCTCACCGCGCCAGCGGATCATGAACCGCTCCACGACCGACTGCGCCTTGTCGATCTCCCGCTGCGGCACCATCGGCAGCCCCTGCCCGCGCGCGGACTGGGCGACGTACGACAGCGCCATGACGGCGGCCCGGGCGAGGTCCGCGCGGGCCTGCTCGGCGTCGATGTCGAGCAGCGGTTTCAGGCCCCACACCGGGGCGAGCATGGCCAGCGCCGACTGCACGTCCACGCGGATGTCACCGGAGTGCACCGGGATCGGGAACGGCTCGGCGGGCGGCAGACCGGGGTTGAAGGCGCCGTCGACCAGCAGACCCCACACGTTCCCGAAGGAGACGTGCCCGACCAGGTCCTCGATGTCGACGCCCCGGTAGCGCAGGGCACCGCCCTCCTTGTCGGGTTCGGCGATCTCCGTCTCGAACGCGACGACTCCCTCGAGCCCGGGTACGAAATCGGACATCAGGCGGCTCCTCGTGATGTGTCGGCGGCGGTCACCCCGGTGATGCCCCGATCGGCCGGTGGTCACCCAAACCGCTGGGGAACCAGCACGATAACCCCCGGTGCCACAGTTGGGGAGACCACGCGACACTGAGTGCCAGCCGCGTTCGATACGGCAAGATGACCGGGTGACCGACCGCGAACCCCTCCTGGACCCCGTCCTCGACCCCGCCGCGATGCGCAAGCAGTACCGGGCCGAGGGCCTCAGCGAACAGGATCTCGCCACGCACCCGATGGACCAGTTCGCCCGCTGGTTCGAGGACGCCGCCCGCGCGTCCCTCCACGGCACGGTCTACGAACCCAACGCGATGGTCGTCTCCACGGCGGACGCCTCGGGACGCCCCAGCTCGCGCACGGTGCTGATGAAGCAGTTCGACACCGACGGCTTCGTCTTCTACACGAACTACGACTCCCGCAAGGCCCGCGACCTGGCGGAGAACCCGTATGTCTCGCTGCTCTTCCCCTGGCACCCGCTCGCCCGCCAGGTCATCGTCACCGGCACCGCCCGCCGCACGGGCCGCGAGGAGACCGCCGCCTACTTCCGCACCCGCCCGCACGGCTCCCAACTGGGCGCCTGGGCCAGTGCCCAGTCCACGGTGATCGCCTCCCGCACCGAGCTGGACACCGCGTACGCCGACCTCGAAGCCCGCTACCCCGAGGACGAGCAGGTCCCGGTCCCGCCGCACTGGGGCGGCTTCCGTATCGCCCCCGAGGCGATCGAGTTCTGGCAGGGCCGCCAGAACCGCCTCCACGACCGCCTGCGCTACGTCGCCCGGCCGGACGGCACCTGGAGGGTGGAGCGGCTCTGCCCGTGACGCCGGAGGGCTCCTGGATGACGGACGACGGTTCCGGGGTGTCGTAGAACGCAGGCGACCCGCGGGCTTGGGTCCTCTGGGAGGAGCCGGCCGGACGTACCGGCAGCCCGCGGGTCGGGTGACTGCGTTGGTTTGGCCGGCTGCGTGTCACTCACACACGCTGGTCCGGCACCGCACTGAGTGTGGCGACGGGCGTCAGCCCGCAGTCACCTCTTCCGTCCGGTATCCATACATCTGCCGAACCACCTCCTCTCCGAAGTGACAGCCACTCTAGGAAGCCGTTCGCGAGTGCTCAAGTGTTTTTTGGACGAGTGGGTGGACCTGCGGCTCTCGCCGGACGGCGCACGGCATTGATTCCTGCAAGATTGCGGGAACATGATGTGGGCTGCGTCACGTTCGAGTTGAATGAAGGCCAGTGAGCGAACCGAGCGCCTACGTGCGCGGACGCAGTCTCCAGGGGGTCGAGGTGAGTGCTTCCCGGCGGAGTGGGACCACGGATGAGCTGGGGCCGGACGAGCCCGGTGAGTCCGGGGGCTCCGACCTGCTCGCCGCGCTGCTGGACGGCATGGACGCGGCTCTGTGTGCCTTCGACGCCGAGGGCGTGGTCACGCACTGGAATCGGGAGGCCGAGCGGATCCTCGGGTGGACCGCCGCCGAGGCCGTCGGGCGGCAGGGCTTCGCCGGGTGGGCGGTGCGCAGCGCCGACGCCGAGGAGGTGCAGGCCCGGCTGATGTCCGCGATGACCGCGCCGGGGCGGCAGGTGCACGAGTTCGCGCTCGTCACGAAGGACGGCGGGCGGGTGCTCGTACGGACGCAGTCCGCCGCCGTGCGCGGGCCCGACGGGAAGCCTGCGGGTGTGTACTGCGCGTTCAGCGAGGTGCACGCGCAGATAGACCTGGAGCGGTCGATCGCGCTGAGCGAGGCGTTGTTCGAGGACGCGTCGTGGGGTGTCGTGCTCGTCGACGCGGATCTGCGGCCCGCCGTGGTGAACGCGCATGCCGCCCGCGCGCTGGGCATCAGGCGTACGTCCGTGCTGGGGCGGCCACTCGGTGAGCTGGTCGCGCGGGGCGTGGAGGAGCTGGAGGCCGCGCTCACGCATGTGCTTGCCGAGGGCGCGCCGCCCGCGCCCGCCGAGATGTGGGTGACCGTGCGCACCCCGGAGGGCGAGAAGCGGCGCTGCTGGCGGAGCGGGTTCCTGCGGCTGGCCTCGCCGCTCGCGGAGGAACCGGTGCCGCTCGGGGTCGGCTGGCTCTTCCAGGACGTCACCGAGGCCAAGCAGAGCGAGCAGGAGGCGGCCCTGCTGCGGTTCCGTACCAACCAGTCGCACCGCGCGGCCCGCGCCGCCGCGGAGTGCGAGGACCCGGTGGAGGCGGCCGTCGTCCATCTGGACTTCGCCCTCGCCGGCTTCGCCGACCACGCGCTCGTGGATCGGGTGGCGGGCACCCCGCGCGCGGGAGGTGAGGGGGAGTCGGGTCCGGTACGGCTGGTACGGCTCGCCGCCACGCCCGCCGGAGCGCCGGGGCCGAGTCTGCTCAGCGGGGCGGCCGGGTGGCCCGTGCGGTACGAGGAGGGGCATCCGGCGCTGCAGTGCGTGGAGCGGGCCGGGACCGTGCGCGCGGACGTCGGGTCGGTTCCGGCGGAGCGGGCGCGGGAGTGGGCGCTGGAGCGGCAGTGGCCCGAGGACGCGGTGCACGCGCTGTGCGCGGTGCTGCGCAGCCGGGGGCGGACGCTGGGTGTGGTGACTTTCCTGCGGGGGGCGGCCCGCAGCCGCTTCGAACGGTCCGACACGGCCTACGCGGAGGATGTGGCGGGGCGTATCGCGGCGGCGCTGGATCTGGCGGCGGCGGTGCGGGGGGCGGCGGGGGAGTAGGGGTTGCTGCCCCGGTCGCCGCCGCGTTCGTTCCGTGGCGGCGTTTCACCGGGCGGTCGGTGCCGTGTGGGTGCCGGGTTCAGCGGCGGTAGAAGATCCGGTCGCCGTACTCCCGCATCACCCGGCCGTTCCACTCGTGGCCGCCGTCGACGTTGCCCGAGCGCAGGAGCGGCGGCTCGATGCCGCGGTCGGCCAGGGTGGCCGCGGTGGTGGCCATGACGGCTTGCATGAGGGCCGTGGTGACGACGGTGGAGGCGGGGGCGAAGGGCGCCGGGATGGTGTCGAGGGTGAGTTCCGCGTCGCCGACCGCGATCTTGGAGTCGAGGACGATGTCGCAGTGGTCCTTCAGGAAGGTGCCGGAGACGTGCCGGGACTTGGTCTGCGAGGCGTACGCGGCCGAGGTCACGCCGATGACCCGCACGCCGAGGGCGCGGGCGTTCAGGGCCATCTCCACGGGCAGGGCGTTGCGGCCGGAGAGGGAGATGATCACGAGGGCGTCGCCCGCCCGGACGGGTGAGGTGTCGAGGACGGCGCTGGCGAGGCCGTCGACGCGTTCGAGGGCGGAGCCGAGGGTGGCCGGGGTGACGTCGACGCCGACGACGCCGGGTACGGCGAGCAGGTTCATCAGGGCGAGACCGCCCGCCCGGTAGACGACGTCCTGGGCGGCCAGGGAGGAGTGCCCGGCGCCGAAGGCGAACAGGCGGCCGCCGGTGGCGACGGTGTCGGCGAGCAGGGTGCCGGCCGCGGTGATCGCCTCGGCCTCCTCCTCGCGGACCCGTTGCAGCAGGCCGATGGCGGCGTCGAAGAACAGGTCGGCAGGCGTGCCGTCGCTCATGCGGTGCCCCTTCGCAGCGTCTGTGTCGTGGATCACCGTGAGGTCTGGACCAGTGCGGTGTCAATACGGCCGGGGGTTCGCGGGCGCCGGTGTCGACTCGGCTGCCCGGCACCGGTGCCGCCCGGGGGCAGGACCGCCCGCGCCCGCCGGGCGCCGCCGCACCCACCCGTCCCGGCCCAGCCGGCGCGGCTGTCCGCGGCCACGGTGGTACACGGTCCCGGCCCAGCGGCACGGCGGCCCGCGGCTCGAGTGTCCTGAAGGGGCGCGGGGAACGGCGCGACCGGCCACCGCGCACCCGCAGCCGGGATACTGTCCGCGCCGGCCGAGTCGGCCGGCGCCCCCCGTTTTCCCGGTACCGCCCGCTTGTCAGTGGGATCCGGCAGAATTGGTGCCAGGGCCAGCGCACGCGCCGGGGTGCCGGCAGAGGTAATCGAGGGGCACGTATGTCCGGACTGATCGACACCACGGAGATGTATCTCCGCACCATCCTCGAGCTCGAAGAGGAAGGCGTCGTGCCCATGCGCGCCCGCATCGCGGAGCGGCTCGACCAGAGTGGGCCGACGGTGAGCCAGACGGTGGCGCGGATGGAGCGCGACGGCCTGGTCTCCGTGGCCAGCGACCGTCACCTGGAGCTGACCGACGAGGGCCGCCGGCTGGCCACGCGCGTGATGCGCAAGCACCGCCTCGCCGAGTGTCTCCTCGTCGATGTGATCGGCCTGGAGTGGGAGCAGGTGCACGCGGAGGCGTGTCGCTGGGAGCACGTCATGAGCGAGGCCGTGGAGCGCAGGGTGCTGGAGCTGCTGCGGCATCCGACCGAGTCGCCGTACGGCAACCCGATCCCGGGCCTGGAGGAGCTGGGCGAGAAGGACGGGGCCGATCCGTTCCTGGACGAGGGCATGGTCTCGCTGGCCGACCTGGACCCGGGCACGGACGGGAAGACGGTCGTCGTCCGCCGTATCGGCGAACCGATCCAGACCGACGCGCAGCTGATGTACACGCTGCGGCGGGCGGGTGTGCAGCCCGGTTCCGTGGTGAGCGTGACGGAGTCGGCCGGCGGGGTGCTGGTGGGCAGCGGCGGTGAGGCGGCCGAGCTGGAGGCGGACGTCGCCTCGCACGTGTTCGTCGCCAAGCGCTGACAGGCGAGGGCCCCGGCGCCGTGTGGCGCCGGGGCCTGTCCTCCCCTGTGCTGACCCGGAGCCCCGAGCTCCCAGGGTCATTCCCCTCGGACCGTTTTTCCCCGAGCGGTCCGCCCTCCCGCCAGAAGAGATCCCCTCGGTGGCGGCGATCATTCCTTCAGGGGTGTCACTCGAATGAGGGTTGTTGTCCGCAGGGACAGAATTTTCGAATGGCCATTCGATAGTGTGCGGCGGCAGTACGACGGCAGAACACCGGTGCGAGGCAGGCGGAGCTGGGGGGTGCCAGGCCCATGGCACGGCGTATCGACGTGACGGGAGCGGGTGGCGTGCGGCTGGCCGCCTGGGAGTTCGCCGACCCTCCCAAGAGGGACCCGGACCACACGGACCCGGACCACACGGACCCGGAGCCCGGCGCTCCCGGTGTGCTGTTACTCCACGGCCTGATGGGCCGCGCCTCGCACTGGGCCGCGACGGCCCGCCGGCTCGCCGAACGCCACCGCGCCGTCGCCCTCGACCAGCGCGGCCACGGGCAGAGCGACAAGCCCCCACTGACCGCCTACACCCGCGAGGCCTACGTCGAGGACGCCGAGGCCGCCATCGAGCAGCTCGGCCTCGCCCCCGCCGTTCTCATCGGCCACGCCATGGGCGCGCTCACCGCCTGGCAGCTCGCCGCCAAGCGCCCCGACCTGGTGCGCGGTCTGGTCATCTGCGACATGCGGGCCTCCGCGCTCGGCGCGGCCTCGCAGCGCGAGTGGGCCGACTGGTTCCGGGCCTGGCCCGTCCCCTTCGCCACGCTCGCCGATGTCCGCAAGTGGTTCGGCGAGGACGACCCCTGGGTGGAGCGCCCCCACCCGGCCCGTGGCGCCTTCTACGCCGAGGTCATGCACGAGTGCGACGACGGCTGGCGCCCCGTTTTCGAGCCGGAGCAGATGCTGAGGTCAAGGGAGACCTGGGTCTACGACGCGCACTGGGACGAGCTGGCCCAGGTGCGCTGCCCGGCCCTGGTGGTGCGCGCCCTGGACGGCGAACTGGGCCGCGCCGAGGCCCAGGAGATGGTCCGGGTGCTGCCACGCGGTGAGTACGCCGAGGTGCCCGACACCGGTCACCTCGCCCACTACGACCGGCCGGAGGCCTGGCGGGGGGCCGTCGAGCCGTTCCTCGACGCGGTGCTCGGGGATTGAGCGCCCGCTCGTCCGCCGGTCCGGCGCTTCGGCGACCAGGGGTTCGTCGTGGCCTGGCGCGCGGTCCCCGCGCCCTTCGGGGGGCCGTAAAAGCGTTGCCTACCCCTTGCTCACCGCCGCCAGGATCTCCGGCAGCCGGGCCGCCGTGCGCGGGGCGGCCAGCCGCAGGCCCAGCACCGTCAGCCCGGCCCCGTAGCCCGCCCCGACCGGCAGCAGCAGCCAGGTCCACGTGTCGCCGCCCGCGCTCACGTTGAGCCAGATGGTGAGGGCGATGACGGGCGCGCACAGCAGGGCCGCCGCGACCATGCCGCCGAACACCGAGATCCAGGCGAGGCCCGCCTGCCCGGGGACGACGTTCTTGTGGCCCTCCTGCGGGACGGAGTACGGGAAGCCGGCCGAGGTCCACGCGCCGGTCGCCAGCATCGCCCCGAGCAGCGCGAAGGACAGCCCCAGCACCTCCGGCAGCCGCGCCCAGGCGTCCAGCAGCGCTGACGTCAGCACCGTCACGAGCACGGCGTACGGGAGGGTGACCAGCAGCAGGGCCAGGGCCCGGCCGCGCAGCTCGGCGTAGGCGTCCCGGGTCGAGGAGATGGTCGTGGCCACCATCCAGAACGCGGAGGTGTCCTGCCCGAACTGGTTGTACATCTGGATGCCGAGCATCCCGGCGGCGAAGCACGCGAAGTAGACCGATCCCGTGCCCTGCACCGCGTTGAACACCGGCACGATCAGCCCGATGGCCAGCGAGGTCACCCACGCGGCCTTGGTCTTCGGGTCACGCCAGATGTAGCGCAGGCTGCGTTCCGTGACCGTGCCCGTGCGCCCGCCCGGCAGCAGCCGTCCGAGCCCGGCCGAGGAGGCGCGGTCCCGCGTCCCGGCGGCGAGAGGCTGCAGCGTGGACCCGTCGGGCGCGGTCATCAACCGGGTCAGGCTCCGTGCCCAGACCGCCACCAGCAGCCCCAGCGCGGCCGCCGAGACGCCGAGTTGAGCGGCCGCGGTGCCGTACGATCCCTCGCTCGCCGTCCGTACCGCCCCGACCGCCGACGCCGGTGGCACCCAGGACAGCACGTCCGCGACCGGCCGCAACTGTCCCAGCCCGGACGACCCCAGCCGTTGCGCGCCGAAGTTGACCACTTGCGCTCCGACCGCGATCACCAGCCCGCTCAGCACGGCCAGATCCCGGCCCTTCCTGCTGGTCAGCAGGCGTACGTTGGCGGCGGCGACGGCCCGAGCCAGTGCCACGCAGACCAGCAGGGCGAGGACGACGGCGGCGACCGCGACGACGTACCCCGCCGGGCCGTGCGCCAGGGACAGCGCGCAGCCCGCGAGCAGGAGCAGTGTGAACAGGGGGCCGATGCCGACCAGGGAGGCCGCGAGCAGGCCGCGTACCAGCGGCCGGGGGCGCAGCGGCAGCAGCACCAGCCGGGTCGGGTCCAGGGTCTCGTCGCCGGTCGGGAAGAACAGCGGCAGTACCGCCCAGCCCAGCGCCAGTACGGCCGTTCCTGTCACGGCCACCACGTCGGCGTGTGCCTGTCCGCGCAGCAGGAGCAGTCCCAGGAGCTGCGACAGCGCGAACAGGATCGCGAGAACGGCCGAGGCGGCGAACGCGGCCCGTCGGCTCCCCGACTGCCGCAGTCCGTTCCTCAGCAGTGACAGTTTCAGCCGGACGAGGGTGGCGGCCGGGCTCGTCGGGCTCGTCATCGGGCCGCCCCGCCGCCGAGCCAGTCCAGATCGGAGCCGGCGTTCCGGCCGCTCGCGCCGACCAGCTCCAGGAACGCCCCGTGCAGCGTGGGGTGGGCCCCGCGCACCTCGGCCGGTGTTCCCGTCGCACGGATGCGTCCCGCCGCCATCACCGCGACCCAGTCGCACAGCGACTCGACCAGCTCCATGACGTGGGAGGAGAAGACGACGGTGGCCCCGGAGGCCGTGTACCGCTCCAGCACGCCCCGGATGGTCTGCGCGGACACCGGATCGACGCCCTCGAACGGCTCGTCCAGGAAGAGCACCTCGGGGTTGTGCAGGAGAGCGGCGGCGAGTCCGATCTTCTTGCGCATACCGGTCGAGTAGTCGACGACGAGCCTGTGCTGGGCTCCGGCCAGGTCCAGCACGTCCAGCAGCTGCGTGGCCCGTTTGTCGACCTCGGCCCCCGGCAGCCCGCGCAGCCGCCCCGAGTACCCGAGCAGTTCCCGCCCGGAGAGCCGCTCGAACAGCCGCAGCCCCTCGGGCAGCACCCCGATCCGTGCCTTGACGGCCACCGGATCCCGCCACACGTCGTGCCCGACGACCTCCACGGTCCCCTCGTCGGGCCGCAGCAGCCCGGTGACCATGGAGAGGGTGGTGGTCTTCCCGGCCCCGTTGGGCCCGACCAGCCCGATGAACTTCCCTGCGGGCAACGCCAGATCGATCCCGCCGACAGCGACGTGCTGCCCGAACCGCTTCCAGAGCCCCCGCACCAGTACCGCAGCTTCGGTCATGCATGCACAGTACGGTGACGGCGGGTTCTTCAGGGACGCGGGTAACCGGGCACGTCAGCGGTCCCGGCCGCACGCGTAGGCAAGCGGCGAGATCAACTCCTCCGCGTCCGGCAGCCACCGGTTCGCGGGCGTGGGCCGGCAAGCCCACTGAACGGCACCGCGAGAACCGAACCGGGTCGGGGGAGCGGCCACATGGGCCCCCTCACCCAGGGCGACCAGATCCAGTGACGACAGCGACCACCCGAGCTTGCGCACCAGCTCCGGGACCTTCACGGACGCCCCCGGCAGCACGAAGAACTGCATACGCCGGTCAGGAGTCAGAGTGACCGGCCCCAGGGTCAACTCCATGCGCTCCATCCGGGCCAGCGCCAGGAAACCGGCGCTCTCCGGGACGGAGATCGCGTCGAAGGTCCGGCCCGTCGGCAGCAGGATCGACGCCGTCGGCTGCTTCTGCCACATCCGGCGGGCGACGGTCGCGCTGCCGGTCGCCTGGGTCGCCCAGTCGGGGCGCGTGGGGTGCGCACCCGGCGCAGGGCAGGAGGCGTCGCCGCACGAGCAGCGCTGCGTCCCGTCGACGGCTTCCAGCCAGGCGCCCGGGAACACGTCCCAGTGCCGCTCCTCGGCGTAGCGTACGGCGGTCTCCAGCAGCGATTCCCCGCGCTGCTGCGGAATCTGACCGGCAATCTGAGTGTCCTGGGCGCCCGCGATCGTCTTTTCCACGCTCCACTCAACTCCCGGGCTCACCTGGAGTTACGGCTCTGGCGCGCGCCGGGGAGGAGCATCGATTCGGCAGTCGGGGCGCACGGGTGCACAGGCGGGGGCGCGCGGGAGGAAGCGGGGGGTGGGTTGGGTAGCCAGGGGTGGGGTGGCATCCGCCTTTACCCCGGCAAACCGCACATGTCACGCATTGACGGCAGGTCAGCTGGGCAGTGATCTTCCCGCACGGATCATCCCGGCCGGTCCTTCCGGCCGGAACGTCCCGACCGGATCTTCCCGGCCGGAACTTCACGCTCCAGGGGTTCGCAGGGGGTAGTACATGGCCGCAAGGCCTCTCGTGGCGAGGCAGCCGAACGAACGGCTGCAGGCACTCATCCAGGAAGCGGGGTGTTCCAACGCCGGGCTGGCCCGGCGGGTCAACATGTGCGGCGCCGAGCACGGTCTCGACCTGCGCTACGACAAGACGTCCGTGGCCCGCTGGCTGCGCGGCCAGCAGCCACGGGGCCGGGCCCCGGCGATCATCGCCGAGGCGCTCGGGCGCAAGCTCGCCCGTACGGTCACGATCGACGAGATCGGCATGGCCAACGGCAAGAACCTCGCCTCGGGGGTCGGCCTCCAGTTCTCGCCGACGGTGCTGGGGGCCATCGAGCAGGTCTGCGAGCTGTGGCGCAGCGACGTGGGGCGCCGGGACTTCCTGTCCGGCTCCTCCGTCGCCGCCTCCGCGCTGGTCGAGCCCAGCCGCGACTGGCTGATCTCGGCCCCGGACGCCCAGGTGGCCCGGCAGGCGGGCCCGCGCGTGGGCCAGTCCGACGTGGCGGCCGTGCGGTCCATGACCCAGGCGCTGGTGGACCTCGACCACCAGTACGGCAGCGGGCATGTGCGCCCGGTCGTCGTGCACTACCTCAACAGCGTCGTCTCCGGACTGCTCGCGGGCTCGTACCGGGAGGCGGTCGGCCGCGAACTCTTCGCCTCCGTCGCCCGGTTGACCGAGCTGGCCGGGTACATGGCCGTCGACACCGGGCAACCGGGCCTGGCCCAGCGGTACTACATCCAGTCGCTGCGGCTCGCGCAGGCCGCCGGGGACCGTGGTTACGGCGGGTACATCCTCGCCGCGTCCATGAGCCACCTCGCCGCACAGCTCGGAAACCCGCGCGAGATCGCCCAGTTGGCGCGGGCGGCGCAGGAGGGGGCGCGCGGGCATGTGACCCCGCGCGTGGAGGCGATGTTCCACGCGGCCGAGGCGCGCGGGCACGCCCTGCTCGGCGACGCGCGCGCGGCGCAGGCGGCCGGCGGCCGGGCGACCATGGCGATGGAGGGGGCGGACGCGGCCTCCGGGGACGACCCGGTGTGGATCGCGCACTTCGACGAGGCCTATCTCGCCGACGAACTGGCGCACTGCCACCGGGATCTCGGGCAGCCGGAGGCGGCGGCCCGGTACGCCGAGCAGTCGCTGGCCGGGCATCCCGAGTCCCGGGCCCGCCGGCGCGCCATCGGCTATGTGCTGCTCGCCACGGCCCAGGTGCAGCAGCGCGAGATCGAACAGGCCTGCAGCACCGGCATGAAGGCGGTGGAACTGCTGGAGACGCTCCGCTCCAACCGGGGCGCCGAGTACCTGGAGGATCTCCAGCAGCGGCTGGAACCCTTCCGGGAAGAGGCGGTGGTAAGGGAGTTCGGGGCACGCCTCGATCTCCAGCAGGCCGCCTGAACACCGGCCCCTCGGCCCGGTGAACGTGAGGGAAACGGCACCCGGATGCGCACCGGGTGCCGTGAACAGCGCATCACGGGCCGGTTTTGTTACCGCTGTCACAGGGAAGAAGATCGCGTCCTGAGCTGCGTGGCACCCGGCTCGGGGGACCCGGTAGCGTGAGCCGACGATTCACAAGGTCCCCCATTAGTAGGAGTCCCGGTGACGCAGAGTGGACAGGGCGAGGAGCCCTCGGCGCGGCCCGCGCGCGAAGGCATCGTGCTGCCCTCCGACGGAGGCGAGCCGCTGCTGCCGGGCATGTCGGGAGTGCCCGCCCCCGCCGCCCCGGCCGGCGGGCAGTCCTGGGGCGGTTCCTGGGGCCCCGAGCAGCAGACCCCCCAGCCGGGCCAGGGCTGGCCCCCGGCCGGAGCCGCGCAGTGGGGCACCCCGGAAGGCCCCGGGCAGCAGCCCGCGCCCGCCGCGAACCCCGGCCCGCTGCCCCCCGAGGGCGCCCCGGCACCGTCGTACGGCGGCCAGACGCCCGCCTATGGCGGCCCGGACCCGCAGTACGGCGGCCAGGCGCCTTCCTACGGCCCCGGCGGCCAGGAGCAGCAGTACGGCGGCGGTGCCTACGACGGCGGCCGGCAGCCCGCCTACGGCGCGCCCGGTCAGCAGCACCAGTACCAGCAGCAGTACCCGGCGCCGGCCGCGCCCGCCGCGCCGCTGCCGCCCGCCGTGCCGGACGCGTACCCGGGCGCGAGCGCCCCGCTGCCCCCGGCGGCGGACGGAGCCACCCAGTACATCCCGCCGGTCCCCGCGCCCGGGGACGAGGGCGCGACCCAGTACATCCCGCCCGTGCCGGCCGCGTCCGCCGACGGCGCGACCCAGTACATCCCCCCGGTGGCGTCCGGCGCGCTGCCGCCGGAGTCCGCCGGTGAGCAGACGCGGTACCTCGGCCACGCGCCCCAGCAGGCGGGGCCCGCGCATTCCGACGCGGAGGCCACGCAGTACATCCCGCCCTATGCCGCCCAGGCCCAGGGCGGGGACCGGCAGCCGCCGGCCGAGTTCGACAACCTCTTCCGCAGCGGTCCCGCGGGCGGCGAGAGCCCGGCCGGGGCCACCCAGCAGCTCCCGCTGGTCGAGCAGCCGGACGCCTACGCCGGCCGGCCGCAGTCGTCGTACGGCCCGGCGCAGTCGTCGTACCGCCCGGCGCAGTCCTCCTACGATCCGGCTCCGGACGACGAGGGGCGGCACGGGGGCCGGTCGCGGGTGCCGCTGATCGCGGCCATCGGGGTCGGCATCGCCGTCCTCGGCGTGGGCGCCGGTGCGCTGCTCAGCGGCGGGGGCGGCACGGACCCGAAGGACGACGGCAAACCGGTCGCCGCCACCTCCCCGGCCACCCAGGACTCCGCCTCACCCACCGCCGACCCCGCCCGGCAGCAGGCGGTGGCGTTGGACAAGCTGCTCGCCGACAGCGGCAGCAGCCGCGCCTCGGTGATCCAGGCGGTGGCCGACGTCAAGCAGTGCGACAACCTCGACCAGGCCGCCGCCAGCCTGCGCGACGCGGCCAGGCAGCGCGGCCAGCTGGTCACCCGGCTCGGCAAGCTGTCCGTGGACAAGCTGCCGGCCAACGGCGACCTCACCGCCGCCCTGACCAAGGCCTGGCAGGCGTCCGCCGCGGCCGACAACCACTACGCGGCCTGGGCCGGCCAGGTCAAGGGCGGCCACAAGGGCTGCAAGAAGGGCCACGCCCGCACCACCGGCGAGACCCAGGCCGGCAACCGGGAGAGCGGCACCGCCAGCGCGCAGAAGGCGAAGGCGGCGGGGCTGTGGAACGCGATCGCGACGAAGTACGGCCTGACCCAGCGCCAGCCCACCCAGCTGTGACGGGCCGACGGCCGGCGGCGCGGACGTGCGCTCCACCGCACGTCCGTGTTCCGCGCTCACGGTCCGGCGGTCACTGCACGTCCGCGGTCTCCAGCGTCCGGGTCATGTCGGCGATCCCGTTGCTGCCGCCGATGCCCTTGCGGGCCGCGACCAGCTTGCCGTCCTGGACCACCTGGAGGGTCACGTTCGCGTTGACCATCCGCGGAAAGCCGACGCCCGCGAGCTTGCTCTCGTAGGGCCAGCGCAGTGTCGGGGTGAGGCCGCCGGTGGAGACCCGCAGGTCGTCGTTGAGGGTGCGGCGCACGGTGTCGGCGCTCACCTCACCGGCGCCGATCCGCTCCAGCACGGCCTTGAGCACGGTGTAGGCGATCCAGGTGGTCTGGACCCCGGCGTCCGCGGGGTCGATGCGGTTGTCGCCGAAGGCCTCCTCGTTGATCACCTTCTTCATGGCGTTCCAGCGCGCGTCGGACGCCGGCGGGTACCAGCCGGTGATGTACGCCCCCTCGTATGGCCCGGACGCCCCGCCCGTCGCGTTGATCACCGTCTGGTCGACGCTGCCGAGCACGGTCGCCGTGCGCACCTCGGGGAAGTCCGCCCGGGCCCGCCGGAAGGAGTCCATGAAGGTGTCGGTGCGGTCCCCCAGCGCGGGCACCACGCAGCCCTCGTGCGTCACGTTCCTGGTCGCGTAGCGCAGCGCCTGCCCGGCCTGGCCGCCGTACTCGGTGGCGTCCTCGGCGGCCAGCTGGTCGCCGGCGTCCGCGTGCCCGCCGGCCCTGAGCCCCGAGTCGAGCATCGCGGGCAGCTCGTCACCCGCGATGCTGTCGGGCCGCACCAGGGCCACATTGCCGCAGGTGTCCGCGAGAGCCCTGCCCAGACCGGCCAGGAGGGCGGGCTGGCCGCCGTTGACCGGGTACGACATCGAGCCGGTGAACTCGTCGTTGGTGACGCCGTAGCCGCCGATGTAGGGAATGCCGGCGCCTTCCAGCGGGGCGAGGTAGGAGTCGCCGAACTGGCTGTAGGAGCCGACGACCGCGACCACGTCCTCGGCCGCCGCGCGCCGGGCGCACTTCGCGGCGCCCACGCTGTCGTTGTGGTCGTTGCAGGTCAGGACCTCGAGGCGGTGGCCGTCGATGCCGCCGTGGGAGTTGATCCACTTCGCGTAGGCGCGGGCCATCGCGGGCATGCCGGGCTTGTTGGTGGCGTCGGTGTCCTGCGGCGCCCAGGTCATCACCTTGACCGGGCCGTCCCCGGAGCCCCCCGTGGCACCGGGGACGACCCCGCATCCGGCGGTGAACGACGTACACAGGGCCAGGGCGCCCGCGCCCAGCGCGGTGCCTCTGACGGGCCGGGAGAGTGCGGGAAGGAAGGTGCTGCGGGTGCGTCGCCTGCCGGTCATGCGCACACACGATTCCCTCACACCGCTAACCCGGGAGTGACCCTCGGTCAACGGAAGGTGACACGGTGGTGAATTGCAGGGGCCGGTGTGGCCGGTGTGACGGGGAACGTACGATCGATGACCGTGCAAGGTTCGGAGAACTCTTCCCGTCGCGGCCGTCGCTCCCCCACCATGGGCGGCATGCCCCTGAACGACATGCCGTGGTGGCGCTGGCGCAGCAATGTGCGCTCGGCGCTGCACATGCTCTCCGACCCGGTGTTCCAGCGGGACGTCTGGCTGGCCGGGGTGGACGGGTACGGCGACGTCACCGACGCCGTGTACCGGCTGGTGGAGGACACCTGGCTGGACAGCTGGTCGGCGGAGAAGTACGTCGGCACGATATTCCGGGACTCGCAGGAGGCGGCGCTCGTCGACACCGCCGTGCTGCGGGTGCTGCGGATCATGCACCAGGTGGGCCCGGACGCACCGGTCGCCGTCTACCTCGACCACCACGGGTGGCCGGAGGCGGTGCGGGCGGCGCGGGACGCCCACCTGCGCCTCGCGGCGAGTGACGGTGACGACCCGGACGCCCCGCCGCGGAGTCTGGACGTGCTGCGGATCATGACGAGGTCCGCGTAGCGGACGGCGGCCCGTGGCACGGGGCCGGTATGGGACCCTGTAGTGCATGAACGAGCAGTCCGCGGCCGCCGCCCCGGCCGACCAGTACGTCCTCACGCTCTCCTGCCCGGACAAGCAGGGCATCGTGCACGCCGTGTCCAGCTATCTATTCATGACCGGCTGCAACATCGAGGACAGCCAGCAGTTCGGCGACCACGACACGGGTCTGTTCTTCATGCGCGTCCACTTCTCGGCCGAGGCGCCGGTGACGGTGGACAAGCTGCGGGCGAGCTTCGCCGCGATCGGTGACTCCTTCCACATGGACTGGCAGATCAACCGGGCCGACGCGAGGATGCGCATCCTGCTGATGGTCAGCAAGTTCGGGCACTGCCTGAACGACCTGCTGTTCCGGGCCCGGATCGGCGCGCTCCCGGTGGAGATCGTGGGCGTGGTCTCGAACCACACCGACTTCGAAGAGCTGGTGGGCTCCTACAACATTCCGTTCCACCACATTCCGGTGACGAAGGACACCAAGGCGGAGGGCGAGACGAAGCTGCTGGACCTCGTGCGCGAGGAGAACGTCGAACTGGTCGTCCTCGCCCGCTACATGCAGGTCCTCTCGGACGACCTGTGCAAGCAGCTCAGCGGCCGGATCATCAACATCCACCACTCCTTCCTGCCGAGTTTCAAGGGCGCGAAGCCGTACCACCAGGCGCACGCGCGGGGCGTGAAGCTGATCGGTGCGACGGCGCACTACGTCACCGCGGACCTCGACGAGGGACCGATCATCGAGCAGGAGGTCGAGCGGGTCGGCCACGACGTGACCCCGGACCAGCTCGTCGCCGTCGGGCGCGATGTGGAGTGCCAGGCACTGGCCCGGGCGGTCAAGTGGCATGCGGAGCGGAGGATCCTGCTCAACGGGCGCCGGACCGTGGTGTTCGCCTGAGCGGCCGAGAGCCTGAGCCGCGGCGGCCGGACCCACCCGGCCGGCTACATCCGGCTCAGTCCCGCCGCCGCGAACAGCACATCCCGGATGGCCTGGCGGTCGCCGTCCTGACCCGCCGCAGCCTCCGCCGGAGGCAGGTGGCCCGCCGCCAGGCGGCAGAACTCCACGCCGTCCAGGGCGACATGGGCCACCTCGAAGTCCGCGGAGCCCACCGCCGCCGGTGAGTCCAGCGGGATCAGCCACTCACCGCCCGCCGCGCCCTCGATCTCCAGCCGCAGACTGCGCCCGGGCGCGCCCGCGCTGACGAGGTGCGGGGTCGTACCGGGGGCGGACAGGCCCGCGCGGCGCCGCTCGGCGAGCGCGGCCGGCAGCATACGGACCGCGAGGTCGATCATCCGGTTCAGGTGGCGCGGCGCGGGCGGCTCGTACGGGTAGTCCACCGCCTCCGCGATGTCCTCGGCGTGCACCCAGCACTCGAAGGCGCGGTCCAGCATCGCGTCGTGCAGCGGCAGTTCGAAGTCGCCGTACGACACCGCGAGTCCGCCCGCGTGGCCGCCCGTGAACGACACCGTCCGCACGAGGCTGTGGCTCTGCTCCCGCCAGGGCGCCCGCACCGAGCGGGTGGGCGGGAAGTGGGAGGCCCGCCAGAACGCCTCCGTGCGCCCGGCCGGGCCCACCGCGTCCTCCTTGGCCGCCTCGGTGACCTCGGCCAGCGGGTCCTCCAGGCCGAGCGCGGCCGCGACCAGCCCGTCCACGGACAGCAGGTGCGCGATCACACCGGCGACGGTCGTACGACGGCTCGTCGGTGTGCCGGCCTGGAACCACCGCAGCCGCACCGGCGCGTGCCACTCCGCGTCCCCGAAGTCCTGCAGCAGCGCGTCCAGGCGCGCGGTCTCGGCGTCGTAGGGTGCCGCCCAGCCGGGGACCGGGATGCGCGGCGGGCGGCGGTCCAGGCAGGCCTCCAGGACCCGGGTGCGCAGCCCCGGGTCCAGGTCGAGGCTCTCCGGCTGGTGCAGCAGTCCGACCGCCTCACGCAGCCGGCGGGCCTCGTCGGCGCAGCTTCCGCAGGCGCCCAGGTGCTCCTCCACGGCGGCCGTCTCCGCCACCGAGCAGGCGGCCAGCGCCCAGGCGCCGAGGAGCGACTTCAGGACGGCGTGCGACAGGTGGAGCGGCACGGGAGCGAGGTCCCCCAGGTCGGCGGGGCCGGGCAGCGGAAGCCCGCTGTCCTCGACGGAGGCGCGGGGCATCGGTATGCGCGGCGGCCTGGCCGGATCGGGTCCGCCGGGTCCGTGCGGCCCATCCCCGGAACCGGTAGCCCCGCCGTCGCCGCCCTCGTACCCCTCGGCGCCCCCGTACGACCGCGCCTGCCGCCCGTCTTCCTCCTCGTGGCCGTCGCGCTCGTCGGGTGCCTCGAACCCTTCCGCCCCGCTCACACCGCACTCCCGTATTCCGGAGGTGTCCCGGCGTCGTGGGCGGTGGAGAGCAGTTGCAGGCCCAGGCGGAGCCGACGGCGGGCCTCGTCCTCGGTGACACCGAGGTCGGTGGCGGTCTGGCGGTAGTCACGGCGCTGGAAGTAGGCCCGTTCCAGCGCGGCGCGCAGGGGGGCCGGCATGGAGTGGACGATGTAGTCGGCACGGGCGGCGACCGAGGCGCGGCGCACCTTGCGCTCCAGGTCCTCCGTGGAGTCGCCGTCCCCTCGGGGGAGCGCGGCGGTCTCGCTGTCGCGCAGCCGCTGCACGGCGAGCCGGTGGGTCATGGCGGCGACCCAGGTGCGCAGGGGCTCCTGTTTGGGGTCGTAGGTCTCGGGGTGTTCCCAGACGTGGGTGAAGACCTCGCGGGTGACGGTGTCGGCGGCCTTCTCGTCACCGAGGACGCGGTGGGCGAGGCTGTGCACGAGCGAGGCGAACCGGTCGTACAGCTCGCCGAGGGCGGCTGCCTCACCGCGGGCCAGCCGCTGCTGCATCTTGCGGTCCCAGCGGGGCGGTACGTCCCTCTTGGCCATGCGGTCCCCTCCCCTCACCCGTGTCCGGCCCGTCCAGCCTGTCTGCGCTGTCCTCTCGAATGTAGTCGGCACGTCCGACAACGCACGCCCCTTCGTGTCAATGTGCGCCCCCCGAAGCGCCGCAGGTGATAGTGCCCCCTTCACACATCCTTCACGCAAGACGCGTGCTTCTTCGATCGAAGAGGATCGATAGTGACCGAAAAAAGCCCCTTGTCGATCGCGTGCCGTTTGCCGGTCTACGTTTCAGGGAACGGCCGCTGGGCAGCTGCGCGGAATGAAGCGTAGGAACTGCTTCCGTTTCCGGGCGGTTCCGGGAGATCCGGCGAGCGGAGGGGCATGTCCGTGGCATTCAAAGTGACCGGCGTCGACCAGGGCGGGTGGGCCGTGCTCCGGGTGTCCGGGGAACTGGACCTGATGACCTCGCCGGTGCTGCGGCAACGGGTGCACGACGTCGTCGCCGAGGGACATCACAGCCTCGTCGTGGACCTCTCCGACGTGTTCTTCTGCGACTCCAGCGGGGTCGGCGTGCTCATCGCCGCCCGTCGGCTGATCCGCTCCTGTCAGGGCCGGCTGCGGCTGATCCTGCCCGACCACGGCGCCGACGACGGCTCGCACGTCAACCGGGTCCTCGGCGCGCTCGGCGTCCGCCGCCTCTTCGAGGTCCATCCCGACCTCGACTCCGCGACCACGGACGAGGCCGGCCCGCTCTCGGCCTGAGGGGCGCAGATGTTTTCGCGACAAAGCCGCGCCCCGGTCGCGGAACTCACCCGGTCTCGGCACAACCGCCGGCTTTCCGCCGCCCGGCGGCCGCTCGCGTCGTACGCTCCCTGCCAGGTCAACCCACGCACAGGTAAGGCGGCCCGAACAGACATGGTCAGCACCGAGTACGAGCGCAGGATCGCCGCCCGCTTCGCCACCTTCGACCAGGACGGCAACGGCTACATCGACCGCGGGGACTTCAACGCGGCGGCCAAGGCGCTGCTCACCGAGTTCTCCGTCACCGCCCGTTCCGACAAGGGGCAGGCGCTGTACGCCGGCGCGGAGGCCTTCTGGCAGGGGATGGCCGGCATCGCGGACCGGGACGGCGACCAGCGCATCACCCGCGAGGAGTTCGTCACCGGCGCGGTCAAGCGGCTGCGCGACAACCCCGACCGCTTCGCCGAGATCGCCCGCCCCTTCCTGCACGCGGCCCTGGCGGTGGCGGACACGGACGGGGACGGCCGCCTCACCGTCGCCGACACCGCTCGCGTGCTCCGCGTCCTGCGCGTACCGGACACCATCGCCGAGGTCACCGCGGCGGCCCTCGACAGCGACGGCGACGGCGGTGTCGGCGAACCCGACATCATCCCGGCCTTCGCCCGCTACTTCACGGTGCCCGAGTAGCGCTCCCGCAGCTCGTACTTCAGCACCTTCCGCAGGGTGTCGTTGCGCGGCAGCGTCTCCACGACCTCCAACCGCTCCGGCAGCTTGTGCACGGCCAGGCCTGCCGAGCGGAGATACGCGACCACGTCCGGCAGCGTCAGCTCGCCCGCGCCGGGCGGCTGTTCCACCACCGCGCAGACCAGCTCGCCGCGCTCCGTGTCCGGCAGGCCGATCACCGCCACGTCCGCCACGGCGGGGTGTGGGTGCAGCAGGTCCTCGATCTCCCTGGCCGAGATGTTCTCGCCCTTGCGGATGATCACGTCCTTCAGGCGGCCGGTGAGGACGAGGTGCCCGGAACCGGTGACATGGCCCAGGTCGCCGGTGCGCAGGAAGCCGTCGGTGTCGAAGGCCGCCGCGGTCTGCGCGGGGTCCAGGTAGCCCTGGCAGACGGCCTCACCGCGCAGCCGCACCTCGCCGTCGACGATCCGGATCTCCATGCCCTCCGGCGGGCGGCCCTCGGTCGTCGCGAGGTTGTCGGCGGTGTCCTCCGGGTCGCCCATGGTGATCATCGGAACCTCCGTCATGCCGTACCCGTGGGTGAGCTGGACGCCCATCTCACGGACCACGCGGTGGTACAGCCCCGGCGGCTTGGGGGCGCCGCCGCCCGCGAGGAGGCGTAGGGAGGGGATCACCTTCTCACCCGGCCGCTTGCGCTGTTCGGCCAGGAACATGGAGTAGAAGGCCGTGGATCCACCGGCCACCGTCACGCCGTGCCGTCGGTACTCCGCCAGCGCGTCCGGCAGCGCGAAGTGCTCGGACATCACCGCCGGGAAGCCGTGGAGCAGCAGCATCACCGTGTAGTCGGGGCCGGCTATGTGGGCGTAGGGGAAGGCCATCGAGCCGACGTCGGCCGGTGTCGGGCGGAGCGCGTGGGCGAGGCAGGAGCCGGCCGCGATCAGGGAGCGGTCGGTGTGCAGCACGCCCTTGGGGTCGGAGGTGGTGCCCGAGGTCCAGTAGATCCAGCGGACCGGGGTTCCGTCGGCGGGCGGGGCGGGCAGCACGGACGGGTCGCCGTCGGGAAGGGTGTCGTAGGCCTCGAAGATCCCTTTCGCGCCCAGCCGCCGGGCCATCTCCGTGTGGTCGTGGCCCCGCCACACGCCCGGAACCGCGAAGAACTCCGCCCGCGACTCCCTGAGCGCGAAGCTCACCTCCCGGTCCCGGTAGAAGGGGATGACCGGGGACTGTACGGCGCCCAGGCGGGCCAGTGCGAAGGACAGCAGGGCCGTCTCGATGCGGGTGGGCAGCTGCCAGGCGACCACCGTGTCGGGGCGCACGCCCATGCCGTACAGGCCGGCGGCGACTCGTTCGGCGCGGTCGCGCAGGGCGCCGAAGGTGAGCGTCCGGTCCTGCTGGAGCAGTACCGGGCGCCCGGGGGTGAGCCGGGCGCGCCGGTCGACCAGGTCCCACAGGGTGCGGGAGGCGCTCAGGGCGTGTGCGCTCGTGTCGTTCACTTCCGGCCACCTGCCTTTGGCTGACGGTCTGTCAGATGGTGGGCAGAGCGTAGGGCCGTGCGCCTTGTCGGTCCAGAGGCGCGGGGCTAGCCTGGCGGACGAAACGCAGATCTGACGGTCCATCAGATGAGTAGGTGGGTCCCATGGCCGAACTGCCCCGCGTCATCAGCGTCGACGACCACGTGATCGAGCCCGCCCATCTCTTCGAGACCTGGCTGCCGGCCAGGTACCGGGACCGCGGGCCCCAGCCGCTGACCGCGGGCATCGGGGAGCTGGCCTACGTCGGCGGGAAGTACCGGATCACCATGGACCCGCAGGGGCAGCCGACGGACTGGTGGATCTACGAGGACCTGAAGTTCCCGTACAAGCGCAACATCGCCGCCGTCGGCTTCGACCGGGACGAGATGACCCTGGAGGGGATCACCCGGGAGCAGATGCGGCGCGGGTGCTGGGACCCCGGGGCGCGGCTGGCGGACATGGACCTCAACCACGTGGAGGCCAGCCTCTGCTTCCCGACCTTCCCGCGCTTCTGCGGGCAGACCTTCGCCGAGGCGCACGACAAGGAGGTCGCCCTCGCCTGCGTGCGCGCCTACAACGACTGGATGGTGGAGGAGTGGTGCGGCGACAGCGGCGGCCGGCTCATCCCACTGTGCCTGATCCCGCTGTGGGACGTCGAGCTGGCGGTCGCCGAGATCCGCCGCAACGCCGCGCGCGGGGTGCGGGCCGTCACCTTCTCCGAGATCCCCACCCACCTGGGCCTGCCGTCCATCCACACCGGGTACTGGGACCCCTTCTTCGCCGTCTGCCAGGAGACCGGGACCGTCGTCAACATGCACATCGGCAGCAGCTCCCAGATGCCGGCCGCGTCCCCGGACGCACCGCCCGCCGTGCAGGCCTCGCTCAGCTTCAACAACGCCATGGCCTCGATGATGGACTACCTGTTCAGCGGGGTCCTGGTGAAGTTCCCACGGCTCACACTCGCCTACTCCGAGGGGCAGATGGGCTGGATCCCGTACGCCCTCGAACGCGCCGACGACGTGTGGGAGGAGCACCGCGCCTGGGGCGGGGTGCGCGACCTGGTGCCCGAGCCGCCGTCGACGTACTACTACCGGCAGATCTTCTGCTGCTTCTTCCGGGACAAGCACGGGATCGCCTCGATCGACGTCGTCGGGCGGGACAACGCCACCTTCGAGACCGACTACCCGCACGTCGACTCGACCTTCCCGCACACCAAGGAGGTCGCCCTCGACCATGTGAAGGGGCTGGACGACGAGACGGTCTACAAGCTGATGCGGGGCAACGCCATCCGCATGCTGGACCTGGACCTGGACCTGGACCTGGACCTCGACCGGCGGCCGTGATGGACCTCTCCCGCACACCCGAGGAGGAGGAGTTCCGGGCCCGGCTGCGGGAGTGGCTGGCCAAGGTGCTGCCCACCCTGCCGCCCAGGCCCTCGCCCGACGACTGGCCCGGCCGCCGTGCCTACGACCTCGGCTGGCAGCACATGCTGTACGACGCCGGATACGCCGACGTCCACTGGGATGCCCCGCCGACCACACGGCTGATCTTCCTGGAGGAGACCGAGAAGGCGGGCGCCCCCTATGTGGGGGCCAACTTCGTCGGACTGCTGCACGCGGGGCCGACCATCGCCGCCGAGGGCACCCCCGAGCAGCGGGCGCGCTGGCTGCCGCCGATCCTGCGCGGCGAGGAGGTCTGGTGCCAGGGGTTCAGCGAACCCGGCGCCGGCTCCGACCTCGCCGCGCTGCGCACGCGCGCGTGGCGCGACGGCGACCACTACGTGGTGACCGGGTCCAAGATCTGGACCTCGCACGCCGAGGTCGCCGACTGGTGCGAACTGCTGGTCCGCACCGACCCGGACGCGCCCAGGCACCGGGGCATCACCTGGCTCGCCATGCCGATGGACGCCGACGGCATCACCGTACGGCCGCTGCGCACGCTCGCCGGGCCGGCCGAGTTCGCCGAGGTGTTCCTGGACGAGGTCCGGGTGCCGGTCGCGGGCCGGGTCGGAGCGGAGAACGACGGCTGGCGCGTGACCATGGTGACGCTCTCCTTCGAGCGCGGCACGGCCTTCGTCGGGGAGGTCGTCGCCTGTCGCCGGGTGCTGGACGAGCTGGCCCGCGCCGCGCGGGCGAACGGCCGCTGGGCCGACCCGGTGTTGCGCCGGCGGCTCGGGCGGCTCGACGCGGAGTTCCGGGCACTGTGGCGGCTGACCCAGTGGAACGTGAGCGGGGCGGAGACGGGCGGCGGGGTGCCGGGCGCCGGCGGCTCGCTCTTCAAGCTCCGCTACTCGCACGCCCGCCAGGAGCTGTACGACGCCGCCGCCGAGGTACTCGGCCCGGACTGCCTCGACCTGGACCGTTCCTGGGTCCTGGACCGGCTGTCCGCCCTGTCGTACACCATCGCCGCCGGCACCTCGCAGATCCAGCGCGACATCGTGGCCGAGCGCATCCTCGGTCTGCCCAGGGGGAGATGAGCGTGCGCTTCCAACTCACCGGTGATCAACGGGCCTTGCGGGCGGGCGTGCGGGAGCTGTTGGGGCGGCGCTTCGGGCGGGAGGCGCTGCGGGCGGCCGTGGACGCCCCGGGCCGGATCGACCGGACGCTGTGGCGGGCGCTCGGGGAGGCCGGGTTCTTCGCCCTGCGCCTGCCGGAGGCGGACGGCGGGGCCGGACTGGGCCTGCCCGAGACGGTGCTGGTCTTCGAGGAGGCGGGGCGGGCCCTGCTGCCGGGACCGCTCGTGGCCACCCACCTGGCGGCAGGCTCCGTGCCCGGGGCGGCGGGCGGGCAGACCGTCGTGGCGGCCGTGGACGGCGCGCTCGTGGAGTGGCTGGACGCGGCGGACGTCGTCCGGGGGAACGCCTCCGCCGCCGTACCGCTGCGGTCGGTGGATCCGCTCACGCCCCTGCACCGGGTGCCGGGCGCCGACGGCTGCCCGGGCAACGCCGGAGCCCCGGACCCCCTGGCCGGCCTCCTCACCGCCGCCGAGCAGCTCGGCACGGCCGGCCGGGTGTGTGAGCTGGCCGTGCAACACGCCCGGACCCGCGAGCAGTTCGGGCGGCCGATCGGGGCCTTCCAGGCGGTCAAACACCTGTGCGCGGATCTGCTGGTGCGGGCCGAGACCGCACGCGTCGCCGTCTACGCCGCCGCCGTGACCGCCGACCCCGCCGACATCGCCGCCGCCCGGCTGCTGGCCGACGAGGCCGCCGTGCGCGGCGCCCGCGACTGCCTCCAGGTGCACGGCGGCATGGGGTTCACCTGGGAAGCCGATGTGCACCTGCATCTGAAACGGGCCTGGGTGCGGGCCCAGCGTGCGGGCGGGAGCACGCAGAGTGAGGAACTGCTCGCCGCGCGACTGGGGGCCTGACCGGTTGGTGGCGCCCTGGGCTGCGTCGCCGGAAAAGCCATGGCCCAAGATGTCGCGGATCGTGGCCTGATGGTGTCACGGAGCGTCGATACCGGGTTGTGTCCTTTGTGTGACTCGTCACAGCCTGGAGTCGGGTGTCCGCTCCGGTACCTTGTGTGGGATGCGAGTGGCTGCGAGCACGAGCCGTGCCGGTGGTGCCCCTGGGGTGGTGCCGGTCCGCGCGGTGCGCGCCGCTGTTCGCGGGGCGGTCAGGGCCTCTGCCCCCGCCTGTTCGACTCCCTGGCACGAGCGTCGCACAGTATGCCTGACGCGTACTCCTTCGCGTTGGAATATGCCCGAAGCGCTTGTTGGGGTGACTGTACGTCAACCATGCTGTCGCGTACGGGACTCACGTTCCGTGACCCTTGCTCTGGCCGTTGTCCTGGCCATGCAGAAAATGGCTACGATCGTGGCCCTCGTCGTGCTGGTCGTCGTGGCTCGCGTCACGGCGTCCGGATGGCGTCGGGTCATGTGTCCGCCGGTTCGGATGGTGTGAGCGGTGCAGGTGCTTCAAGTGCAGCTGGAGATCCGGCCCGACCCCGCGGAGGTGGGACGGGCCAGGAGATGGGCCCGCTCGCGGCTCGCCGGGTCGGGGATAGAGGCCGACGAGCCGTTGGCCGAAACCCTGGTCCTGCTCGTCTCCGAGCTGGTGACCAACGCCGTGGTGCACACCGGCCGTCCGGCCGTGCTGCGGCTCTCCCTGCCGGACCCGGCGACCCGGACCGCCGCGTCGGCCACGGTGCGGCTGGAGGTGGCCGACGCCAGCTCCCGCGCCCCCGTGCCGCGGTGCGCCGGCAATGACGCCACCGGGGGCCGGGGCCTGGCCCTCGTGGACTGCCTGGCCGACCGCTGGGGCTGGAGCCCCGAGGGCGCCGGCAAGAGCATCTGGTGCGAACTGGACCGCTGTTCGAAGCCCCGGGAGAGCGCGGCGATGGTGTACGGGTGCGGACTGTCCGCATACGAGGGTCTCGCCTTCGAAGCGGTGTAGACCCCCGGTGCGCGGGTGCGCCGGGGGTGCATCCATGCGCGGGCGCCGTGAACAGGGCGTACGTCAGAAGTTCCGGTTGCGGCGTTGACGACTCGCGTCCGGCTGATCACGCTGGTGGGCGTCGATTCGCCGCGAGGGGACGACGAGGGCCCGGGTGACGGTGGTCCTCGTCGAGCGTGGGTCGCACCGGTCGGCGGCGCGTGCGCACGACGGTGGGGGGAGACGCGCCACCGGCCGGTCCAGTCAGCGGGCTTCCGCGGCGGCCGGTTCCACGGCATCGATGCCGGCGGCTTCAGAGGATCGCCACCGGTGCCACCGGGGTGCCCGTCGCGCCGACGAACGGCTCGGGCATCGCCGACAGCAGGAACGCGTACCGCCGCTCTTCTCCACAGGCTGTGGACAACTCTTCGAGATTCCAGTTCTGGCCCTGTGGCATCCCCATCTCCACCAGGTCCAGGGCGTGCACGGGCAGCCACAGATCCTCGATCTCGGGCGGAAACATCTCAAAAGTGAGCGTGTCGTTCGCGACCGCCGCCACATCACGGGCGTGGAACCACTCCGGGCAGCGCATCGAAAGGCCCGGCGACGGATAGCCGTACCCGTGCTTGTCCCCGGCCAGATACACCCGTACCTGCCCGGTGCGGACGAGCACGATGTCACCGGGCCGGACGCGGGCGCGGCCGAACTCCTCCGCCGCCTCCAGATCCTCCGGCGTGACGGCGTGGCCGCCCGCCAGCCGGTCCACGCCCCGTGCGCGGGCCACGTCCAGCAGCACCCCGCGCGAGACGATGTGCCGGGCCTTGTCGATCCCGCCGAACTCGGCACCGCCGTGCGCGGTGACCGTGTGCGCCGGCCGGCCGTTGTAGAGCTTCCCCGAGTGCGAGACATGGGTGAGCGCGTCCCAGTGGGTGCCCGCCTGCAGCCCCATGGTCACCGCGTCGTCGCTGCACGCCACCGTGCCCGGGCCGAACAGCTCCTGGTTGATCTGCACCATCGCGTGCAGCGGATTGACCCGCCCCGGGATCATCCCGGTCTGCACCCCGTCCTGCTGGAGCGGCAGCGCGAGCGGGACCCGGCGCCCGGTACGGACCTCGGCGGCCGCCTCGCGCACCACCTCGTCGGTGACGAGGTTCAGCGTGCCGATCTCGTCGTCGGCGCCCCAGCGCCCCCAGTTGTTCACGCGCCGCGCGATCTCGTGGAACTCCTCCGGCAGTGCCATCCGGTACCTCCCGGGGCTTGTGTCCGCGCGTCCGGCGCGCCATAGAATCTAACGGATCGTCAGAAACCGCGGGAAGGGGCCGGGCGTGGGGAACTTCTTGGCAGGCAAGGTGGTCGCCGTGACCGGTGCCGGACGCGGCATCGGGCGGGCCGTCGCGCGCGCGGCGGCCGCCGAGGGCGCGCGGGTCGTCGTCAACGACTACGGAGTCCGTGCCGACGGCACCGCCCCGGCCGGCGAGGTCGCCGAGGCGGTCGTCAAGGACATCGAGGCGGCGGGTGGCGAGGCCGTCGCGGTCACCGACGACATCTCCACGATGGCCGGCGGGCAGCGGGTCGTGGACACCGCCCTGTCGTCGTACGGCCGCCTCGACGGAGTCGTGTGCGTGGCGGGCATCCTGCGCGAACGCATGCTGTTCAACATGACCGAGGAGGAGTGGGACCCGGTCGTCGCCACCCACCTCAAAGGCACCTTCACCGTGTTCCGGGCCGCCGCCGCCGTCATGCGCGCGCAGCGGTCCGGCACGCTCATCGGCTTCACCAGCGGCAACCATCAGGGCTCGGTCGCACAGGCCAACTACAGCGCGGCGAAGGGCGGGATCATCTCGCTGGTGCGGAGCGCCGCGCTGGGCCTGCACAAGTACGGGGTGACCGCGAACGCGGTGGCTCCCGTGGCGCGTACGCGGATGTCGGCGAACGTGCCCATGGAACTGACGGAGATCGGCGAACCGGAGGACGTCGCCGCGCTGGTGGTGTACCTGCTGTCCGACGGCGCGAAGGAGCAGGGGATCACCGGGCAGGTGTACACGATCGCCGGGCCGAAGATCGCGGTGTGGGCCCAACCCAGGGAGATACGGGCGGCGTACGCCTCCGGCGGGTGGACGCCGGAGAAGATCGCGGAGTTCCTGCCGGGGTCGGTGGGCGTGGATCCGATGCCGATGCTGGCGCGATTGGCGGCGATGGAATCGGCGGCGCGGGAGGGCGACCGGCCGAACGCCCGGTAGCCCGGCGCCCCTTGCCATCCGGCGACCGCCGGTCGTCTGCGGCCGATCGCGCAGTTCCCCGCGCCCCGTCCGGGGCGCTCCCCTACCCAAACCGAGGCGGTCGACGTGGATTTCGGGTTCAGTGAAGAGGATGGGGCTTTTCGTACCGAGGCCCGCGCCTGGCTGTCCGGGCACGCCGAACCCGGTATGGGCCGGCGCACTTGGGAACGGCTCCTCGGCGAAGCGGGCTGGATAGGTCTCGGGTGGCCGGAGGCGGGCTACGGCAACCGCACCGCCACCCTCACCCAGCAGGTCGTCTGGGCCGAGGAGTACGCCCGCTCGCCCGCACCGCCACGCTCCGGGCACATCGGCGAGAACCTCCTCGCCCCCACCCTCCTCCGCCACGGCACCGACCCGCAGAAGGCCCGCTTCCTGCCCCCGATCGCGGCCGGTGAGGAACTGTGGTGCCAGGGCTACAGCGAACCGGGCGCCGGCTCCGACCTCGCCGCCGTCCGTACGACAGCGGTCCAGGACGGCCCGCACTACCGGATCACCGGCCAGAAGATCTGGACCTCCCTCGCCCACGACGCCGACTGGTGCTTCGTGCTCGCCCGCACCGACCCGCACGCGCGCCGCCATCACGGTCTGAGCTTCCTGCTCGTCCCGATGGACCAGCCGGGCCGCGTCGAGGTCCGGCCCATCCGCCAGATGACCGGCACCAGCGACTTCAACGAGGTCTTCTTCGACGGTGCACACGCGCGCGTGGAGCACGTCGTCGGCGCGACGGGCCAGGGCTGGCAGGTGGCGATGAGCCTGCTCGGCTTCGAACGCGGGGTGTCGACCCTGGCCCAGCAGATCGGGTTCGCGGAGGAACTCGGGCGGGTGCTGCGGGCGGCGGTGGAGAGCGGGGCCGCACAGGACCCCGTCCTGCGTGCGCGGCTCGTGCGGCAGTGGGCCGAGCTGCGGACCATGCGCTGGAACGCCCTGCGCACCCTCGGCGGCTCCGGCGACCCGGGAGCACCCAGCGTGGCCAAACTGCTGTGGGCCGGCTGGCACCAACGGCTGGGCGAGCTGGCGATGCGGGTACGCGGGGCGGCGGCCGCGGCCGGGCCGGTGGACTGGTCGCCTTCCGCGCCGTACGAACTCGACCCGGCCCAGCACCTGTTCCTCTTCTCCCGGGCCGACACCGTCTACGGCGGCTCGGACCAGGTGCAGCGCACGATCATCGCCGAGCGCGTGCTCGGTCTGCCCAGAGAGCCCAAGGGGGCCGTGTGATGCGTGGTGTGGTGTTCGACGGCGCACGGGTCCGGGTGGTGGACGACCTGGCGGTACGGGAGCCGGGCCCCGGCGAGGTGCTGGTGGCGATCGCGGCGGCCGGGCTGTGCCACAGCGACCTGTCCGTGGTGGACGGCACCATCCCCTTCCCGGTGCCGGTGGTGCTGGGCCACGAGGGCGCGGGGGTGGTCGAGGCGGTCGGCGCCGGTGTCACCCATGTCGCGCCCGGCGACCATGTGGCGCTGTCCACGCTCGCCAGCTGCGGCACGTGCGCGGAGTGCGACCGGGGCCGGCCGACGATGTGCCGGCAGGCGATCGGGCGCCCGGGCCGGCCGTTCACGCGGGGCGGGGAACCGGTCCACCAGTTCGCCGCCAACTCGGCCTTCGCGGAACGTACGGTCGTCAAGGCGGTCCAGGCGGTACGGATACCGGAGGACATCCCGCCGGCGTCCGCCGCGCTGATCGGCTGCGGGGTGCTCACCGGTGTGGGGGCGGTGCTGAACCGGGCCCGGGTGGACCGCGGGGACAGTGTCGTCGTCATCGGTACGGGCGGGGTCGGGCTGAACGTCCTGCAGGGCGCGCGGCTCGCGGGAGCCCTGCGGATCGTCGCCGTGGACGCCGATCCGGCCAAGGAGACCGTGGCCCGGCAGTTCGGCGCGACCCACTTCCTGACATCGGCGGACGGCGTGCGGGACATCCTGCCCACGGGCGCGGACCACGCCTTCGAGTGCGTCGGCCGCGTGGAACTGATCCGCGCCGCCATCGACCTCCTCGACCGGCACGGCCAGGCGGTCCTCCTCGGCGTCCCCCCGGCCACGGCCGAGGCGTCCTTCCTCGTCTCCTCGCTCTACCTGGACAAGTCCGTCCTCGGCTGCCGCTACGGCTCCTCGCGCCCCCAACGGGACATCCCCCTGTACGCCGAGCTGTACCGCGAAGGCCGGCTGCTGCTCGACGAGCTGGTGACGGCGGCCTACCCCGTGGAGGACTTCGACAAGGCCCGCGCGGACGCGGAGGCGGGCCGCGTGGCACGGGCGGTGCTCACCTTCTGAACCCGGCTCCGGCTCGGGTGTCAGCCGCCGTTCAGCACCGCCCGGAACGTCCGCCGGTACGCCGTCGGCGTCACCCCGAGCGCCTGCTGAAGATGCTGCCGCATCGACTGGGCCGTGCCGAAGCCCGCGTCCCGGGCCACCTGGTCGATGGACAGGCCGGTGGACTCCAGGAGGTGGCGGGCGCGTTCCACGCGCTGCTGGGTGAGCCACTGGCCGGGGCTGACGCCGACCTCCTCGCGGAAGCGGCGGGTGAAGGTACGCACCGACATGGCCTCCTGCTCGGCCATGTCCCGCAGCTGGATCGGCTCGTGCAGGCGGCCCAGCGCCCAGGCGCGCGCGGTGGTCGTCGTGGCCAGCTGCGGGTCCGGGACCGGGCGGTGGATGTACTGGGCCTGGCCGCCGTCGCGATGGGGCGGTACGACCGTGCGCCGGGCGACGTCGTTGGCGACCGCCGTGCCGAAGTCGCGGCGGACCATGTGCAGGCACAGGTCGATGCCGGCGGCCACCCCCGCCGAGGTCAGCACGTCCCCGTCGTCGATGAACAGCACGTCCGCGTCCACCTTGACCCGCGGGAAGATCCGCTGGAAGCGCTCGGCGTCGGCCCAGTGCGTGGTCGCCGGGCGGCCGTCGAGCAGGCCGGCGGCGGCGAGGACGTACACACCGGTGCAGATGGAGGCGAGCCGGGTGCCGGGGCGGATGCGGGCCAGGGCGGCCGCCAGCTCGTCGGTCAGCCGACCCTCGTCGAAGACCGGCCCGCGTTCGTACGACGCCGGGACGATCACCGTGTCGGCTTCCGCCAGCGCCTCCGGGCCGTACGGCACGTGCACGGCGAAGTCGGCGTCCGTCTGGACCAGGCCGGGGGGCCGTACCGAACAGGTCACGACCTCGTACAGGAGCCGCCCGTCCGCGTCCTTCGGGCGGCCGAAGATGCGGTGCGGGATGCCCAGTTCGAAGGGCAGCAGCCCGTCGAGGGCGAGCACGACGACCCGGTGCGGACGGAACTCCTCAGCGACTGCCATGGCCCGATCCTAGCGAAGGCTGTCCAGCGGGCCACTCGATGCGCGGGCCCGCAGGCCGGAAGCTCTGTGACGTGACTCAGACAACCCCAGCCGCAGCCCCCGTCCAGGCCCCGCCCGCCCGGCGCCGCCGTGTGCACCGTGCCTGGTTCGTCGCCGCCGTCACCTTCGTCACCATCATCGGCGCGGCCGCCTTCCGCTCCCTGCCCGGTCTGCTCATCGACCCCCTGCGGCAGGAGTTCGGCTGGTCGCGCGGCACGATCGGCGCGGCGGTCTCCCTCAACCTGGCGCTCTACGGCCTCACCGCCCCCTTCGCGGCAGCGCTGATGGACCGTTTCGGCATCCGCCGGGTGGTCGCCGCCGCGCTGACCGTGATAGCCGTCGGCTCCGGCCTGACCGTGTGGATGACGGCGGCCTGGCAGCTGTGGCTGTGCTGGGGTCTGCTGGTCGGCCTCGGCTCGGGCTCGATGGCCCTCGCCTTCGCGGCGACCGTCACCAACCGCTGGTTCACCGAGCGGCGCGGCCTGGTCAGCGGCATCCTCACCGCCGCCTCCGCCTCCGGCCAGCTGATCTTCCTGCCGGTGCTGTCCTGGATCGTCGAGCGGCACAGCTGGCGGCCCGCCGCCGTCACGGTCGCGCTGGCCGCCCTCGCCGTGGTCCCCTTCGTCTGGATCCTGCTCCGCGACCACCCCGCCGACATCGGCCAGAAGCCGTACGGCGCGCAGGACTTCGTGCCCAAGCCGGCCCCGGTCACCGGCGCCGCCCGCCGCACGCTCACGGTCCTCTCCTCCGCCGTCCGCACGGGCACCTTCTGGCTGCTCGCCGGCACCTTCGCGATCTGCGGCGCCTCCACCAACGGCCTGATCCAGACCCACTTCGTGCCCGCCGAGCACGACCACCACATGCCCGTCACGACGGCGGCCTCGCTGCTCGCGGTCATCGGCGTGTTCGACGTGGTCGGCACGATCGCCTCCGGCTGGTTCACCGACCGCTTCGAACCGCGCCGCCTGCTCGCCGTCTACTACGCCCTGCGCGGCGTCTCCCTGGTGTTCCTGCCGATGCTGCTGGGCCCCGCCGTCCACCCGCCGATGCTCTTCTTCATCGTCTTCTACGGCCTCGACTGGGTGGCCACCGTCCCGCCGACCCTGGCCCTGTGCCGCGAGCAGTACGGCGAGGACAGCGCCATCGTCTTCGGCTGGGTGCTCGCCTCCCACCAGATCGGCGCGGCCCTCGTCGCCTACCTCGGCGGCCTCGCCCGCGACGTCTTCGGCTCCTACGACCTGGTCTGGTACGCCTCCGGCACCCTGTGCGCGGCGGCGGCCCTGATGGCCCTGGTCATCCGCCGCACTCCGACGGCCCCCCTGCCGGCGCTGTCCTGAACCCGCCTGCGGCTCAGCCCGCGTCGAGCCGGGCGAACCGCCCCCGATGGAAGAGCAGCGGCTCGGCCGGCCCCTCCGCGCCGAGGGCGTCCACCCGTCCCACGACGATGAGGTGGTCGCCGCCGGTGTGCACGGCGTGGATGCCGCAGTCGATCCAGGCGGCGGCACCGGCGAGCCGCGGCGACCCCGAGACCGGCGCCGCGTCGTACGCCACCCCCGCGAACTTGTCCGCCGCGCTCACCGCGAAGGCACGGCACAGGTCGCCCTGGCCGGCGCCGAGGACGTTGACGCAGAAGACGCCGGCGCGGGCGATGCGCGGCCAGGTGGCGGACGTGCGGCCCACCATGAAGCAGACGAGCGGCGGTTCGAGGGAGAGAGAGGAGAACGACTGGCAGGCGAAGCCGGCGGGGGCGCCGGAGGCGTCGGCGGGCGGGGCCGTGATCACGGTGATCCCGCTTGCGAAGCGCCCCAGCACCCGTCGGAACTCGGCCACTTCCACCGGCGTCCGCTCGCCCTCCCGGACGCACCGCAACTCTGGCCGCGGCAGCGGCTCCACGGGTCTCGGGGCCGCTCTCAGATACCGGACGGCGGCGGCCGCCGCCCCTGCGTGTCCCATCACCTTCCCATTGAAGCTGACGGATCGTCAGGTAGGAAGGGGTGGGAGTCACCGGAACGCGTCCAGGAGTCCGAGGACGCCGGCCGGCCGGGACTCACCGCCCCCGGAACTCCGGGCCCCTGCGCTCCACGAACGCCCGCAGTCCCTCCCGGGCGTCCTCGGTGGTCATGTTGATCTCCTGGGCCGCCGCCTCCGCCGCGAAGGCGGTCGTGCGGTCGGTGTCGAGGGAGGCGTTCACGAGCTGCTTGGTCAGGGTGAGGGCACGGGTGGGGCCGGTGGCCAGGCGGGTCGCCCACTCCCGGGCGGTCGTGGCCAGGCCGGCGTCCGGGACGACCCGGTTGAGCAGGCCCAGCCGTTCCGCGTCCGCCGCCGACAGCGCGTCCCCGAAGAACATCAGCTCCTTCGCCCGCTGGGGGCCCAGCAGCCGGGGCAGCAGATAGGCGCCTCCGCCGTCCGGGACGAGTCCGCGCCGTACGAACACCTCGATGAACCGGGCCGACTCGGCGGCCAGGACCAGGTCGCAGGCCAGCGCCAGATGCGCGCCGAGTCCCGCCGCCGTGCCGTTCACCGCGGCCAGTACCGGCTTCTCGCAGTCCAGCACGGCCGCGATCAGGCGCTGGGCACCGAGGCGCAGGGTGCGGGCGACGTCCCCGGGGAGCCGCTCCCCTCCGGTGGCACCGCCCCGCAGGTCCGCTCCCGCGCAGAAGCCGCGCCCGGTGCCGGTGAGGACCACCGCCCGTACGTCCGGGTCCGCGGAGGCCTCCGTCAGCAGCTCGGTGAGTCGGTCCCGCATGGTGGGGGTGAGGGCGTTGAGGGAGTCGGGGCGGGACAGGGTGACGTACGAGACGTGCTCTCGGACCTCATGGGTGATGCCGCTCACCGGCACACCACCAGCGCGTCCAGTGCCACCGCGCCCTGGCCGCGCGGCAGCACCATCAGTGGGTTGACGTCCAGCTCGGCGATGAGATCGCCGAGTTCCAGGGCCATGCGCTGGACGCGCAGGACCACCTCCACCAGCGCGTCGCGGTCGGCCGGCGGCCGGCCCCGGACCCCGTCGAGCAGGGCCCGGCCGCGCAGGTCGGTGAGCATGGCGCGGGCCTGTTCCTCGCCGAAGGGCGGGACCCGGACCGCCGCGTCGTGCAGCACCTCCACCAGAACCCCGCCCAGGCCGACGGTGACCGTGGGCCCGAACAGCTCGTCGTGCGACACCCCGACGACCATCTCCACGCCCTGCTCGACCATCTGGCACACCAGGACACCGTCCAGCGGAACGCCCTCGTAGCGGGCGATGTCGGTCAGCTCCCGGTAGACGTCCCGGACCTGGCTCGCCGAGGTCAGCCCGATCTTCACCAGGCCGAGTTCGGTCTTGTGGGCGATCTGCGCGCCGGAGGCCTTCATCACCACCGGGTAACCGACCTGGGCGGCCGCGCGGACGGCCGCCGCCGCGCTGGTCACCAGCTGCTCGCGCGGCACCCGGATGCCGTAGGCGCGCAACAGCTGCTTGGCGGCGTGCTCGCTCAGCTGCCGGCCCGGCCGCATCAGGGCCTCGGCCTTGCGGAAGGAGGGCGAGGGGGTACGCGGGGCCTCGTCGAAGGGGGAGCGGTAGTCACTCACGAAGCGGTGGTGGTCCAGCCAGGCCCGGACGGCGGTCAGGCAGTTGCCGACGGTCCGGAAGGTGGCCACGCGGGAGGAGCCGAGCAGGACGTCCCGGTACGCGGGTTCGGTGCCGACCGGTGATCCCCAGACCACGCACACCAGCTTGTCCGTCTCCTCGGCGGCCGCCACCAGGTCCTGGACCAGCTTGTCGCTCAGCGGCGGAAAGGGGCCGGTGACCGGGCAGATCAGCACCCCGACCGCCGGATCGGCGAGGATCGCGTCGATGATCTTCCGGCCGCGCCGGTCACCGACCGGGTGGCCGCCGTTGTCCACCGGGTTGGAAACGCTCAGGTACTCCGGTATCCACTGGTGCAGTTCGGCCTGCTTGGCCTCGGAAAGGCGGGGAAGCCGCAGCCCGGCCGCCGTGGCGAGGTCGGCGACATGGGCGCCGGTGCCGCCGGAGATGGAGTAGACGGCGACCCCGTCCGCGCGCGGGGTGCCGGCCCGTGCCAGCAGGGCCCCGGTGTCCTGGAGTTCGTCCAGCCCGTCGACGCGGATCACGCCGTACTGCCGCATGGCCGCGTCCACCACGTCGTCGGCGCCGGTGAGCTTGCCGGTGTGCGAGGCGGCCGTACGGGCCCCGGCCTCGGTCCGGCCCACCTTCACGGCGACCACGGGCACCTTGCGGCGGGCGGCGCGATCGGCGGCCAGCAGGAAGGCCCGGCCGTCCTTCAGCCCCTCCACGTAGCAGGCGATGGCGCCGACCTCCGGCTGCTCGGCGAAGTAGGAGATGAAGTCGGCGGTCTCCAGATCGGCCTCGTTGCCGGTCGGTGCCCAGTGCGACAGCCGGATGCCCAGCTCCTGGAGGGCGAAGACCGGCCGGCCCTGGTGCCCGGACTGGGTGATCAGCGCGATGGCCGGCCCTTCCAGGTCGTCCCGGAACCGCTCGAAGGCGTTGAGATTGGTGTTGGGCCCGAGCAGCCGGAGCCCCGAGCGCCGTACCGCGTCCGCGAGCCGCTGCTGCGCCTCGGCGCCCGCCTCTCCGGTCTCCGCGAAACCGGAGGCGAAGGCGACGGCGAACTTCACCTTCGCCTCGGCCAGTTCCTCGATCACCGGAAGCGGATCGGCGACCAGCAGCACGGCCAGGTCGACCTGTTCGGGCAGGTCGGCGACGGAGCCGGCGCACGGGACGCCGAACACCGACGGCCGGGCCGGATGCACCGGGTGCACCCGCGCGCCGACCCGCTCGGCCCACGCCAGCAGCTGCCGGGTGATCCCCGTGTTGGGCCGCCCCTCGGCGTCGGAGGCACCGATCACGGCGACGGACTCGGGCCGGAAGAAGCGGGAGAGGTCCGGTACGTCCGCATGCAGCGGGCGCCCGCTGACGTCGAGGCCGGCCCCTCCGTCGGCGTCGCCGGTCCGGCCGTGGACGGCGGGCCCGGGCCGCTGCTCGCCGCAGGCGATGACCCGGGCACGGCGGGCGTCGGTGGTGAGGGTGCCGTGGGTTGATCCAAGCATCGTTCCGCCCGCTCCTGTGAGAGAGACAGCCAAAAAACTGACGCCCTGTCAGATTACTGAACTGACGTCATGTCAGGAACGGTTCGGAACGGCAAAGTTACCGTGCGCCTACCTCAGCGCCTTCGCCACCGCCCTGGCGATCTTCCCGGCGTCCAGCGCCATCTCGCGGAGCATCCCGCTGATGGGATTGGTGAACCCGGTGAAGTACAGGCCGGGCGCCTGCCCCGGCGTACGGCCGCCGTGCACCAGGGGCCTGCCGCGCTCGTCCAGCACCCCGAGATGCCCGACCATCCCCTCCAGCGCCCGGACGTACCCCGTGGCCGCGATCACGGCGTCCGGCGAGACCCGGCTGCCGTCGGCGAGGACCACCTTCCCGTCCTCGAACCCCTCGACGGCGGCCACGATCTCCACCTTCCCCTTCCGTACGGCGTCGATCAGGCCGACGTCCTGGACCGGGATGGCGCCCTGCCTCACCCTGCTGTACAGACCGGTGTCCGGTCGGGACAGCCCCTGCGCGGACAGGTCAGGGGTGCTGATCCGGCCCACCGGACCGGCGAGCCGGTCCACGAGCCGCACCGGCAGCCGCCGTACCAGCACGCCCGTGTACTGGGCGGCCCAGCCGAGGGTCGAGCGGCGCAGGATGTGCGGAGCCGTGCGCACGGCCAGCCGCACGCGCGCTGCCCCGCCCTCCACCAGGTCCACGGCGATCTCGGCGCCGGTGTTGCCGATACCGACGACGAGCACGTCCCGGCCGGCGTACGGCTCGGCGTTGCGGTACTCGCCGGCGTGCCGGAACTCCCCGCCGTACGCCTCCCGGCCGGGCCAGTCGGGGATGCGCGGGGTGTGGTTGTAGCCGGTGGCGACGACCACCGCGCTGCCGGTCAGCTCCCGACCGCCGGAGGCGTGCAACAGCCAGCCGGTGCCGTCCTCGGTCCGCTCGACGCGGTGGACCTCCACGCCGGTGACGATCTCCAGCTCGTGGTGCTCGGCGTACTTCTCCAGGTAGCGCACCACGTTGTCGCGGGACACCCAGCGCCCGAACCTCCGGGGCATCGCCAGGCCCGGCAGCGCGGACAGCCGGCGGGTGGTGTGCAGATGGAGCCGGTCGTAGTGCCCGCGCCAGGAGGCGCCCACCTGGTCGGCCTTCTCCAGCACCACGGCCCGTATGCCCCGCGCCCGCAGCGCGTACGCGGCGGCCAGGCCCCCCGGACCGGCGCCGATGACGTAGACCGGGCGGTCGGCCGGGGTCGGGGAGAGGTGTACGGAGGCGGGACGGGAGGCTGCCATGAGCGGGAGCGTAACCACCCGCTCGCTTGATGGGTCTCGGTCAAGCCCGGAATTGGTTGCGGATTGATCACGTGTGTGGAGAAGTGACCGGAGTGTGTGAGGTAGCCCACATGAATGGGGGAGATGCCTTGTCGCCGGGGTCGGGTGCGCGGCCGGCCCACAGGCGCGGGCGCCCTTCATGGCCTACACGCGCAGCCGGTCACTGGCGGAGGGCTCGGCAGAGCGGTTTATCTGACGTACCGTCAGTTTCATGGACGCGATATGGCTGGACGGCGCGGAGTGGCTGGCGGTGCTGCGCATGGGCCTCGGCCTGTGGTGGCTGGAGAGCTGGCGGCACAAGGACAAGAAGGCCTGGTTCGAGCGAGGAAGCGGCATCGCCTGGGCGGCGGACGTGGCGGCGCAACACCGGTGGGCGCCGGTCCGGGCGGGCTTCGACACGGTGGTCAAACCGCACCCCAGACTCATGGCGTACGTCGTGGCCTACGCCGAGCTGTCCCTCGGCCTCGGCCTGGTCCTCGGCTTCCTGACCCCGGTGGCCCTGGTCGCCGGCCTGCTCCTGAACGCGGTCTACTTCATCCTCATGATCCACGACTGGGCGGAACAGGGTCAGAACTCGATGATGGCCCTGATCTCGCTGGTCGGCTTCTTCGGGATGGCGTGGCAGACGTGGTCGGTGGACGCGTGGATCGGGTGGTTCTGATGGGCGGGCCGCGCCACGACATCCCGGAGACCGACGCCTTCACCCGCCCCTACTGGGAAGCGGCCGCCGAGTGCCGCCTGCTGATCCGCCGCTGTGGGGCCTGCGGCCGGGCCCACCACTACCCCCGGGAGTTCTGCCCGCACTGCTGGAGCGAGGAGGTGGTGTGGGAGCAGGCGAGTGGCCACGCGACTCTCTATACGTGGTCCACGGTCCACCGCAACGACCTGCCCCCCTTCGGCGACCGCACCCCCTACACGGCGGCCGTGGTCGACCTGGCGGAGGGGCCGAGGATGATGACGGAGGTGGTGGCGTGCGCGGCGGAGGACCTGGTGGCGGGGATGCCGCTGAGGGTCGCGTTCCGTGCGGGAATGCCGGTGTTCAGGCCGGAAACGTGACCCGCCGCCCTCACGGCCACAACAGCCCCCTGCTCCAGCCGAACTCCGTGCTCCGGTACTCCAGGCGTACGTGGCGTCTGTCCGCGTCCCCCTGGAAGAACTCCACCGTCTCCGGGTGCAGGCGATACAGGGTCCACGTCGGGGAAGGAGCGGCCGAGTTCTCGCGGGCCCTCTCCCAAGCCGCTTCCGAGACCCGCCGCAATTCATCCAGCGAGGCCAGCTCCTCGCTCTGCCGCCCGGTCAGTGCCGCCGCCAACGCCCCCGTGGACCGCGCGTGCAGGTCGGCCTGGCTCTCCTCGGAGGGCGCCGACGTGACCGGTCCCCGTACCCGCACCTCGCGCCCCAGCACCGGCCAGTAGAAGGCCAGGGCGGCGTACGGGTGGGCGCTCAGGGCCCGGCCCTTCCGGCTCGTGGCGTGCGTGGCGAAGGACCAGCCGTCCGCGTCGGCGCCGTGCAGCATCACGATGCGTACGTCCGGCTTGCCCTCGTCGTCCACCGTCGCCAGCGACATCGTGTGCGGCTCCGGCTGCCCCACCGCCACCGCCTCCGCGAACCAGCTCGTGAAGAGTGCCAACGGCGTGGGAGGGGTCGTATCCGGGTCGAAGGGGCGCAGCTGTGTCGTCTCGGGCGCCCAGACACGCAGCGACCGAAGCAGCTCGTGGAGATCTTGTTGTGCCATGGGGCGAGTATCGCCCCACCCCCCTCACCCCCGCCCCAGCACCACAGTCCCCGAGGAGCAGAACCACCCCCCCGTCCCCGACACGACCCCGAGTCGCGGCAACCCCCCGTCCCGCGCCCGCACCTGACGGGCGCCGGTCTCGCCGCGTAGTTGGCGTACCGCTTCCACCAGGAGGAAGAGGCCGCGCATGCCGGGGTGGTGGGCCGAGAGGCCGCCGCCGTCCGTGTTCACCGGCAGGGCTCCGCCCCGCACCAGCAGGCGTCCCTTCTCCACGAACGCCCCGCCCTCGCCCTTGGCGCAGAAGCCGAGGTCCTCCAGGGTCACCAGGGTCATGTAGGTGAAGGCGTCGTAGATCTCCGCGAAGTCGATCTCGTGCGGGCGGACTCCGGCCCGGGCGAAGGCCAGGCGGCCGCTCACCGCTGCCGGGGAGACCGTGAAGTCCTCCCACTCGGACATCGCCGCGTGGGAGGCGTGTTCGCCCGTGCCGAGGATCCAGACGGGGGCGGTACGGCAGTCCCGTACGTACTCCTCGGCCGCGAGCAGGACCGCTGCCCCGCCGTCGGAGCGGATGCAGCAGTGCAGCTTGGTGAAGGGGTCGGCGATCATCGGGCCGGAGAGGACGTCGTCGACCGTGATCGGGTCGCGGAACATCGCCCCGGGGTTCAGGGCCGCGTTCGCCCTCGCCTGGACCGCCACCTCCGCCAGCTGCTCGATCGTCGTGCCGTACTCGATCTGGTGGCGGCGGGCCGCCATCGCGTACTTGGCGATCAGGGTGTGGCCGTAGGGGGCTTCGAACTGGAGGGGGCCCCGGGTGCCGAAGGAGAGGCCGCCCGTTCTGCGGCCCGCCCTGATGTCCGCCCGCGCCGTCGAGCCGTAGGCGAGGAGGACCGCGTCGGCGTGGCCCGCCGCTATCGCGTCCGCCGCGTGGGCCGCCATGACCTCCCAGGCCGAGCCGCCGACGGAGGTGGAATCCACCCAGGTGGGGCGCAGGCCCAGGTACTCGGCGACCTCCACCGGGGCCAGCGCGCCCAGGCCCGTCGAGGCGAAGCCGTCGACCCGGGCGCGGTCCAGGCCGGCGTCCGCGAGGGCGCGACGGGCCGCCTGGGCGTGCAGGGCGTACGGGGTCGCGTCGTCCACGCGGCCGCAGTCCGAGAGGGCCACGCCCACCACGGCGACTCTCCTGCTCCCTGACCTCATGAACCTGACGGTACATCAGATAATGCGGGGAGCGGCAGGGCCGGGTCTCTGGGCATCGCCGCGGGCCCCCTCTAACCTGACCTCCCTGACGCTCCGTCAGGTATGGTCGGGAGGGGATCAGCCATGGACACGCGTCTCACCGCCGAGCAGGACGAGATCCGCCGAACCCTGCGCGAGTTGCTGCGCAAGCGCTGCGGCTCGCCGGAACTGCGGACCGCCGTCGACAGCCCGGCCGGATACGACCCCCTCCTGTGGTCCGCCCTCGCCGACCGGCTCGGCCTGCCGGGGCTCGCCCTCCCCGAGCGGTACGGCGGTGCCGGCTGCTCGGCCACCGAACTGGCCCTCGCCTGCGAGGAGACGGGACGCGCCCTGGCGCCCTCGCCGCTGCTGGCCACCTCCGTCCTCACCGCCCCGCTGATCCTCGCCCTGGGGACGCGGGCCCAGCGGGCCGAGCTGCTGCCCCGGCTCGCCGCCGGAAGCCTCACCGCCGCCCTCGCCGTCCCGGGACCCGCCCTGGCCACGGCCCTCGCCCTGACCGGAGCGAACGACGGATACACCGCCGGCGGAGGGCGGGCGGGGGGTGTCCAGGCCCGCCGGGCGGCCGGCGGATGGACCCTGTACGGGCAGGTCGACCAGGTGCTGGACGGGCACAGCGCGGGGCTGTTGCTGGTCGCCGCGCACACCGGCGGGTTCGCCCGGTCCCGGACCCGCCTGTTCCTGGTGGCGGGGGACGCCGTGGGGCTCGTACGGGCCCGGCAGACCGCTCTCGACGCCACCCGGCCGCAGGGGCGGGTGCAACTGCGTGACGTCCGCGCCGAGTTGCTGGGGGAGGACGACAGGGACGTGCTGCCCGCGCTCGCCGCGCTCGGGGACTCTGTCGCCGCCGCGCTCGCCGCCGAGGCTGTGGGGGCGGCCGACCGGGCGCTGGAGCGGACCGTGGAGTACGTCGGGCAGCGGGTGCAGTTCGGGCGGCCCATCGGATCCTTCCAGGCGGTGAAGCACCGGCTGGCCGATGTGTACGTGGGGGTGCGGGCGGCGCGGTCGGCCGCCCGTTACGCCGCCTGGGCGACCACCCAGGGGGAAGGGGCGGGCGGGCTCGCGCTCGCGCAGGCGCTGGGGGCGCTGCGGGATGCCGCCGCCGAGGGCATCCAGTTGCACGGCGGGATCGGGTTCACCTGGGAGCACGACGCCCACCTGTACTTCAAACGGGCGGCCGGGGACGAGCTGCTGTTCGGGCCGGTGCACCGGTTGCGGGACCGGGCCGCCGAGAAGGCCGGGCTCTTCGTGCGCGGGGAGGTGTCGGTCTGATGGCCCGCACCGCCGGCGTCCGGCTCGTCCGGAAGGTGTCGTCCACCCGGGTGTTCGCGAAGGTGGCCCCGCATGTGATCCCGGCCCTCGACCGGGGCGTGCACCGGCTCACCCGGGGAAAGGTGCTGCTCAGCGCCCTGCTGCTGCCGGGGGTGATCCTCACCTCCACCGGGGCCCGCAGCGGGCTGCTCCGCCGGACCCCGCTGGCGTGCATGCCCGGGGACGACGGCAGGAGCTGGATCCTCGTCGGCTCCAACTTCGGGCGGCCCGGCCACCCGGCGTGGACCCACAATCTGCTCGTCCATCCGGACGCCTCGATCAGCTGGAACGGCCGGGATCTCCCCGTCGCCGCCCGGCTGCTCACCGGGGCGGAGCGGGCCGCCGCCTGGCAGGCGCTGCTGGTGTTCTGGCCGCCGTACGCCACCTACCAGGCGCGGGTGGAGCGGGAGATCCGGCTGTTCCGGCTCACTGTGCGGGAGCCCAGTCGCGTCACCCATCTGCCGGGACAGCACACTTAGAGCATCGCCAGCCGTTCCACCAGCAAGAACGCGCCGATTCCCAGCATCGCCGCGCCGGAGGTGCGGGTCACCGCCCGGGCCGCCGCCGGGCGGGCCGCGAGCAGGGCGCGGGCCAGGGTGCCGACGGTGAGGTAGACGGCCGCGCAGGCCGCCATGTGAAGCAGGCCGAGGGCCGCCGTCTGGGCGGGTACGGGCAGGTGGGCGCCCCGCAGGGTGAGGAACTGGGGGAGTACGGAGAGGTAGAGCAGCAGGCCCTTGGGGTTCAGGCCGCTGATCGTCGCCCCGCGCCTGAAGAGCCGACCGGCGGACCCGGTCGCGTCCGCCGCCGCGGGGACGGCCGGGCGGCGCAGCACCGACCAGCCCAGCCACAGCAGATATCCGGCGCCCGCCACCGTCAGGGCCGTCAGCAGCCGGGGCGAACCCGCCACCAGGACCGCCAGGCCCGCCGTCGCCAGGGCCGTCTGCAGCGCGTACCCGGAGACCAGGCCCGCCACCGCGCGCGGTACGGAGCTGCCGCGCAGGGCGGTCGCGATGACGTACGCCCAGTCGGCGCCCGGTACGCACACCAGCAGCACGTCCACGGCGAGGAAGGAGAAGAGCAGTCCCGAGTCCATGGGAGGGACATTAGGCGCGATTGGCCCGAAAGTGTTCCTGAAGTTTGCTGGTGATCGCCGGTTCTGGGCAAATATCTTTCTCATGGACGACGTGGACCGGAAAATCCTTGCCGAGCTGCAGCAGGACGGGCGGCTGACCGTGACCGAGCTGGCCGCCCGGGTGCGCCTCAGCGTCTCGCCCTGTCACCGGCGGCTGCGCGAGCTGGAGCGCTCCGGTGCCATCCAGGGCTACCGGGCGGTGGTGGACGCGGCGGCACTCGGGCTGACCTTCGAGGCGCTGGTCTTCGTGTCCATGCGGCAGGAGGACCGGGACACGGTCGCCGAGTTCGAGCGGGCGGTCGGTGAACTGGATCATGTGCTGGACGCCCAGCGGCTGTTCGGCGAGCCCGATTATCTGCTGCGGATCGCCACCGCCGACCTCGCCGCCTTCCAGCGGCTGTACGACGAGCGCCTCGCGACCCTGCCGGGGGTGCAGCGGCTGACGTCGACGCTGGTGATGAAGCACGTCGTGCGGGACCGGCCGCTGCCCGCATAGCAGCGCAGGCGGTGGTTCACGTCCGGTGAACCACCGCCTGCCAGACAGGACTTGGGACCTGGAAAAAGAAAGGGTGCTACGTGTGCTACTTGCTCGGCTTCTTGCCGGTCACACCCAGATGCACCAACAGCGCCAGGTTCGGCTTGAGTTCGGCCTGCTTCACGCCCCAGGACGAGAAGCCCTTCTGGTGCGCCGCCACCGCCGCGAGCATCGCGACCAGTGAGCCGGCCACCGCCGCCGGGTTCACGTCCTTGTCGACCCGGCCCTTGGCCTGCAGTTCCTTGATGGATTCCGCGAGGGAGTTGTTCACCGAGTTCAGGATCTTCATACGGATCTTGTAGAACCGTTTGTCCCCCTCGGCCGCGCCCAGGTCGACCACGCGCAGGATCGCCTCGTTCTTGCGCCAGAACTCCAGGAATCCGTCCACGAGTTCCTGCGCGGTCTGCCAGCCGGCCTTGCCGGCCCAGGTGCGCCCCTCGAGGAGTTCGGTCAACCCGGCGCCCTCGGCCGCCATTTGCTCGGCGACCTCCAGTACGGCGCCTTCGACGTCCGGGAAGTACTGGTAGAAGGTCGCGGGCGAAGTGCCCGCCTTCCGGGCGACATCGATGACCTTGACGTCCCGGTAGGGGGAAGAGCTGAGCATCTCGCTGAGGCAGTCGAGCAGCTTCTGCCGGGTCGCCTGCCCACGCCGGCCGGCCACGCGGCCGTCGACGGTACGCACTTGTCCTGTCATGTCGTCAGCTTACCGAGGGGTGATCGGAGCGCGATTCGGCCGACTGCAAATGGGGTGCACGAGCGCTCTGGGAGCGCTGTGCCTGGTCTGCGGGGTGCGTGCGACCCGGTTACTTTGACGTCATGGCCGAAAACAGGGCATCCGGGCACGAAGCGGCGTACAGGGAGGGCGTCCCCTGCTGGGTGGACGCCCAGCTGCCCGACGTCGAGGCGGGCAAGCGGTTCTACGGTGAGCTTTTCGGGTGGTCCTTCGAGGAGGCGTACGGCTCCTCGGTGTGGGCCCGGCTGGAGGGCGACCTCGTCGCCTCGCTGGCCCCCAAGACGGACGGCCGTATGCCCACCGTCTGGACGGTCTCCTTCGCCACCTCGGACGCCGAGGCCCTCGCCCGGCGGATCACCGCGGCCGGGGGACAGGTGGTCATGGCCCCGTTCCCGGTCGGCGACCTCGGCACCGCCGCCCTGGCCGCCGATCCCGAGGGCGCCGTGTTCGGCCTGTGGCAGCCCGGTGGCCACACCGGCTTCGGGCGGCGGCACGAGCCCGGCACCTTCGTCTGGGCCGAGCTGTACACCCGGGACACCGCCGCGGCCAACGCCTTCTACGGCAGGCTCTTCCACGACGCCCTGTTCGGCACCGAGGCCGAGCCCGACTTCGGGCGCGCGGACGTCACCGACGTCTTCCCCGCCGAGATGCCCCCGCACTTCCTGGCCCACTTCCGGGTCACGGACCTGGACGACACCCTCGGGGCCGTTCGGCGGCTCGACGGCCGGGTGCAGGCGCCACCCTTCGAGACGTCGTACGGACGAGTGGCCGTCGTCACCGACAATCAGGGGGCGTCGTTCGCATTGCTGCAGCGCTGATGCGTCCGCTTTGGCGTGAGACACCCCGATTTTCCACCGGGTTCGCCACCGGCGGTCCGGCCAGGAAGAATCGGGGTCCGTGCCGCCATGGCGGTGCGGTGGTGAGACGCTGCACTTCGGTCGCGTACATATGGGGTGGCGCGGCTCGTACGGGGAGGTGGCAGGCAAGTGGTGGATCAGCTGACACAGCACGATCCGCGGCGGATCGGGCCGTTCGAGGTGCTGGGCCGGCTGGGCGCCGGCGGCATGGGGCTGGTCTATCTCGCGCGCTCGGCGTCCGGCCGGCGCGTGGCGATCAAGACGGTGCGCACCGAGCTGGCCGAGGACCAGCTCTTCCGGGTGCGCTTCACCCGCGAGGTGGAGGCGGCCCGCGCGGTCTCCGGGTTCTACACGGCGGCCGTGGTCGACGCCGACCCGCGCGCCGCCGTGCCCTGGCTCGCGACCGCCTATGTCCCCGCGCCCTCGCTCGAGGAGATAGTGAACGAGTGCGGGCCGCTCCCGGCCCAGGCGGTGCGCTGGCTCGCGGCGGGCGTCGCGGAGGCCCTGCAGTCCATCCACGGCGCCGGGCTGGTCCACCGCGACCTCAAGCCCTCCAACGTGCTCGTGGTCGAGGACGGCCCCCGGGTGATCGACTTCGGTATCGCGTCGGGCGTCTCGAACACGCGCCTGACCATGACGAACGTCGCCGTCGGCACGCCCGCCTACATGTCCCCCGAGCAGGCCAAGGACTCCCGCAGCGTCACCGGCGCCAGCGATGTCTTCTCGCTCGGCTCCATGCTGGTCTTCGCGGCCACCGGCCATCCGCCGTTCCATGGCGCCAACCCGGTCGAGACGGTCTTCATGCTGCTCCGCGAGGGCCCCGACCTGACCGGTCTGCCGGACGAGCTGCGCCCGCTCATCGAGCTGTGTATGCAGATGGAGGCGTCCGGCCGCCCCAGCCCGGCCGACCTCCAGGCCCAGCTCGCCCCGCACCTCTTCGGTTCCGGCTCCGACGACAGCGGCACCGCCTCGGCCTGGCTGCCCGAGAAGGCCGTCGGCCTCATCGAGTCCCGCCGCGGCGGCCGCCCCCCGGTCAAGCCCGCGCCCACCGCGTCCGGCCCCCGCAGCGGCGGCCGCGCGGCCGTACCCCCGCTGCCCTCGTACGACCCGCCGGTCCCGGCCTCCGTGCCGGCCGGCGCCCCCGACACCGGTCCGGTCCGGCTGGCCGGCGCGCCGGTGCCCATCGGCCCCGGCCCCCGGGTCGCCGACGCCCGCGCCGCCGCCGTCAAGGCGCCGCCGCCGGAGGCCGGCCTGGTCGCCAACTGGTCGCGTCCGCGCCCCGGGGTGACGGGCGCCGACTCCGCCGTACCGCAGGCCCCCGCGTCCTCGGCTGCGCCCGGACCGGCGGGACCCCCGTCTCCGGAGGCGGCGAGCGGCTGGCGCCCCTGGCGGTTCCGCATGTCCAACGATGTCTGGGGCACCCCGGCGGTCGACGGCGACCTGGTCTACGTCACCTCCTTCGAGGTGCACGCCCTGGACGTGGGCACCGGCCGCCGCCGCTTCAAGACGAGGGACGTCGCCTGGTCGATGGCCGTGGCGGACGGACGCATCCACGCCTCCGACGGCCCGACCCTGTTCGCCCTGGACGCCCGCGAGGGCAGCGACCTGTGGCGGCTGTCCACGGACGCCTGGGTGTACTCCCTGAAGGCCGACCACGGCACGGTCGTCACCGGCACCCGCGGTGGCGGCGTCCAGGCGTGGGAAGCCGCGGGCGGGCAGAAGCTGTGGGAGATCACCGGCTGCCAGACCGACTTCGAGTCCCCGGAGGCCGCCCCCGCCGTCCACGACGGCACCGTCTACGTCTGGCAGGACGCCCGGCTGCGCGCCCTGGAGGCCCGCACCGGCGCCGAGCGCTGGTCGTACCCCATCGGCGACGCGGCCTCCTGCGGTGGCGTCCCGGTCCGCCTGGCCCCGGCGTCCGACGGCTACGTCTACGTCTCCGCCGGCACCCGCGTCCTCGCCATCGAGGTGGCGAGCGGCATGGTGCGCTGGCACTTCGAGGCCCCGGCGGTCTTCCTGAGTCCGCCGACCTTCGCCCCCGGCCCGGCCGTCACCGGCGGTGGCGTCTACCTCGCCGACTACCTCGGCACGGTCTACGCCCTCGACGCCACCGACGGCCGTGACCGCTGGCGCATCGCCACCGAGGCCCGCTCCTCGATCGAACCGGTCCTGGTGGCCGCCGGCCACGTCCATGTCGGCAGCGGCAAGGGCCTCTACACCCTGGACGCGGTCACCGGCACGCCCAAGTGGCGCTTCCAGGCGGGCGGTGACGTCGTGGGCGCTCCCGCGGTGGCGGAGGGCCGCATCCACTTCGGCTCCACCGACCACCTGCTGTACACCCTGAAGGCCGACGACGGCCGGCTGCGCTGGAAGCTGGCCACCGGCGGCGAGATCACCGGCTCCCCGGTGGTCAAGGACGGCGTGGTGTACGCGTGCAGCAAGGACCGGTGCGTGTATGCGCTGGACGCGGAGAAGGGCACGGGCACGGCTCGCACCACGTGAGTTGCGTGACGGCCGTCGCACCGGTTACACGGAAGGGCTCCGGACGGCGGCCGTCCCAGGGCCGACGCTACTCCCGGCGTCGGGCACCCGCCACGTGGTGGACGACGGTGGGTAGGGTGCTGGCATGCCCATGCATACAGGGACGCGCGCGCTCAAGTTCACGGCCGTACTGGCCTTCGTGGTCCTCAGCCTCACCGGCTTCTCGACGGGCCGGCATCACGGCAGCCACCGGGGCGGCGGTGGGGGTGGATGCGGCAGCTCCCACCAGGACCACGACACGTCGTCCTCGTCCACCTCGGGCGGCGGTACGTACGACGACGACTCCGGCGACTCCTACGGCGGCTCGGCCGGCGACCGCTACGGCGGCAGCGGTACGGGCACGAGTGGCAGCACCGGCGGGCGTTCCTACAACCGGCGCCCGACCCACCGGGCCACCTCCACCCCGTCCGGCGGCAGCGGCAAGCCGCTGAAGGACGGAACGGCGAAGCTGATCAGCTGTGCGACCGCGAAGAAGCCGTATGCGACGGTCGAGATCACGAACCCGAACAACCGCGAGGCCGAGTTCCAGGCCCGGGTCACCTTCTACGACGACGAAGGCACCGAGATCCTCGACAACGCCTCCGTCACGGTCACGGTGCCCGCGAAGGGCAGGGCGACCACCCGAGTGACGGTCGGCGACCGCCTCCTGCTGAAGGTCGACCACTGCGAGGCCGACCGGGACGCCCAGGTCAGGCCCTAACGCACCCGGTGGTTCCGCGGTCTCCCCGCGAACAGCTCCGCCTGCCGTCCGGCCGGCAGGTTGCCCAGCGCGATGAGGTGCGGCGCCTGCGCGAACGCCTGCGCACGTGCCGCCTCCTTGGCCGCCCACAGCGCCCGCACGGTCCCCTGCACGGCCTCGGCCGGATAGCCGGCGACGACGGCGGCACAGCGCACGGCGGCCGCCAACGCCCCACCCGCCCCGGTCACTTCGGAGACCAGCCCGATCTCGTGGGCCCGCCGGGCGGAGACCCGCTCGGCCGTTCCCATGAGCGTCATCCGGGCGACCTCCCCGTAGGGCATCCGGTGCGCCATCAGCACCGACTCGTAGGCGCTGACCATGCCGTACGTCGTGTGCGGGTCGAAGAAGACGGCCGTGGTGTCGGCGACGAGGAACTCGCTCTCCCCGAGCAGATAGAAGGCGCCCCCGCAGGCCATCCCGCGTACGGCGGCGACCACCGGCTTCCACAGGCCGTTCGCCTTCGGCCCGGCACCCAGCAGCGGATCGTCCTGCATGTACGGCGACGACGGCTGCGGTACGACGGCGTCCCGGTCGATCCCGGTACAGAACGCCCGCTCCCCGGCCCCGGTGAGCACGACGGCCCGCACGGAGTCGTCGAACCGCAACCCGGCCCAGGCATCGGCCAGTTCACGTGCCATCGTCAGATCGATGGCGTTCAGCCGCTCGGGCCGGTTCAGCGTGACGACGGCGACTCCGGTGTCCTTGTCGACGTCGAGGAGCACGGTGTTCACGCCGGCACCCACTGCGGGAGCCCGCCGGAGAAGACCACCCGCACCCGCGCACCGATCCGTACGACGCCGGGATCGAGGGAGCCGAGCGGCGCCCCGGGACCGCTGACCAGATTGCCGACCAGCCGTATCCGAGGGGCGTCCGCCAGCTCCACGACGATCACGTTGTACGGCGCCTGCTCCGCATAGCCGGGCAGCAGCGGCGGATGCGGCACGACGTACGACCACACGCGCCCGTGCCCCGACACCGGACGCCACTCGCTCGCGAAGGACTGGCAGTGCGGGCAGCAGGGACGGGGCGGGAAACGGGGCTCGGCGCAGCCGGCGCAGGCCTGGACGCGCAGTTCGCCACGGGCGGCGTACTCCCAGAAGGGTGCGCCGTCGGCGTCGGTGACAGGGCTCAGCATGGTCAGCTCCTCAGGAGCAGCGCGGAGGTGGGGACGCCCTCGCCGGCCGTGACCAGGCAGGTGGCGGCGCCGGGGACCTGCGCGGTGCTGGTCCCGCGCAGCTGCTTCACCCCTTCGTTGATGAGGTTGAAGCCGTGCACATAGGCCTCGCTGAGCCCGCCGCCGCCCGTGTTGACGGGCAGCCGCCCGCCGATCTCCAGGGCGCCCCGCTCGGTGAAGGCGCCCCCTTCGCCTCGTCCGCAGAAGCCGTAGCCCTCCAGGGAGAGGGGGACCAGGGCCGTGAACGCGTCGTAGATCTGCGCCACGTCCACGTCGTCCGGTGTGAAGTCGGCGTGCTTCCAGAGGTGCCGGGCGGCGGTCCAGGCGGGGCCGGTGAGCGGGTCGTCGTTCCAGTAGTTGACCATGCCGTGGTGCTGGGCGGGCAGCCCCTGGGCGGCGGAGTGGACGTAGACGGGCTTCCTGGCGCAGTCCCGCGCCCGCTCCCGGCCCACGACCACGCAGGCCAACGCCCCGTCGGTCTCCAGGCAGTTGTCGTAGAGGCACAGTGGCTCGCTGATCCACCGGGACGTCATGTACCTCTCGCGGGTCAGCGGGCGCTCGTACATGACGGCCGCCGGATTCTGATTGGCGCGGTTCCGGCAGGCGAGGGCGACGTTGAACAGATGGTCGCGGGTGGCGCCGTACTCGTGCATGTACCGGCGGGCCAGCATGGCGATCTCGTCGGCGGGCCGCAGCAGCCCGAAGGGCCGCGTCCACTGGGCCGGTGTGGGCAGCTGGACGGTGGTGCCGGTCCACGGCCGGGGCCCGCTGCCCCGCTTCCGGGACCGCCACGCCACCCCCACCGTGGCCTGCCCGGCGGTGATGGCGGCGGCGAGATGCGCGACGGTGGCACAGGACCCGCCGCCTCCGTACCCCACCTTGCCGAAGAAGGTCAGATCGCCGAACCCGACCGCCTTCGCCAGCTCCACCTCGTCGGTCTCCTCCATGGTGTAGGAGGCCAGGGCGTCGACCTCGCCCGGTGCGATGCCGGCGTCGTCGAGCGCGGCGAGCACGGCCCGGCAGGCGAGCGTCTTCTCGTCCTCCGGGAGGTGCTTGGCGAAGGCGGTCTGTCCGATGCCGACGATGGCGGTGGCGTCCTTGAGCCCCGTGCCTGTCATGTGCGGCCCCCTCTCCTGACAGGTCGTCAGGTTAGCGCTAATCTGACGGTCAGTCAGCAGCGTGTAACGGGAGGCTCGCCATGAGCGACTGGGACACCATCCCGGCACTGGTGCGGTCGGCGGCCGAGCGGTACGCGGACGCCGAGGCCGTGGTCGAGGGCCGCACCCGGATCACGTACGCCGAACTGGGCGCCCGGGTCGAGCGGGCGGCCGCCGCCTGTCTGGCCTGCGGGGTGGCGGTGGGCGACCGGGTGGCCGTCTGGGCTCCCAACTCCCTGGACTGGATCGTCGCGGCCCTCGGCGCGGTCTCGGCGGGCGCGGTCCTCGTCCCGCTCAACACCCGCTTCAAGGGCGCGGAGGCGGCCGACGTCCTGCGCCGCGGCGGAGCCCGGCTCCTCTTCGTGACGGGCACGTTCCTCGGTACGTCGTACGTGGCCTCGCTGCGCCGGGCGGCGGGCGAGGGAGTACCGGCCGGCCGGGGCCCCCTCCCCGCCCTGCCGGCGCTGGAACAGGTGGTGGTCCTCTCGGACGACGCGCCGGCCGACTTCCTCACCTGGAAGGACTTCCTGGCGGCGGGAGAGGGCGTAAGCGGGCGCGAAGTACAGGACCGTGAGGACGAGTTGATCGGCACGACCATTTCGGACATCGTCTTCACCTCGGGCACGACGGGCCGGCCCAAGGGCGCGATGATCACCCACGCGCAGACCCTGCGGGCGTACGAGATCTGGGCGGACCTGGCCGGCCTGCGCGACACGGACCGCTACCTCATCGTCAACCCGTTCTTCCACACCTTCGGCTACAAGGCCGGTGTGATCGCCTGCCTCATGCGCGGGGCGACGATGATCCCGCAGCCGGTGTTCAACGTGGACACGGCGCTGGCGAACATCGCGGCGGAGCGGATCTCGGTCCTGCCCGGCCCCCCGACCCTCCACCAGTCACTCCTGGACCACCCGGCCCGCGACGCCCACGACCTCTCGGCACTGAGGCTCGTCGTCACGGGCGCCGCCGTCGTCCCCCTCCGCCTGGTGGCACGCCTGCGCGCCGAACTCGGCATCGGCACGGTCCTCACGGCCTACGGCCTGTCGGAGGCGAGCGGCATCGCCACGATGTGCCGGCGCGGCGACGACCCCTCGGTGATCGCCTCCACATCCGGCCGGGCGATCCCCGGCACGCAGGTCCGCGTGGTGGACGCCACGGGCACGCCGGTGCGCGCCGGCACCCCGGGGGAGGTGCAGGTCCGCGGGTTCAACGTCATGCGCGGCTACTACGCCGACCCGGCGGCCACGGCGGAGGCGGTGACCCCCGACGGCTGGCTGCACACGGGCGACGTGGGCGTCCTGGACGGGGCGGGCAACCTGCGCATCACGGACCGCGTCAAGGACATGTTCATCGTCGGCGGCTTCAACGCCTACCCGGCGGAGATAGAGCAGCTGCTCGGCGTCCACCCCGACGTGGCGGACGTGGCCGTGATCGGCGTACCCGACGCCCGCCTGGGAGAGGTCGGCAAGGCCTTCGTCGTCCGCCGCCCGGGTTCGGTCCTCACGGCCGACGACCTGATCGCCTGGTCCCGCCGCGAGATGGCCAACTACAAGGTCCCGAGAACGGTGCACTTCGTGGCGGAGCTACCCCGAAACGCGAGCGGCAAGGTGATGAAGGGGGTACTGAGAGGCCGGTGATCGGCAGACGGGTGGCGGCTCCGGACACACCTCGGCCGCGACGGCTCCCCCTCCGCGCCGCCGCGGCCGATCCCCGTGTGGGAAAGAAGGTCTAGCTGGGTTCGGACGTGATGTGGGTGTTGTCCGGCGTGGCCGTGCCACCGGTGGTCACGTTCTCGACGTCCGTGATGTGCGTGTTGAGCGGCTTGACCTCGGTGCCGGCCGCGGCGTCGGTGATGTGGGTGTTGTCCGGCTTGACGATCGGCTCGTCCTTGGTGGTGTCGCTCATCAGGTGCCTCCCCTTGGAGATCGCGTTGAAGCTGTGGCGGGCCCATCCGGTCACTCCCCCGAGGGTGGCCGGATGGGCCACTGGAGTCGCTCACTCTAGATCGCGAGTGCGGCGACCTCCGCGGCGGTCCGTCTGCCCCCCGACGCGACGGCCCGACATCCACGAGGGTGCCGTGCGGTGATAAACGATCGATGAACGCCGAGACGGTGCCCAGGTCAGGCCGCGGCCGCCGGGGCCAGGAGCTCCTCGACCTCCGCCGCCTCCGGCGAGTCGAGCCGCTCATAGATCTCCAGCGCCTCCCGCCAGCAGACCTGGGCCCTGCCGGTCTGGCCGATGCCGTTCAAGGCCTTGCCGAGTGCGGTGAGCGCGTTGCCGCGGCGCCACTCGCCGCCGATCTCCCTGAGTGGTGTCAGGGCCATCTCGGCGTTGGCGGCGGCCTGGGCGGGACGCTGGGCGAACAGGTCCACCTCGGCGAGACGGAAGAGGGTCATCCCTTCCCACAGGCGCTGCCTGCTGGCCCGGAAGACGAGCAGGGCCTGGCCCAGATGCGCGCCGGCATCGTCCAGATGGCCGCTCTTGCCCAGCGCCAGCCCGAGGGCGTAGTGGCCGTTGGCCGCCTTGAGGGAGTGCCCGAGCCCCTCGTACATCTCGGTGCCCTGCCGCGCGAGATGCACCGCGCTGTCGGCCCGCCCCGTCTGCAGGTGCAGACGCGAGAGGTTGCACAGTGCCGCCGCCGCGCCGGACAGGTCGCCGCAGGCGCGGAAGTCCGCGATGGCACGCTCCAGGTACTCCTCGGCCTCGGCGTAGCGGCTCTGGTAGAAGGCGAATGCGCCGAGGATGTTCGCGGCCCAGCAGCACGGCAGCGGGTCGTCGGCGGCCTCCGACAGCACCAGTGCCTGTCGTGCCTCCTCATCGGCCTGGCCGAACTGCCCCGACCAGTGACGCGCGTTGGCCAGCACCAGGATGGCCCGGCCCTCGGCCCGGGTGTCGGAGGCGGCATGCGCGGCGTCGCGCAGTGCTGTGCCGGCCGCCTCGTACTCCCTGAAGTTGGCTCCCGACTCCGCCAGGTCGACCGCCGCCCACAGCAGATCGACGGCTCGACGCAGCGTCGTGCCGCTCGACGACTGCCGTACGCAGGCCAGCAGCGGTACCGCTTCGGAGTAGAGCCAGTCCTGTGCGGCGCGGCGGTCGGGAAAGACCAGTCCGGGCACGCCGGTCGGCTCCAGATGGTCCACCAGTCGGTCTCCGGGGCGTTCGATCGCGTAGACCCCGGCAGCGGTGGCCAGGTAGAAGTCCAGCAGCCGCGACATCGCAGACGCCCGCTCGCCCGGCGGCTGCTCGTCCCGCTCCGCGCACGCACGCGCGTAGAGCCGGACCAGATCGTGGAAGCGGTAGCGGCCGGGCGCCGCCGACTCCAGCAGGGACGTGTCGACCAGGGACTCCAGGAGGTCCTCCGTCTCCTCCGTCGGGAGGTTCAGGACCGCCGCCGCGGCGGGCAGGGAGATGTCCGGGCCGTCGGCGAGGCCGAGCAGGCGGAAGGCACGCGCCTGAGCCGGTTCCAGCTGGCCGTAGCCGAGTTCGAAGGTGGCCTTGACGGCGAGGTCGCCGGCCTGCAGTTCGTCCAGCCGGCGGCGTTCGTCCGCGAGTTTCGCCGCCAGGACGGACACCGTCCAGGTGCGGCGGGCCGCCAGGCGGGACGCGGCGATGCGGATCGCCAGGGGGAGGAAGCCGCAGGCGGCCACCACGTCCAGGGCCGCCTCCCGTTCCGCGGCCACCCGCTCCTCGCCCACGATCTTCGTGAAGAGGGACAGGGCCTCTTCGGGGGACATCACGTCCAGGTCCACCAGGTGCGCCCCGGCGAGGTCCAGCATCCGGACCCGGGAGGTCACCAGCGCCGCGCAGCCCTCCGTGCCGGGCAGCAGCGGACGGACCTGGGCCGCGTCCTTCGCGTTGTCCAGCAGGACCAGTACCCGGCGGCCGTCCAGGGCCGAGCGGTACAGGGCGGCCCGTTCCTCCAGCGAGTCCGGGATCGCCGAGTCCGCCGTGCCGAGAGCGCGCAGGAAGGAGCCGAGGACGGTCTCCGGTTCGGCGGGGCGGGGGCCCGCGCCCTGCAGGTCCACGTACAACTGGCCGTCGGGGAAGGCGGGGCGCGCCCGGTGGGCCACGTGGACCGCCAGGGTCGTCTTGCCGACGCCGCCGATGCCGGCCAGCGCCGAGACCGCCATCACCCGGCCCTCCGCCTCGGACGCCGAGGACAGCACCTCGCTCAGCTCGCTCACTGAGGTGGCACGGCCCGTGAAGTCGGGGACGGAGGCGGGGAGCTGCGCCGGGCGGACGGGGGCCGCGGCCGGTTCGGCCGCCGGAGCGGAGGGCTCGGCCAGCGCGGGGTCCGCCTGGAGGATGCGCTGCTGCAACTCCTGGAGGCCCGGGCGCGGGTCCACGCCCAGTTCCTCCGCCAGCAGGCGGCGGGTGTCGGCGTAGACGGCGAGGGCCTCGGCCTGGCGGCCGCTGCGGTACAGGGCCAGCATCAGGAGTTCGCGGAGGCGTTCGCGCAGCGGATGGGCGGCGGTCAGGGCGGTCAGTTCGGAGACCGCCTCCGCGTGGCAGCCCTGCTCCAGGTCCATGTCGAGGCGGGATTCCAGCAGGCTCAGGCGCCACTCCTCCAGCCGGGCCCGCTGGGCCTCGGCGTACGGTCCGGGCACGCCGGCCAGGGGTTCGCCGTCCCACAGGGCCAGGGCGCGGGTGAGGACCTCGCGGGCGTGGCACAGGTCCCCGGCGCCGCGCGCCTTCTCCGCCTCGGCCGCCAGTTCCTGCGCGACCGCCAGGTCCAGGGCGCCCTCGCCCAGTGACCGCACCGCGTAGCCGCCGGACTCGCTGACCAGGACCCCGGGGCCGAGGATCTTGCGGAGCCGGGAGGCGTAGGTGCGCAGCGCCGCCAGCGCCTGGGACGGCGGCTCGGTGCCCCACAGCGCGTCGATCAGTTCCGCCGCCGTGGCCGTACGGCCCTCCCGCAGCAGGAGGGCGGCCAGCAGGGCGCGCTGCTGGGGGGAGCCCGTGATCAGCGCGTCGTCGCCGCGCCAGGCCCGCACCGGACCGAGCACGCTGAAGCGCAACGCCTCCGGCTCCGCGACGGCGCCGGTCTCCGCCATGGCCACGGAGCCGGCACGCCGCTGCTCAGGTACTCGCGGCCCAGCGTCCATGCGTTCGTCCCCCTCGGCATCACGAACAACCCCGTCAGTTTGCCTTGTTCCGGGCGGTTGCGTCAGCCGTGGGAGACGCCGATCACAGGGCGGCGTGTTCGGTGCACAAGGTCCTCACACCCTCTTCGCATCCGCTGCCCGGAACAGGAGAGCTGACGGACCGTCAGATCGGCGCTACCGTGAGCGCCATGGAGACCACACAGTTCCCGCTGATCATCTCCGTCGACGACCACACCGTGGAGCCCGCCACCGTCTGGCAGGACCGGCTGCCGAAGAAGTACCTGGACGTCGCACCCCGGATCGTGCGCGCGCCGCTGAAGGAGATGACCTTCCTGGGCGGGCGCTTCAAGCCCGTCATGGGCGAACCCGGCAGCACGGACGGCCCCCTCGGCGACTGGTGGGCCTACGAGGACCTGCGTCGCCCGCTCACCCGTCTGGACACCGCCGTCGGCTGCGACCGGGACGAGATCCGGCTGGAGGTCATCACCTACGAGCAGATGCGGCCCGGTTCGTACGACGTCCCCGCCCGGCTCGCCGACATGGACGTCAACCACGTCCAGTCCGCCCTGTGCTTCCCGACCTTCCCCCGCTTCTGCGGCCAGACCTTCACCGAGGCCCGGGACCGGGACCTCGCCCTCCTCTGCGTCCGGGCCTACAACGACTGGATGGTGGAGGAGTGGTGCGGGGCGAAGGCGCGGGGGCGGCTGATACCGCTCACGCTCATACCCCTGTGGGACGCCCGGCTGGCGGCCGAGGAGGTACGGCGCAACGCCGCGCGCGGTGTGCGGGCCGTGGCCTTCTCCGAGATACCGCCCCACCTCGGTCTGCCGTCGGTCCACACCGACGAGTGGGACCCGTTCCTCGCGGCCTGCGACGAGACCGGCACGGTGGTCGCGATGCACATCGGCTCCAGCAGCCGGATGCCCTCCACCTCCGCCGACGCCCCGCCCGCCGTCGGCTCCACCATCACCTTCGCCAACTGCTGTTTCTCGATGGTGGACTGGCTGATGAGCGGCAAGTTCGAGCGGTTCCCGAACCTCAGGGCCATGTACGCCGAGGGGCAGATCGGCTGGATCCCGTACATCCTCGAGCGCGCCGACGTGGTGTGGGAGGAGAACCGGGGCTGGGGCGGGGTCGCCGGCAAGGTGCGCCGGCCGCCGTCCGAGCTGTTCGCCGAGCACGTCCACGGCTGCTTCTTCGACGACGCCTTCGGGCTCAGGAACCTCGACTCCATCGGCGTCGGGAACGTCCTGTACGAGACCGACTACCCGCACTCCGACTCCACCTGGCCGAAGTCCCGCGAGGTCGGCGAGGCGCAGATGGGGCATCTGCCGCCGGAGGTGGTCGAACGGATCGTACGGGGCAACGCCATCGACCTGCTGGGGCTCACGCCAGAAGGCCTGTGGCGGTGAACGCCCTGGCGTACGGCATCCAGCTGCCCGTCCAGTCCCAGAGCACCCTGTACGCGGAAGGCTGGGAGGCCGGCGCCGGACCGGAGGACCTGGTGGCCGTCGCGCGGGCCGTGGACAGCGCCGGGTTCGACTACCTGGCCTGCTGCGACCATGTGGCCGTCCCGCGGCGGCTGGCCTCCGCGATGAGCACGGTCTGGTACGACCCCGTCGCCACCCTGGCCCACCTGGCCGCCGTGACCGAGCGCGTCCGGCTGCTCAGCCATGTGGCCGTCGTCGGGCTGCGGCATCCGCTGCTCACCGCCAAGCAGTACGCCACCCTCGACCGTCTCTCCGGCGGGCGGCTGATCCTCGGCGTGGGCGCGGGGCATGTGCGGGAGGAGTTCGAGGTCCTGGGAGCGGACTTCGAGCGGCGGGGCGCGGTGCTCGACGAGAGCATCGACGCGCTGCGGGCCGCCCTCGGACCCGAGGAGTTCCCCGAGCACCACGGCAAGCTGTACGACTTCGCCGGACTGGGGCAGCGGCCGCGGCCCGCGCAGCCGTCCGTGCCCGTGTGGGTCGGCGGCTCGTCGCCCGCCGCCGTACGCCGGGCCGCGCTCAAGGGTGACGGGTGGCTGCCGCAGGGGGACCCCCGGGAGCGGCTGCCGGCGCAGATCGCGCGGATACGGCGGCTCAGGACGGAGCACCGCGTCGAGGGGCCCTTCACTGTGGGCGCCATCACCGAGCCGCTGTACGTCGGCCGGCCCGGCTGGGACGTCGGCCGGCGCACCCTCACCGGGGCGCCGGAGGAGATCGCCGAGTCGCTGCGGGCGTACCGGGCGATGGGCGTGGACCAGATCCAGGTGCGGTTCCGGAGCCGGAGCCGGGCCGAACTCGTCGAGCAGATCGGCACGTTCGGGGCGGCGGTCGCACCCCGGCTGGACTGAGGAGACGGTATGGGCAAGCTGGACGGGCGGGTCGTCATCGTCACCGGGGCGGCCCGCGGACAGGGCGAGCAGGAGGCGCGGCTCTTCCGGGCGGAGGGGGCGCGGGTGGTCGTGGCGGATGTGCTGGACGGCCAGGGGGAGGCGCTGGCCAAGGAGATAGGCGCGTTGTACGTCCACCTCGACGTGGGCACCGAGGAGGGGTGGCGGGAGGCCGTCGCGGCCGCGAAAGGGGCGTACGGGCGGATCGACGGGCTGGTCAACAACGCCGGCATCCTGCGTTTCAACGCCCTCGTGGACACCCCGCTGGACGAGTTCATGCAGGTCGTGCAGGTCAACCAGGTCGGCTGCTTCCTGGGCATGAAGACGGTGGCACCGGAGCTGGCGGACGGGGGGACCATCGTCAACACCGCCTCCTACACGGCGCTCACCGGGATGGCGGCGGTGGGCACGTACGCGGCCACCAAGCACGCCGTGCTCGGGCTCACCCGGGTGGCCGCCCTGGAGCTGGCGAGCAGGCGGATCCGGGTCAACGCCATCTGCCCGGGCGCCATCGACACGGCGATGTCCAACCCGGCCCGGCTGGACCCGGACGCGGACCCGGAGGAGACGAGCCGGGCCCTGGACGAGCTGTACCGGAGGCTCGTGCCGCTCGGCCGGGTCGGCCAGCCCGAGGAGGTGGCCCGCCTCGCCCTCTTCCTCACCTCGGACGACTCCTCGTACGTCACCGGGCAGCCGTTCGTGATCGACGGGGGCTGGCTGGCCGGGGTCGGCGTCATGTGAGCCCGTATCTGACGTGCTATCAGCTATTGACGGTCGGCGCGACCGATGCGACAGTCGGCCGACACGCCACATCTGACGATCCGTCAGAAAATCCGAGGGACGGTGAACCGCCGTGGAATTCGGGCTCTTCGTACAGGGATACGTGGGCAAGCGCGCCGAGACCGACCCGCTGGCCGAGCACAGGGCGCTGATGGAGGAGACCGAGTACGTCATCCAGGCGGACAAGTCCGGCTTCAAGTACGCCTGGGCCTCCGAGCACCACTTCCTGGAGGAGTACTCGCACCTCTCCGCCAACGACGTCTTCCTCGGTTACCTCGCCCACGCGACCGAGCGGATCCACCTGGGCTCCGGGATCTTCAACCCGCTCGCCCAGGTCAACCACCCGGTGAAGGTCGCCGAGAAGGTCGCCATGCTCGACCACCTCAGTGAGGGCCGCTTCGAGTTCGGCAGCGGCCGGGGCGCCGGCAGCCACGAGATCCTCGGCTTCCTGCCCGGCATCACGGACATGAACTACACCAAGGAGATCTGGGAGGAGACCATCGCCGAGTTCCCGAAGATGTGGCTCCAGGACGAGTACGCGGGTTTCCAGGGCAAGCACTGGCAGCTGCCGCCGCGGAAGGTCCTGCCCAAGCCGTACGGGAAGTCGCACCCGGCGATGTGGTACGCCGCCGGTTCGCCGCCCTCGTACGCCATGGCCGCGCGGAAGGGGCTCGGCGTGCTCGGCTTCAGCGTCCAGAAGGTCTCCGACATGGAGTGGGTGCTGGAGCAGTACAAGACGGCGGTCGTGAACGCGGAACCCGTCGGGGATTTCGTGAACGACAACGTGATGGTGACGACCACGGCCATCTGCGCGCCGACACACGCGAAGGCGATCGAGATCGCGGTCGGCGGCGGTCTGCACTACCTGCCGTCGCTGGTCTTCCGCTACCACGACACGTTCCCCCGTCCCGAGGGCTTCCCGGTGTGGCCGGAGACGCTGCCCGAGTACACACCGGAGTTCGTGGAGCTGCTGATCGAGGAGGAGTTGCTGATCTGCGGTGATCCGGACGAGGTGCTGCGCCAGTGCGAGCGGTGGGAGCGGGCCGGGGCGGACCAGCTGAGCTTCGGGCTGCCGGTGGGGGTGCCGAAGGAGGAGACGTTGCAGACGATCCGGCTGATCGGGGAGCACGTGATTCCGAAGATCGACACGGATCCCGTGCACCGGACCTCGCGGTTCCGGGCGGCTGTGTGAGCACCGGCAGGTCAGCGTCCCGGAGGTGAAGGAGGCCAGCCCCATGCTCGATCACGTCATCAAGGGCGCCACCGTCGTGGACGGTACCGGTGCGCCCGGCTACACCGCCGACGTCGGCATCCGGGACGGCCGTGTCGCCGCCATCGGGAGACTCACCGGGAACGCCCGCACCAGCGAGGACGCCACCGGTCTCGTCCTCACCCCGGGCTTCGTCGACCCCCACACCCACTACGACGCCCAGCTCTTCTGGGACCCGTACGCCACCCCCTCCCTCGATCACGGGGTGACCACCGTCGCCGCCGGCAACTGCGGGTTCACCCTCGCGCCGCTGCATCCCGCCCGTCCCGAGGACGCCGACTACACCCGGCGGATGATGTCCAAGGTGGAGGGCATGTCCCTGGTGGCGCTGGAGCGGGGGGCGCCCTGGAGCTGGAGCGGTTTCGGGGAGTATCTGGACGCCCTCGAAGGGCGGATCGCCGTCAACGCGGGCTTCATGGTGGGGCATTGCGCGCTGCGGCGGTATGCGATGGGGCCGGAAGCGGTCGGCGGACAGCCGTCGGAGGACCAGCTTCAGGCCATGGTCCGGCTGTTGCACGAGGCCATGGACGCCGGTGCCTGGGGGCTGTCCACCACCCAGTCCAGCACCCACTCCGACGGGGACGGGCAGCCGGTCGCCTCCCGGCACGCCCGGCCGGAGGAGCTGCTGGCGCTGTCGCGGGCCGTCGGTGAGCACGAGGGCACGCAGATCGAGGCGATCGTCGCCGGCTGCCTGGACCAGTTCAGCGATGCCGAGATCGATCTGCTGGCGGAGCTGAGCGCGGTCGCCGGGCGCCCGTTGAACTGGAACGTCCTCACCATCGACGCGGCCGTGCCGGAGCGCGTGCCCCGGCAGCTGAGCGCGAGCGAGCGGGCCCGGAAGGCGGGCGGCCGGGTGGTGGCCCTGACCATGCCGATCCTCACCCCGATGAACATGTCCCTGGGCACGTTCTGCGCCCTGAACCTCATCCCGGGGTGGGGGCCCGTCCTCGGGCTGCCCGTTCCGGAGCGGATCACCAGGCTCCGCGATCCGGACGTCAGGAAGGAGATGCTGCGGCGGGCCGGGTCGAAGGAGGCGGGCGTCTTCCGGCGGCTCGCGGACTTCGGCCGCTACGTCATCGGCGACACCTACAGCGCGGCCAACCGCGGGCTGACCGGCCGGGTCGTGCGGGACATCGCCGCCGAGCGCGGGCAGGACCCGTTCAGCTGCCTGGTGGAGATCTGCGCCGCCGACGAGCTGCGTACGGTGCTGTGGCCGATGCCCAGTGACAACGACCCCGCCTCCTGGGCGCTGCGCGCCGAGACCTGGCGGCACGAGGACGTCCTGCTCGGCGGCTCGGACGCGGGCGCCCACCTGGACCGGATGTGCGGGGCGCCGTACACCACCCGGTTCCTCGGGGACTGCCTGCGCGGGCGGAAGCTGGTCGGCCTGGAGCAGGCGGTGCGGATGCTGACCGACGACCCGGCGCGGCTCTTCGGGCTGCGTGAGCGCGGGCGGGTGAAGGAGGGCTGGCATGCCGACCTGGTGCTGTTCGACCCGGAGCGCATCGACGCGGGCCCGGCCCGGCTGGTGCACGACCTGCCCGGTGACAGCCCCCGGCTGGACTCCAGGGCGCTCGGGGTGCGGGCCGTGTGGGTCAACGGGGTCGAGGCGATCCGGGACGACGTGGTGACCGGGGCCGTACCCGGCAAGGTGCTGCGGTCCGGGCAGGACACGCGGACGGTGAGCACGCGGTGAGCGAGGCGCAGCCGCTGTTCGTCGGCGGGGAGTGGGTGGAGCCGGACGGCGGGCACTACCCGGTGACCGACCCGGCCACCGAGCAGCTGGTCGGCTGGGCCCCGGAGGCCTCGCCGGAGCAGGTGCGGGCGGCCTGCGCGGCGGCCCGGGAGGCGTTCGGGGCGTGGTCGCGGACCCGGCCGCAGGAGCGCGCGGCGGTGCTCGGGCGGGCGGCCGGGATCATCCGCGGTTCCCTGGAGCCGTACGCCGACCTCGCCCGCGCCGAGACCGGGGCGACGACCGGGACGGCCCGCGCGATGCAGGTCGGGGTGGCCGCCGCCCGCTTCCGCCGGTACGCCACGGTCGAGCCCGCCGAGTGGGCGATAGCCCCGCAGATCAACGAGGCGGGCCCGATGGGCGGGGCGGCCGTGCTGGGCGCGCTGGCGGTACGGCAGCCCGTCGGGGTCGTCACCTGCGTCACCTCCTACAACAACCCGTGGGCCAACCCGGCCGGCAAGGTCGCCCCGGCCCTGGCCATGGGCAACACGGTGGTGGTGAAGCCCGCCCCGCAGGACCCCCTCTCCGTCTACCGGATGGCGGAGGCGCTGGAGGCGGCCGGGGTGCCGCCGGGCGTGGTGAACGTGGTCTCGGGGCGGGAGGTGGCGGTGGGTGAGGCGGCGGTGGCCTCTCCCGACGTCGACATGGTCAGCTTCACCGGCTCCACGGCCGTCGGCCGGCGCATCGCCGAGGTGTGCGGGCGGGACATGAGACGTCAGTTGATGGAGCTGGGCGGGAAGGGCGCGGCCGTCGTCTTCGACGACGCCGACCTCGGCTCGGCCGTCGCCGGCATCGGCACCACCTTCTCCTTCTACAGCGGGCAGATCTGCACCGCCCCGGCCCGGGTGCTGGCCCAGCGCGGTGTGTACGACCGGCTGGTGGCGCGACTGGCCGCGTATGCCGCCCGGTTGCGGGTCGGCGATCCGCGGGATCCGGACACCGTCGTGGGGCCGGTGATCTCGGGCGAGCACCGGGCGCGTGTGGAGTCGTACGTCGAACTCGGCCGGAAGGAGGGCGCAGTGGTCGTGGCCGGCGGTGAACGACCGCCGCTGGAGCGCGGGTTCTACGTGCGGCCCACACTCCTCGCCGACTGCGGCAACGACATGCGGGTGGCCCGGGAGGAGATCTTCGGGCCCGTGGTGGTGGTGATCCCCTTCGACGACGAGGAGGAGGGGGTGGCCCTGGCCAACGACTCCGACTACGGGCTCGTCGACTATGTCTGGTCCGGTGACGTGGCCAGGGCCTTCCGGGTGGCGCGGCGGCTGCGGGCGGGGGGCGTGGGCATCAACACGGTCGGCCGCAACATGGAGGCCCCGTTCGGCGGGTTCAAGCGGAGCGGGGTCGGCCGGGACGTCGGCGTGTACGCCCTGCACGCGTACAGCGAGGTGCAGTCCCTCGTGTGGCCGGGCTGAGCCGTACGCCGGGATCGGGTGAGGCGGCTCAGTCCGTCAGGTCCACCCGTACCGTCAGCAGGTCGGTGCCGAACGCCCGTACCGCCGCGCTGTTGAAGCGGGGCAGGGCACGCAGCCGGGCCAGGGCGTCGTCGTCGGGGAGGAGGTGGGCGGTGCCGTGGTGCCAGCGTCCGGCGATACGGACGCGGACGCGCGGATCGGCCTGGATGTTCCGTACGTACTGCGACTTGTGGCCGAACTCCGAGACGAGCCAGAAGGATTCCCCGACCCGGCGTCCGCCCACCGGGGTCTGCCGGGGCCGGCCGGACGTGCGGCCGGTGGTCTCCAGGAGGGTCTGGAAGGCCAGGCGCCGGTTGATCGGGTTGGCCAGGTACCGCTGGAAGCGGGTCACGATGCGGTGCTTGCGGTCTGCGCGGTCCGGCATGTCTCTGGCTCTCCTGCTCTCGCCGGGCGCGGACGGCGCCCGGCGTGGATGCTGTGTCGGCCCCGTGCGGGGCGTGTGATGCGGGGACGTTCGTACGACTGCCGCGTGTTAGCCTCCCCCGCGGTCACGAACTATCGCAACGGGGGAGCGTGATGGGCGCGTCTTCGGACGGCTACACGGTCAGGTCCGGCATGTCCGGGCAGGCGAAGGAACTGGACGGCGCGGGCGACGAGGCGGGACACATCCGTACGGCGATCAGCCCCGCCATGTGCTACACGCAGGAGGCTCTGGGCGGCGCCGAGGCGAGCACGGCGTTCAACGCGTTCGCCGCGGCCTGGGAGGCGGACGCCTCCACGCTGGAGTCGGCGCTGCACGAACTCGCGGACAAGGTCCGCCTCGCCAAGGGGGCGTACGCGGGCGGCGACCACGCCGTCGCGACCCGGGCCGAGGCCGTGCCCGCCGGGGGCAGCGGCGTCACCACGATGCCGGTCCCCGCCGGGCTGGGCGCCCTCACCACCATGCCGGCGTTCGCCCAGCGGCCGTCCGCCCTCTCGGACTACTGAGGGGCGCGTCGATGACGGGATTCTTCGGGCCGCTGTACTCCCCGGCCGCACGCCGCTCCTGGCTGGCCGGGCTGTGCGAGAGCATTCCCAAGGCCGGGTCCAAGAACGATCTGCTGGACCAGATCGACGGCGCTCTCTTCGCGTCCGCGCCGGACGGTGACACGGCGACGCTCGAGTCGCTGAGCAAGCGCTACCGCGGCCAGGTCGACAAGGCCGGGGACCTGCACGACCGGGTGAACAAGGTGTCCCGCAAGGGGCTGTCGGAGGTCTGGGTCGGCGACACGAGCGTCCTCGCCTCCGACGCGGTGGGCGCCGCCGCCCGGGGCGCCACCAGGATGGCCGAGGCGTTCCAGGGTGGCGCGAAGGCGCTGCTCACGCTGGCCGACGCGCTCGGGCACGCGCAGAAGCAGGACGCCGACGGCCGCGCCAAGATGCGGCAGGCGAAGCAGCGGCTCGGCGGCAAGGACGGCTTCCTGGACCGCATGGTCGAGACCGACGAGGAGAAGGCGGACCTCGTGGCGGCCCGGAGCGTCGCCTCCGACGGGGTCGACCTGATGCACAAGGCGGCCGTGGCCGCGGACGACGCCGTCCGTGCCGCGGCCCGGGACCTGAACAAGTGGGCGGCCGAGGCGCGCGCCGGGAAGATGCACACCGACGACCTGACCGCGGTCGACCGGCTGATGCTCGCCGACACCAGCGGACCGGCCGGCGTTGCCGACTACAACGAGATCCTCACCGCCAACGACCTGGAACGCTCGGGCCAGGCGATGGAGAAGCTGTCGCCGGCCGACCGGGCCCGGATGGAACAGCTCCTGGCGGGCGCGAAGTCCCCGCAGGAGAAGGCGTACCTCATGAAGGCCCTCGCCGCCGGACACGGCGTCGACGACATCGAGACGTTCGGCGGGAAGATCCACGGCAAGGACCCGGCGTGGCTGCAGCAGCACCTGTCACCGATCGTCACCAAGGGGGACAGCCTCAAGGACGAGGGGACGAACCCCAGCAGCGGCGCCAACATCAACACCGACCTGCAGAGCTTCGGCTCCCAGCAGTGGTCCCAGGGCGGCGACGGCAGTGAGGGCACCTGTGTCGCCTCCTCCACTGTCACCGCCCGCGCCATGGTCGACCCCGTCTACGCCCTCGGGCTCACCGGTGGGCCCAGTGGGCAGGAGAACGACCCGGCCGCGTTCCGGCGGCGCCTGGTGGACGAGCAGCACCGGGTGCACGAGGAGGGCCACGGCGGTGCCGGCTACAACGGCATGGGCCTGGACGGCAAGACCGAGGTCGTCAACAAGGAGATCAGCCCCGAGACCGGCAGCTCGTACGAGCTGCACGAGGTCCGTGACGCGGACGCGCGGCGCAACGTCCTGCCGGACATCGAGAAGGCGGTGGCGGAGGGCAAGCCGGTGCCCATCGGCGTCGAGGGGTACGACGCCCAGAACAAGCGGTCCGGCCACGCGATGATGATCGTCGGCCAGGAGGGCGACAAGCTGGAGATCTACAACCCGTGGGGTCAGACCACATGGGTCAGCGAGGACGACTTCGTCAACGGCGGCATGGCGAAGGCCAGTGACAACGCACTGCCCGACGCCTACGCCGTTCATCTGCCCCAGGACTGAGAAACCCAGGAACCGGCGACTGACCATGACTTCACGCGCACCACTCCTCGGCTCGGCCGCCCTCGTCTGCCTGCTCGCCCTCACCGGTTGCGGCAAGGAGAGCGGGACCGGCGGGACCGGCACCCCCGGCGGGACGGCCACCCCGAGCGTGCGGGCCACGTCCGGCGGCACCGCGGTCACCGAGTACGGCACCGCTGACCGGACCATCACCGTCGAGCCCGGCAAGCGGTTCGCCCTCACCGTCCCGGCGTCCCCGACCCTGGACCAGAACTGGTACCTCACCGACCCCGAGCCGGACTCGGCCGTGCTGAGGTACCGGGGCAAGCGGAAGGACTACGGCGGCGGCGACGCCGACGGCAGCACCGACGGCACCCAGTCGTTCGACTTCACCGCCGTGGCGAAGGGCAGGGCCACGGTACGGCTGCTGTACTGCCCCCTGCACACATGCACCGGCCCCGGCCCCGACGACCGGTCCACCCTGTCGCCGACCCCCGACGGCACGGCGTCCCCGTCCCCGTACCCCACCGCGACCGGCACCCCGGACTCCCACGCCGGCTTCTACGTCTTCACGATCACCATCCGCTGATCCCGGACCGGAACCGAGGCCCTCATGCCCCCTGCTCCCGACAGCCGCACCGACGACGAGGTCCTGGCCGCCACCGACGTCACCCAACTGCTGCGCTACGGCCTGATCCAGGAAGCGTTCCGCACCGCCCTGTTCGGTGACGGTGCCATCGCGGCCGCGGTCACCCTCGACCGGCTCGGCGTACTGCCGCGGTCGGTGGTGTTCGTCGCCGGGATCGTCCGGTCCGGCGGCCTGGCGTACGCCGCGGAGCTGTCCGAGCCGCTGCCGTCCCCGGAGCCGGCGGCCGTGCTGCGGGACTGGCTGAGCGGCGCCGCGCAGACCGCCACCACACCGGAGGCCGAGACCTGGGCCGCGCGCTGGCTGGACGCGGTCGCCGAGATCATCGCCCTGCGCCGCGCCACCCGCGAAGGCACCGCCTAGTGCGGCACTAGGCATCCCGGTCGGCCAGCCAGTTGCCGTGGAAGCCGAACGGCACCCGGGCCGGCAGGTGGATCGTGGCGACCGGGGGCGCGGCGAGGTCGTCGGCGTCCAGGACGACCAGGTCGCTGCGGTCGGTGGCGGCGTCGTGGACGTACGTCAGGAGCCAGCCGGGGCCGCCGGGTGTGTCGTCGGCGGGGGCGAAGGCGGCCTCCCCGGGGGTGCGGCCGGGCCCGAAGTCATGCGCGACGGCGGTCCCGGAGGACAGGTCGTAGCGGACCAGTGAGGTGCCGCTCGTCAGGTGCCCGTGTCCGGCGGCGAGGCCGGTGAGCCGGTCGTCGACGCGCGGGAACTCGCCCGGCCGGTCGTCGCACTGTTCCTCGCGGACCGTGCCGGTCGCCGGGTCGATGGTCCACTTCCACAGCACGGCCTGCCGCGGCCTCGCACCGCCGTCCGTGTCGCGCCGGTACATGTCCGGGTAGCGCATCACGTGCAGCACGATGGTGCCGTCCGGCGCGTCATGGGCATTGAGGATGTGGAAGACGTAGCACGGGTCGACGGTGAACCAGCGGACCGGGCCGTGCGGGTCGTCGCGGCGCAGCACGCCGAGGCGGGCGCCGTAGCCGTCGTCCCAGCTGTACGGCATGGTGCCGCCGGTCAGGGCGAGTTCGACGTCGAAGACGACGGGCAGGTCCATGAAGACGACGTGTCCGGCGGTGAGCGCGAAGTCGTGCAGCATGGTCGGCCCGGGCACCTCGACGGGCCTGCTGAGCACCAGTTCGCCGGTGGCGTCCGCCCGGTGGTAGGTGAGGTGGGTGGGCTCCAGCATGCCGTAGCCGAAGAAGTGCAGTTCGCCGGTGGTGGGGCAGGTCTTCGGGTGGGCCGTCATCGCGGTGTGCAGGCGGCCGTCGAAGTCGTACGGGCCCTTGGTGCCCAGGTCGCGGGTCAACTCGTAGGGCAGGGCGGTCTCGACCAGGGCGAGGGTGCGGCCCGCGTGCCGGACGACGTGCGTGTTGGCCGGTCCGGCGGTGAGGTCCCGGCGGCCCTGGTCGTCGTACATCAGCGCCCCGTCGGTCAGGCGGCTGGTGCGGACCCAGCGGTTGCGGTAGGCCACGGCGCGGCCGCCCTCCAGGCGCACCCCGTGGATCATGCCGTCACCGAAGAACCAGTGCCCGGAGGCGGCGTCGGCCGGGTTCGGGCCGTTGCGCAGGTACCAGCCGGCCGGCTCGGGCGGGATCGTGCCGGTCACCGGCAGGTCGTGCGCGGTGAATTCCTCGGTGACCGGGGCGTAGTTGCCGGAGAGGTGCTCGGGGGTGGTCATCGGGCCGCCTGCGCGGCCTTCGCCTGGACATGGGCGACGTAGCGGACGGTGAACATCATCGGGACGACGAAACCGGCGATCTGGACGAGCGTCGCGGGCGTCGAGTGGCCGTGCCCGGCGTGGGCGACCAGAGCGAGGACGACGGCGGTCAGGGCGAAGGCGGCGGTCCATACGGCGGTGATGACCACGTTGGTGCGGATGAACGGCTTCAGACCCCAGAGTTCGCGCGGAGTGGTGCGCTTGGCGATGCCCAGCGTGAACGGCCGGCCGATGGCCAGCGAGACCCCGGCGACCAGGGCGAGGGTGCCGGCGGAGAGGGCCGCGGAGTAGTCGTGCACGCCCGAGTGGGGATCGGCGAAGGCGACGGCGGCGAGCACGGCGAAGAAGACCGCCGAGCCCGACTCGATGATGAGGGTGTCGAATCCGGTGCCGGACCGCTTCTCCTGGGCGATGATCCCGATGGCCGCCACCAGGGCGGCGAGGGCGCCCCACTGCCAGTCCGCCGAAGGGATGACGGCGAAGACGATCCATGGCAGGAACGTGCGCAGGTACGACATGTGGGTCCCCGTTTTCTGGTGTCCGAGGCCGGTCCGGGCCTTGGAGTTCCTTCTTCGACATGTCAAAAGTAGAAGGTCCGGCATCGACATGTCAATAGTGGAAGGTAAGGTGGGGGCATGAGCCTCAGACACGCACTCCTCGGCCTGCTCACCGAACGCCCCGCCAGCGGCTACGACCTGCTCAAGCTGTTCGAGACCTCACTGGCCAACGTCTGGCCGGCCACACAGAGCCAGATCTACACCGAGCTGACCAAGCTGGCGGGCTCCGGGCTGATCACCGTGGCCGCCGAGGGCCCGCGCGGCCGCAAGGAGTACGCCCTGACCGACGAGGGGCTCGCCGAGCTGCGGCACTGGCTGACGGAGACCAGACCCCAGCGGAACACCCGCAGCGACATCCTGCTGCGGGTCTTCTTCCTCGGCGTACTGCGGCCCGAGCAGGCCCACGCCTATCTGACCGAGCTGATCGAGATGTCCGAGCAGAGCCACGAACAGCTGCGCAGGCTCACCGAGTTCATAGACTGGGACGACGACAACCTCTCGGTCTACGGCCGGATCGCCCTGGAGTACGGCCTGCGCTTCAACGCCATGCGGAAGGAATGGGCCGAGTGGGCGGCGGCGCAGATCGAGTAAGGGGGCCGGGCGGGGTACGGATGACCCATGCGCATCGCCGTCACGATCTTCCTCACCGACGAGACCATCACCCCCACCCGGCTCGCCCGTGAGCTGGAAGCGCGCCGCTTCGCCGGGCTGTACCTGCCCGAGCACACCCACACCCCCGTCGAGCGGACCACACCGTACCCGGCCGGCGGCGAACTGCCGCGCGAGTACGGCCGTACCCTCGACCCCTTCGTCGCGCTCGGCCAGGCGGCGGCCGTCACCGAGCGCCTCGGGCTCGGCACCGGCATCACCCTGGCGGCCCAGCACGACCCGATCGCCCTCGCCAAGCAGATCGCCACCCTCGACCACCTCTCCGGCGGGCGCTTCACCCTCGGCGTCGGCTTCGGCTGGAACGTGGAGGAGGCCGCCGACCACGGAGTGGAGTGGCGCACCCGGCGGGAGCTGGTCCGGGACCGGGTGCGTCTCATGCAGACGCTGTGGTCCGAGGAACCGGCCTCCTACAAAGGCGAGTTCGGGGGCGTACGGGCCAGCCTCGCGTACCCCAAGCCGGCGCGGAGGCCGCGCGGACCGGTCGTCGGCCCCCGCATCCTGGTCGGCGGGGCCGCCGGGCCCAGGCTGTTCGCGCACATCGCCGAGTACGCCGACGGCTGGCTGCCGATCGGCGGCCGGGGCCTCGCCGAGTCGCTCCCCGTGCTGCGCTCGGTGTGGGCGGACGCGGGCCGCGACCCCGCCGCCCTCCAGGTGGTCCCGTACGCGGTCCGGCCCACCCCGGGCAAGCTCGCCCACTACGCCGAGCTGGGCATCGAGGAGGTCGTGCTCCAGCTGCCGCCCGCGGGCGAGACGGAGGTGCTGCGGGCGCTCGACGGCTACGGGAGCTTCCCCCAGGCAGGGCGCCCCGGTCTGTGATCACCCCGAACGTATGCTCAAGGGATGACGACTTCCGCGACCCCCGGAATCGGACCGACCGACAACTCCATGCGGCGCGCCCTCAGACGCGCCCGGGACGGCGTCGCCCTCGACGTCGGTGAGGCGGCGGTGCTGCTCCAGGCCCGGGGTGAGGCCCTCACCGACCTCGCCGCGTCCGCCGCCCGGGTGCGGGACGCAGGCCTGGAGGCGGCGGGCCGGCGCGGCATCATCACCTACTCGAAGAGCGTCTTCGTCCCCCTCACCCGGCTGTGCCGGGACAAGTGCCACTACTGCACCTTCGTCACCGTCCCCGGCAAGCTGCGCCGGGCGGGCCACGGGATGTTCATGTCCCCCGACGAAGTGCTCGACATCGCCCGCAAGGGCGCCGCCCTCGGCTGCAAGGAAGCCCTGATCACCCTCGGGGACAAGCCCGAGGACCGCTGGCCCGAGGCGCGGGAGTGGCTCGACGCGCACGGCTACGACGACACCATCGCCTACGTCCGCGCCATCTCGATCCGCGTTCTGGAGGAGACGGGCCTGCTGCCCCACCTCAACCCGGGCGTACTGACCTGGACGGACTTCCAGCGTCTGAAGCCGGTCGCCCCCTCCATGGGCATGATGCTGGAGACGACCGCGACCCGGCTCTGGTCCGAGCCCGGCGGCCCGCACCACGGCTCCCCGGACAAGGAACCCGCCGTACGCCTTCGGGTGCTGGAGGACGCGGGCCGCTCCTCCGTCCCCTTCACCTCCGGCCTGCTGATCGGCATCGGTGAGACGTACGAGGAGCGCGCGGAGTCCCTCTTCGCGTTGCGGAAGGTGTCGCGGGCCTACCACGGCATCCAGGAACTGATCATCCAGAACTTCCGCGCCAAGCCGGACACGGCGATGCGCGGCATGCCGGACGCCGAACTGGACGACCTGGTCGCCACCGTGGCCGTGGCCCGGCACATCATGGGACCCGCGGCCTGCCTCCAGGCCCCGCCCAACCTGGTCGACAGCGAGTACGAGCGCCTGATCGGCGCCGGCATCGACGACTGGGGCGGGGTCTCCCCGCTCACCATCGACCACGTCAACCCCGAACGTCCCTGGCCGCAGATCGAGGAGCTGGCCGCGAAGTCGGCGGCGGCGGGCTTCGAGCTGCGCGAACGCCTCTGCGTGTACCCGGAGTTCGTCCGTCGCGGCGAGCCCTGGCTGGACCCGCGGCTGCGCCCGCACGTGAGCGCCCTGGCCGACCCGGAGACGGGGCTGGCCCGCCCCGAGGCGCTCCCGCGAGGCCTGCCGTGGCAGGAGCCGGAGGAGGCGTTCGTACCGGCCGGCCGCACGGACCTGCACCGCACGATCGACACCGAGGGCCGCAGCGCCGACCGGCGGGACGACTTCGACGAGGTGTACGGCGACTGGGAGGCCCTGCGCGAGGCGGCCGTTCCCGGCATGGCACCGGAGCGCATCGACACGGACGTACGGCAGGCCCTGCGCACCGCGGCCGACGACCCGACGAAGCTGTCGGACGCCGAGGCCCTGGCCCTCCTCCACGCCGACGGCCCGGCGCTGGACGCGCTGTGCGAGGTGGCCGACGACGTGCGCAGGACGGCGGCCGGCGAGGACGTCACCTACATCGTCACCCGCAACATCAACTTCACCAACGTCTGTTACACCGGCTGCCGCTTCTGCGCCTTCGCCCAGCGCCGCACGGACGCCGACGCCTACACGCTCTCCCTGGAGCAGGTGGCGGACCGCGCCCAGCAGGCCTGGGACGTGGGCGCGGTCGAGGTCTGCATGCAGGGCGGTATCCACCCCGACCTGCCGGGCACGGCGTACTTCGACATCGCGAAGGCGGTCAAGGAGCGCGTCCCCGGCATGCACGTCCACGCCTTCTCGCCGATGGAGGTGGTGAACGGCGCGACGAGGACGGGGCTGTCGATCCGGGAGTGGCTGACGGCGGCCAAGGAGGCGGGCCTGGACTCCATCCCCGGTACGGCGGCCGAGATCCTGGACGACGAGGTCCGCTGGGTGCTGACCAAGGGCAAGCTGCCCACGGCCACCTGGATCGAGGTGATCAGGACGGCCCACGAGCTGGGCATCCGCTCGTCCTCGACGATGATGTACGGCCACGTGGACCAGCCCCGCCACTGGCTCGGCCACCTGCGCACACTCGCCGGGATCCAGCGCGAGACGGGCGGCTTCACCGAGTTCGTGACGCTTCCGTTCATCCACACCAACGCGCCGGTGTACCTGGCGGGGATCGCACGTCCGGGCCCGACCGCGAGGGACAACCGCGCGGTCACCGCGATGGCGCGGCTCCTGCTGCACCCCTGGATCCCGAACATCCAGACAAGCTGGGTCAAACTGGGCGCGGAGGGGGCGGCGGAGATGCTCCGCTCCGGCGCGAACGACCTCGGCGGAACCCTCATGGAGGAGACGATCTCCCGCATGGCGGGCTCCTCCTACGGCTCGTACAAGTCGATCCGCGACCTGGTCGCGGTGGCCGAGGCGGCCGGCCGCCCGGCGAGGCCGCGCACCACGCTCTACGGCGAGGTGCCGGAGGAACGGCAGCGGGCGGCGGAGGCCTCCGACGGCCACCTGCCGGATCTGCTCCCCGTCCTGGACTGAGTACGATGATCCGACCCCCCGATCCGGACGGGGCCCCGTAGCGGAGGAGATGCGTACCCGTGGCTGCCCGACTGCCCTCGTGGGCCTGGGTCACCGGTCTGACGGCGGGAGCGACCGCGGCCGTGATCGCCCTCGCCATCCAGGCCGACCACGGGCCGCAACCCGCGGCCGCGACCGGCAAGCCCAGCGCCTCGGCGTCGGCGGGCGCCCACGCCTCCGCGACACCGAGGACGCCGGCGGCGCCCGCCGTCCCGGACGAGTCCGGGACGGGCCGCCGGATCGTCTACTCGCTCGGCCGGAAACGGGTGTGGATGGTCGACGCGACCGGCAGGGCGACCCGCACGTTCACGGTGTGGCCGGGCACGGTGAGCCCGCAGCCGGGCCGCTACTCGGTCACCCTGCGCACCCAGTCCCTCAAGGGCTCGGACGGCGTCGAGATCGAGCACATCATGTACTTCACCAAGGCGCAGGGCGTGAACATAGCCTTCTCCAACGCCCTCGACGGCGCCTCGCCGCCGCCCGCGAACGGCAAGAAGCTGGGCGGCATCCGCCTCCACAAGGAGGACGGAGCCGCACTGTGGTCCTTCGGCGACCAGGGCACCAAGGTGGCGGTGGTCGACTAGGCGTCGCGCCGTCCGCCGTCCGGCAGCTGGTTGACGACCAACGCGACCCCGCTGAGCAGGAACACGCGGGTGGCGGCGTCCAGCCCGTTCCAGGTCTTCGACTGCCACATGGAGAACCACTCACCGCCGATCGCGATGAACCCGGCGCCGAAGAGCAGCAACAGCATCAGCAGCCCGTAGGTGGAGACGCGCCGGGCGAGGTCGTGATCGCGCCGCGCCCAGAGCCAGGTGCCCCAGATGAGCACGAGTGCCGCCACCGTCTCCCAGACGATGATCAGGATGTAGGCGGTGTCCTGCAGGCCGGTGCTCGTGACGGCCCGCCACATCAGGTCGTCGTCCTTGAACGTCGTGTCCATCGCCAGTACGTGCCGTACGAACTGCTGGTTCGTCCCGAAGTCGGTGATGTTCCCGAGGGCGACCAGGGCGATGTACAGGGCGAGTATCCCGGTGAGCACACCGGCGGCAAGTCTGAGGCCGGTGTGGCGGGTGGGGGTGGTGGTCATGGCTGGATTCTCCCCCGTCGGGAGCCGACTCCTCACGTGGCCATTGCGCCAGAATGAAGAGGCGGGCATGGGGGGAAGGACGGACGAATGGCGCAGGCACGACCGTCGATGCAGGAACTGATCGGACGGCGCCGACGGGCGGGATTCGTCGGCCGCGGTGGCGAACGGGCCGCGTTCCGGGCGAACTTGGACCTTCCCCCCGAGGACGAACGCCACCGGTTCCTCTTCCACGTCCACGGCAACGCGGGTGTCGGAAAAACGTTCCTGATCAAGGAGTTGGAACAGATCGCCCGCGAGCGCGGGGCGCTGACGGCGTACGTCGACGAGAGCGTGGGGAGCGTGCCCGAGGCGATGGCGGCACTCGGTCACCAACTCGCCCAGCAGGGGCACCGTCTGAAGAAACTGGAGGAGGCGCTCGCCGCCCACCGGGAGCGGCGGCACGAGGCCGAGGCCGAGGTGGCGGCCCTCGAGCCGGCGCCGGAGGGCCCGTCCCCCCTGACGACGACGGCGGTACGGCTGGGCATGGCGGGCGTGGGCGCACTGGTCCCCGGCGCCGGCGCCTTCGTGGGAGCGGTGGACGCCGGCCAACTGGCGCAGGGCGCGGCCCGTTTGAAAGCGCGCCTCAGCGCCCGCTTCCGCGACCAGGAGGACGTGCAACTGGTGCTGTCCCCCGAGCGGGTGCTGACTCCCAAGCTGCTCGACGAGTTGTCCGCGGTCACCTCCTCGGTCCCCTGGCTGGTCCTGCTGTTCGACACGTACGAGCGCACCGGCCCCCTGCTCGACGGCTGGCTGCACGAGCTGATGACCACCGACCGCTACGGCGCCCTGCCCGCCAACGTCATCGTCGTCACCGCCGGCCAGCGCCCCTTCGACACCGCCCGCTGGGGCGGCTTCGCGGACTTCATGACCGACCTGCCGCTCGGCCCGTTCACGGAGGCGGAGGCGCGGGGACTGCTGGCGGACCGGGGCGTGGTGGCGGAGCCGGTGGTGGAGGAGGTGCTCCGCCTCACCGGCGGCCTGCCCGTCCTCGTCTCCACCCTCGCCGAGGGCCGCCCGGCCGACCCGGACGACGTGGGCGACCCGAGCGCCACGGCGGTGGAACGGTTCCTGAGGTGGGAGCCGGATCCGGTACGGCGCTCGGTCGCCCTGGCCTGCGCGCTGCCCCGCCGACTGGACGCCGACGTGTTCCGGGCGGTGGTGGACTGCACGGAGGAGGAGGCCGACCCCCTGTACGACTGGCTGCGGGGGATGCCGTTCGTCGGCGAGCGGGGCGACCGGGTCCAGTACCACGATGTCGTACGGGCGCCGATGCTGCGGTTGCAGCGCGGGCGCTCACCTCGGGGGTGGGCGGAACGGCACGGGCGGCTGGCGGAGACGTTCGAACGGTGGCGGGAGGAGCGGGGGGCGGGGCTGAACGACCCCTGGACCGACGAGAGATGGCGGGAACTACGGCTGGCGGAGGCGTATCACCGGCTGTGCGCGGGGGAGAAGGCCGCGCTGCCGGCGGTGCTCGGCGGCCTGGTACGGGCCTGCCAGCATGGTGTCGAGGAGGCTCGCCGTTGGGCCGAGATGCTGGTGCAGGCAGGAGCGGACACCCGGACCGAGGCGGTGTCCCGCTGGGGCGAGGACCTGCTGCACGCGTTTCAGGCCTCGACCGCCGCGGACGCCTTGGCCCTGCTGATCGACCGAGCGCAGCTGGACAGGACGTCCCGGGCCGTCGCTCACGTAGTGCGGGGCAACATCTTCCGGGCGCGTGACGAGTACGAGCGTGCGGTGACCGAGTACGACCGGGCCGTTTCCCTCGACCCCGAGTCGGCCCGCGCCTACGTCAGCCGTTCCGCGACCCGTGTCCTGCTCCAGGACTTCGCAGGGGCGATCGAGGATCTGGACCACGCGCTCGCCCGAGACCCCGACAACGCCGCGAACCTGACGTTCCGTGGCGAGTACCACCGCAGGGTCGGGCACTACGACGCCGCCCTGCGGGATCTGGACCGGGCGATCGAACTCGACCCGACGATCCCCGGTGCCTGGGCCTCGCGGGGGGCCACGCACCAGGCACTGGCTCGGTACGACCTCGCGCTGGCGGACGTGAACCAGGCACTGGAGATCGACCCGGACTTCGTCTGGGGCCTGGTCCGCCGGGCCCGCCTGATGCGGTCCCGGGGCGACCGCGAGCACCAACTCGCCGACCTGGACCGCGCGGTGGCGCTGGACCCGGAGGCACCCTGGGTGCTGTGCGAGCGAGGCGACGCGCTCAGCGCCGTGGGCCGCGAGGAGGAAGCCCTGGCCGACTACCGCAAGGCCATCGACCTCGACCCGGACCACCCCTCCGTCTACGCCAGCCGGGGCGCCCTGCACTGCAAACACGGCCGTGACGAGGAGGCACTGGCCGACCTCGACCACGCACTGAGCCTGGCGCCGGACTACGCCTGGGCCTTGGTGCACCGCTCCCACGCCCACCGCCGCCGGTGCGCCTATGACAGAGCGCTCGCCGACGTCTACCGCGCGGTGGAGCTGGACCCCGAGGGCCCCTGGGCACTGGGGCACAAGATCTGCACGGACATCGCGGTCGGCCGGTTGGACCAGGCCCGCGCGGACCTGGAGCGATTCGTCTCGCTGGGGGGAGATCCCTGCTGGGCCCATCAGACGTCGGCCACCGTGCACCTGCTGAGCGGCCGGCTCGGGGAGGCACTCGCCGCGGCGGACACCCCGGCGACCCGATGCGCCGTGCACCTGCGCATGCGGAACTGGTCCCGGGCAAGGCAGGCCGCCGAGCAGTGGGGGGCGAGCGACGAGTACTTCGGACTGCTGCACCTGGCCGTGGCGGTCAGCGGCGCAGAGGGCATGGCAGTCGCCCACTCGCTGTGGACGCGGCTGGCCCGCTCGGTCCGGCACCCCGACGCCCCCCTGGGGCGGCGGGAGAGATGGATCATCGAGGCCACGACCAGCGCGGCCGTCCAGGACTGGCCGCGCCTGGACTCAACGCTCCTCCTCGGCCCCGCCGAGTACGACGGCCTGGTCACCCTGGCCGACTGCCTCGCCGTCCTCCTGCGCAGCCCCGGCATGGACCGGGCCAGACTCGCGCCTCGCCTGGCCAGAGCGGTCGAGGCACGGGACGGGATGCGGGCGCGTTATGCGGACTGAGCGGCGAAGCCCAGGAACTCGGTCCAGGCGGCGCCGGTGACGGCGAGTTGTGCGCGCTCCTTGTCCTTGGAGTCGCGGATGTGGACGGTGGCGGGGGTTATGGCTACTTCGACGCATTCGGGGCCGTCGTTGCTGCTGTAGCTGCTCTTGACCCAAGTCAGCGGGGGGTTCATCTCTGTTCTCCCAGCACTTTCACGATGAAGGCCTGCGACTCCCGAGGGGAGAGAGCCTGCGCACGGATCATTCCATAGCGCATCTCCAGGACCTGGACGTCCTTGGGGTCGCTGAACAGCCGGCTGTACAGCTGCCCCTCCGAGTGCCCGAGCGTCTTGCCGTTCCGCAGCTTCGCCAGCCAGAAGGGACCGCCCATACCGGCATGGTCCTCCCGGTCCACGGGCATCACCTGAATCTCGACGTGCCGCAAAGCGCTTACCTCCAAGAGGTGTTCGAGCTGCTCTCGCAACACCACTTTGCCTCCGATGGGCCGTCGGAGCGTCACCTCTTCCAGGACGAAAGTGAGCAGCGGCGCCGGCACGCGTTCGAAGACCCGCTGACGCGCGATGCGTCCGGCGACGTGGCGATCCAGTTCCTCCTCCGTGAAGGCGGGCCGCCGCATCTCGTACAGCGCCCGTGCGTACGCAGGGGTCTGCAGTAGGCCATGCATGTTGTGGTTGGCGTACGTGCCCAGCTCTACCGCCTCGTCCTCCAGCTTCTTCAGGTCTCGCACGTTCTTCGGGTACCGCGACTTCTCCACGTCCTCCTTCATCACGGCCAACTTCCCGCCCGCGCCGAGCACTTCATCGGCCTTGTCCAGAAAATCCGGCTTGGGGATCCGGCGCCCCCGCTCCACCGAGGACACCATCTCGGCGCCGTACCCGATGGCCGCCCCGAGTTCCCCCTGCTTCAGGCCCGCGGACTCTCGCCACAACTTGATCTGCCGCCCGACCGTCCTGAGTACGGCCTCGGCCTCCTCGTCCTCCACCTTCATCCCTCCCGCCGTACGAGCCGTACGACCCCGCGATCCGCTCGTACAGTCACGCTCCGTACCGTGGTCGTCGCTGTTCAGAGTAGGGACGGATGGCCACGCTGGGTGACATGAATCAGAAATCCCGCCTCAGGATCCAGCTGTCGGCCACCCGCAGGGGTGCCCGGCTCGCCCGCCTCCTCACCGAGCGTCAACTGGACGAGTGGGGCGTGCCGTTCGAGGAGGCGGCGCAGGTGGTGGCGGAGCTGGCGTCCAACGCCGTACTGCACGGGCGCGTGCGAGGGAGGGACTTCCGGCTGGCGCTCGCGCTGCATGACGACGGCACCCTCCGTATCGAGGTGACCGACGCCCGGGGCGACCGGGTCCCGGGTCTCCCGGATCCGGTGGCCGAGGACGCGGAGGCGGGGCGGGGTCTGCGGATCGTGTCGGCGTACGCGGACCGCTGGGGCGTGGCGGAGGCGGCGGCCGGGTCCAAGATCGTCTGGGCGGAACTCGTACCGGGTCGCGCCGCCCGCGAGCGTCACGCCGTCGCGCCCGGACCCGCTCCAGACCTGCGACGGCTGTGACCGCGCCTTCCGGGCACCGCGGCCCGGCCGGTGCCGCGACTGCCGTGTGGCCTCGGTGGCGGCATGAGGCCGTACGGTCGTCGGTGTGCGCCGGCCGGCGTCCGCTAGTCGACGTCCACCGGACCGTTGTCCGACTTCTTGTCCTTGCCCGGGTGCAGCTGGAGCAGGCCGCTGCCCTTGGGCTCCGCGGGGCGGTGCCCGTCGGAGTCCTGGCCGTTCAGGTTCTGCCGGACCGAGTCCAGGATCGTCAGGCCCTGGGAGACCAGTCCGGCGGCGATCTCACCGAGGCCGTCCGCGCCGTTCAGGACATTGACGTTGGCGCCGGCCAGGCCTCCGGCGGCCTCCTTCACGATCTGCGGGAGCTGGTCGATCAGCATCCGGTCGAGCGCGACCCGGTCGTACGAGGCCGCCGCCTCCGCCTGGATCTTCATCCGCTGCGCCTCGGCGGCGGCGAGGATCCTGATCCGCTCGGCCTCGGCCTCGGCGGGCTTCACGATCTCGGCCACCAGCTGCTGCTGGCGCAACTTGGCCTGGCGCTGGGCCAGTTCCGTCTGGGCGGCGAGCACCTCCTGCTGGGCGTGGGCCTGCGCCAGCGGTCCGGCCTGTGCGGCCTCGGCCTGGGCGCGGTCCACCTCGGCCGAGTACTCGGCCCTGACGACGGCGGTCTGCCGGGCGTACTCGGCCTGCTTGCGGGCCGCCGCCTGCTCCGCCTCGGCCGAGGCCTGGGTGGCCTGCGCCTGGGCGATCTGGGCCTGCCGCTGGATGGCCGCCTTGTGCGGCGCGGACATCGCGTCTATGTAGCCGGTGGCACCGTCGTCGATCGACTGGATCTGCAGTGAGTCCACGATCAGGCCGATCTTGGCCATCTCCGTCTTGGAGGTGTCCAGAACCTCCGCGGCGAGCTTCTGGCGCTCGGTGACGATCTCCTCGACCGTCATCGAGCCGATGATCGCACGCAGGTGTCCGGCGAAGATCCGGCCGGTGAGCACCGACATCTGCTCCTGGTCGGAGAGGAACCGCTGGCCCGCGTTGATGATGCTCTCGTGGTCGTTGCCGACCTTGAAGGCGATGACCGCGCGGACGTGCAGTGAGATGCCCTGACGGGTCACACAGGTCTCGGTGACCTCCGCCTCGCACATCGACAGCGTGAGGAACCGGACCTTGCGGAAGACCGGCAGCACGAACTTTCCGTGGCCCGTCACCACCCGGAACGGCGCGCCCCCCAGTCCCCGCCGGCCCCCCGAGATCAACATCGCCTCGTCGGGAGCGGGAACGCGGTATCCGAACATGCTTGTACTCCTCAGCCGGCGTCGACGGGGTCGCCGCCGAGCGCGTCCAATGGATCCACCCACTCGATGACGCCGACCTCGCGGCATCCCCGTGATTCGATCACGAGCACCGTCGCGCCCGCGGGCAGGGGTTCCTCCGACCAGGCGAGGAAGGTCTCGGAACCGCCCCTGACCCGCACCAGGACCTCACCGGGGCCCGCGGATCCGCGCGTTCCGATGAGTACCTTCCCCGTGCGGCCGATCACGGCCTCGTCCTGCGGCATCACCGGCCGTCCTCCTCGTCCTGACCTCAGAATTCAGACGATAGACCTAGTCCGGCCCGAGGCCCAACGGGCAGGACTCAGCGCCCCGACGACTGCTCCGTCACCACCGGCCGCACCTTCGTCAGCATCAGCTCCAGGAACCGCTCCGGGCACCGGAACGACGCGATCCGGCACACCGACCGCTAACCCGCCCTCGCCAAGGCGGTCGCCGAGTGCCTTCGAGCCGGACGGCACCGAGCCGCTCGAGTTCGGGCTCGACCGCATCCTGGACGGAGTCGAGGCGCTCGTCACCGCTCACGGAAGCGCTGGGCGGGAATGACCCGTCGGAGCTGGTTTGCCCCACTGAACGGACCGTTCCCTGTCGATTACAGTGCCTAGCGTCGTACGGACGGTCGGTGCCGTAGGGAGGTCTGGTGGGTGCGACATCCGGCGCCGTCTGGGGCCGTGCCGAACAGCAGGACTACCGCAGCCGGGTGCGCGGCACCCTGCTCGGGACCGCGGTGGGCGATGCGCTGGGCGGCCCGGCGGACGCGCTGTCGCTGGAGGAGATCCGGGCGGCCTACGGCCCCGAGGGGCTGCTCGACCTCGCCTTCGGGCACGGGCGGCGGGGCACGGTCACCCACCACACCCAGCTCACCCTGTTCACCATGGACGGGCTGATACGCGCCCAGGTGCGCCGCGACACCGGCGCCTGGCATCCGCCCACCGATCTGCACCGGGCGTATCTGCGCTGGGCGGCCACCCAGCGGGACTGGGGACCGGACGAGCGCCGCAAGGACGACGGCTGGCTGGCCCGCGAGGAGTGGCTGTACGCCCGCCGCGAGCCGACCCGCCCGCTGCTCATCGGCCTCGGCGACGAGACCATGGGCACGCCGGAGACCCCCAAGAACCCCGGCGAGCTGGGCCCGGAGGCCGTGGCCCGCTCCGCTCCCTTCGGTCTGCTGGTCGGCTGGGAGCCGCAGCTCGTCGTCCAGCTGGCCGTGGAGTGCGCGGCCCAGACCCACGGGCACCCCATCGCCTACCTGTCGGCGGGCGCGTACGCCCTGATCGTGCACGCGCTGGCCCGGGGCGAGAGCCTGGACGGCGCCGTGCAGCGGGCCCTCGCCCTGCTCGCCGCCCGCCCCGGCCACCAGCCCGTCTCCGACGCCCTCCAGCACGCCCTGGGCGCGGTACGGCAGGGGATGCCCGGCCCGGCGCGGGTGGAGGAGCTGGCCGGGGACGGTACGGCGGACGGTCTGCTGGCGGCGGCCGTGTACTGCGCGCTGGTGGGGGAGGACGTACGGCACGGCCTGTGCCTGGCCGTGAACCAGAGCGGTCCCTCGGCCGCGGCGGGCGCCCTCACCGGCGGCCTCCTCGGAGCCCTGCACGGCGAGACGGCCCTCCCGCCGGCCTGGCTGGCCGAGCTGGAGGGCCGCCCGACGATCCTGGAACTGGCCGACGACTTCGCGATGGAGATGACCCAGGGCCCCGCGTTGCATGGGCCGGCGGGCTCGTCCCCGGGGTGGCTGGCCCGCTACCCGCGGGCCTGACGCGACCGGGGGGGCGGGACGCGGCTCGGCGGCGCCCCGCCCGGCTCTCAGGCCCGCACGCAGTGGTGGACGGTCATGCTGCCACTGGGCTCCGTGTGGCGGATGCGCATGCCGGCCTTCTTGTTGTACTCCACCTCGAGCCGCTCGCCGGAACCGGTGCCCGACTCGCCGGGCGGCTGCCAGGGCAGGCCGAGCGACACGGAGTCACCGACGGACGCCGGGACGTTCTCGGCGGCGGCGTCGCTCAGTTCGGAGTCGGCGTCGCCCAGCCGCTCCGGCACCCGCAGTGCCAGCCGGCCGTTCTGGAGCGACCAGGTGCCCTTCGTCGACTTGCCGCCGCCCGCGTCCATGGTCCAGACGCCGTCGTCCACGGTCATGGTGTACGTGAAGGTGTCGCCACCCGGCATCTCCGACGTGACCTTCCATGAACCGCGTACGAAAGCCGCGAACGCCTTGCCGGTCACGCCGGGTGTCACCGACGTGCCGCCGGAGCCGCCCTTGCCCTCGCCGTCCCCCTTGCCCTCGTCGTTCCCCTTGCACGCGGCGAGCAGGGACGCTCCGACACCGACGGCGAGGTAACGCAGAGTGGTACGGCGGCCCACCACCCGGGAGGCCGCCCGAACTGAGTCCAGACCCATGATTCCCCGTTCATGCCAGGTTGTTGATCAACTGGCAGGTTACAGAGCCTGGTTGGGCGTCCCCACGATATTGTCGCCCGCCGCGGCCGGTACCGGGACGGCCGCCGCTCCCTCCCCGTCCGTGTTGACGCGTTCGATGACGGCCAGGCGTTCCGGGGTGTCCTCCGGCTTGAGGTAGCCGATGAGGATGTACAGGACCAGGGAGACCGCGAGCGGCACCGAGACCTGGTACTGGAGCGGGACGCCGCCGTCGACGTTCCAGTTGATGGGGTAGTTGACCAGCCAGAAGGCCAGCAGGCCCGCCGCCCAACTGGTGAGGGCCGCCGTCGGGCCGGAGCGGCGGAACGGGCGGAGCAGACCCAGCATCATCGGGATCGCGATCGGGCCCATCAGACCGGCCACCCACTTGATGACGACCGTGATGATGTCCTTGAAGGCGGGGGAGTTGACCTGGGTCGCCACCGCCATGGACAGACCGAGGAAGACGACCGTGGTCACCCGGGCCGCGATCAGACCCGAGCGCTCGCCCCACCCCCGGGCCCTGGCCGACAGCACCGGCGCCACGTCACGGGTGAAGACGGCCGCGATCGCGTTGGCGTCGGAGGAGCACATGGCCATCGTGTGCGAGAAGAAGCCGACGACGACCAGGCCCAGCAGACCGTGCGGAAGCAGCTGTTCGGTCATCAGCCCGTAGGAGTCCGAGCCGTCCGGCTTCTGCGCGTGGACCAGGAGCGGGGACATCCACATGGGGAAGAAGAGGACCACCGGCCAGACCAGCCACAGGATCGCCGACAGCCGGGCCGAGCGCTCGGCCTCGTGCGCGCTGCGCGTCGCCATGTAGCGCTGGGCCTGGTTGAGCATGCCGCCGTTGTACTCGAAGAGCTTGATGAAGAGGAACGCCAGCAGGAACACCGTGCTGTAGGGGCCGACCAGCGGCTTGCCGTGGCCGTGCAGCACGGGCTCGTCCCAGGCGCCGAGGAAGCCGATGCCCTTGTCGTTCAGCTTCAGTACGACCGCGACGAACATCGAGACGCCGGCCAGCAACTGGATGACGAACTGGCCGAGTTCGGTCAGCGCGTCCGCCCACAGCCCGCCGATCGTGCAGTAGACGGCGGTGATCGCACCGGTGATGAGGATGCCCTGGTTCAGGGACACCCCCGTGAACACGGACAACAGGGTGGCGATCGCGGCCCACTTGGCGCCCACGTCCACGATCTTCAGCAGCATGCCGGACCAGGCGAGCGCCTGCTGCGTGGGGAGGTTGTAGCGGTTCTTCAGGTACTCCAGCGGGGAGGCCACATGGAGCCGGGAGCGCAGCCGGTTGATGCGCGGCGCGAACAGCTTCGAGCCGATGGCGATGCCGAGTGCGATGGGGAAGGACCAGGTGATGAAGGAGGTGACACCGTAGGTGTAGGCGATCCCCGCGTACCCGGTGAACATCACCGCGCTGTAGCCCGACATGTGGTGCGAGATGCCGGACAGCCACCAGGGCATCTTGCCGCCGGCCGTGAAGAAGTCGGAGACGTTGTCCACGCGCTTGTGCGACCAGACGCCGATCGCGACCATCACACCGAAGTAGCCGATCAGCACGGCCCAGTCGAGACTGTTCATGTGCCCGATCGTGGGTGCGGCTACATGAACGCGACAAGCGACCGTAAGGTCAAGTCACGGCAAAATTGTTCGTTGCGTTGACCTCTGTTCACCTATATGAACGGCTGAAGTTCGAATCAACGCATCAGCTCACCCGCGTTGACCAGCAACGACTGCCCGGTGACGGCCCGCGCCCGGTCCGACGCGAGAAACACCGCCGCGTCCGCCACGTCCGCGTCCGTCGCCAGGTCGGGAAGCGCCATCCGCTCCGAGAGCCGGTTCAGCACCTCCGCCTCCGGCACCCCCTCGCTCTTGGCCGTGAACCGCACGTACGCCCGCACCGGCGGCCCCCACATCCAGCCCGGCAGCACGGTGTTGACCCGGATCCGGTACTGTCCCAGCTCGCGGGCCAGCGAGTACATCGCGCTGGTCAGGGCCCCCTTCGAGGCGGCGTACGCGGCCTGCCGCACCTGCGAGGGCGCGGCGAGCGCCGACTGCGTCCCGATGAAGACCACCGAGCCGCCGCCGGCCGCCCTCAGCGCCGGCAGGCAGGCCCGCGTCATCCGCAGCGTCCCCAGCAGATTCACCTCGATGACCGACTGCCAGGTCGCGAAGTCCGCGTCCTCGATACCGCCGAAGTGGGAGTCCCGGGCCGCCACGTGCACCACCGCGTCGATCGAGCCGAACCGCTCCCGCGCCAGCGCGGCCAGCGCCTCGCACTGCCCCTCGTCGGTGATGTCGGTCGCCCGGTACGCCGTGTGCGTGCCGTCCGGGTCGATGCCGGCCGCGCTCCTGGCGAGGTTCGCCCCGGTGCGCGCCCCGAGCACCGCGTACCCGCCGTCCCGTACGACGGCCGCGGCGACCTGGTGGCCGAGTCCGGCCCCCACGCCCGAGACGACGACGGTCTTGCCGGTGAGCAGGGACATCGGCGCCTCCCGGGTATGGCGTTCGATCTGACGGAGCGTCAGAGTATGGGCGACCGCGGGAGGACGGAAGGGGAACCGCATGAGCGAGGACACCCGCAGTGGGCTGTACGCCGAGCTGGCCGCCGTGGGCCCGTACGGTGTGCGCCCCGGCCACGCCCTGATCACCATGGTCGAACCGCATCCCGGCCACGAGTACGCCTACAACCGCTGGTACGAGGACGACCACTACTACGCCGGCGCGATGGCCATGCCGTGGATGTACGCCGGCCGCCGCTGGGTCGCGACCCGGGACCTGCAACTCCTGCGCTACCCGGAGGAGTCGGCGGTCGCCCGGCCGGTCACCACCGGCTGCTACCTGTCCACCTACTGGATCACCGCCGGCCGCTACGCCGACCACATGAAGTGGACGGTCGCCATCAACAAGCGCCTCAACCGCGACGCCCGCGTCCACCACGACCGCACCCACGTCTTCACGGCCTTCCAGGACCACGAGACGACGGTCTACCGGGACGGGGCGGCGGGCCCGAGGGACCAGCACGCCCTGGACCATCCCTATGCGGGGCTGGTGCTGGAGGTGATCGACGCCGAATCGCCGCGGCGGCGGGCCCGGCTGCTGGACTGGCTGGACTCCCGGCATCTGCCGCACCGCCTCGCGGGCTCCCCGTCCGCCATGGTCACGGTGTTCCGGCCGACACCGCTGCCGGGCGACCGCATGACCTACGTCAAGCAGGTGGAGGGCGTGGGCACCCGGCTGACGCTGTTGTGGTTCCTGGAGACCGACCCGCGGGAGTGCTGGCAGGACCACTTCCTGGGCCTGGACACCGACCTCTCGGACTCGGGACTGGGGCGGGTGGAACTGGTGGCCCCGTTCATCCCGACGATTCCCGGCACGGATACCTACGTCACCGAACTACGCGCCCCGGACTAGCGGGGGCGAAGCTCATTTCAGCTCGTCGGGGCACGGCGTACCGCGAGGCAGCTGGTACGGCGCGGCCAACCGGTACGTACCGGCCTTCGGCGCGAGCAGCACCGTCCACTTGTCGCCGTTCGTGTCCTCCGGCGTCTCCATCAGACAACCGTTGACGTTGTCGTACGACTTCCGCATCCCCGGAGCCCGGTGCTTCGACGCCTCGGTCTCCTGCGGAGCCTTCAGGCTCTTGCCGTGCTCGTCGACGACGCTCAGCCACGGCGAGTACGGGATCCGGACCAGGATCCGCCCGGCCTGGCTCACCCGGAGGGTCATCTCGACCTGGTCGGCGCGGTCCACCACCGCGTTGGGCTCGGCGAGCGGCGCCGGATCGGTCACCTGGAACAGCTGCCAGTTGGCGTCGCCCCAGATCTGCTTCAGATACGGCATCCCGCGCTGGAGCAGCTGCCGCTCGCGCTGGCCGCCGTCCCCGTCGAGGTTGTCCTTGGGCAGCACCACGAAGTGCACGGCCCAGCGCTGGAGCCACTCGTGGTAGTTCGCCGAGTTGAGCGTGTCGTCGTAGAAGAGCGGGTTGCGCTCCATGTCGGCCTGCCGGTTCCAGCCGCGCGCCAGGTTGACGTACGGCGCGAGCGCGGAGGCCTCGCGGTGCGAGCGCGCCGGGACCACCTCGACGCGGCCCTTCTCGGCTCCGTCCTCCTGCAGCTCGTTGACCAGCGGGGCGAGTTCCCGCGCCCAGGACGCGGCCGGGGTGGTGTGCATGATGTCGTCCACCGACTTGAAGCCGATCCAGCCCACGAAGCCGAGGAACGCCAGCACGGTCAGATACCACTTGCGTGACTTCGGCACCGTGTACGGCAGCGCGGCGATCAGCGTCGCACCCGCGAACAGCATCGGCAGCCGCGAGATGTTCGACCCGATCTGGGAACTGATCAGCCACACCAGGACGACCCCGACGCTGTAGACGGCGGCCGTCAGCCGGACGGTCAGCCACTCCTTCGGCACCAGGAACAGGCACAGCAGGCCGTACAGCAGGGGAAGTATCACCGAGCCGATCGTCATCGGCTGGGTGCCGGAGAAGGGGAACAGCCAGGCGGACACGGCGACCACGGCCGTCGGCGCGAGGCCCAGCGCCCACGCGCCCGGCCGCCGCTTCTGCAGGAACAGCGCGGCCGCGACCAGACCCACGAACAGCCCGGCGACCGGCGAGCCCATCGTGGCCAGCGCGGCCAGCGGGGCGGCGACCAGGGCCTTCGCCCAGCGTTTGTACCGCCACCGGTAGGGCCAGCAGAAGACGGCCGCGACGGCACCGAGCGCGAACATCGTGCCGAGTCCGAAGGTCACCCGTCCGGACACCGCGTTGCACACGAACGCGAAGACACCGGCGAACGAGGCCCACAGCGGGTTCTTCACCGCCCGGCTGCGGATCAGGACCAGCGTCAGCAGGCCCGCCGACACCGTACCGGCGATCATCATCGTCGTACGGACGCCGAGGACCGACATCAGATACGGCGACACCACGCTGTACGACACCGGGTGCATGCCCCCGTACCAGGCGAGGTTGTACGCCGAGTCGGGGTGCCGGCCGACGAACTCCGCCCAGGCGTCCTGCGCCGCGAGATCGCCGCCGCTGTTCGCGAACGTGAAGAACCAGATGATGTGGAGCACACCCGCGAGGGCTGTGACGGACAGCACCGGGTGCAGCAGGAGCCGCTGCCGGAGAGGCTCGACGGAGGCGAGGAGACGTGCGAGTCCGCCGGTCCGGTGTCTTTCCGCACGGTCGTCGTGATGACCGCGCGTACCGCCCGTGCCGGCTGAGCTGTCCGTGCCGGCCGTACCGTCCTTGCCGTCCTTGCCGTCCGTGTCAGTCGTGGACAGGCGTATTCGCGGGCCCGATCCCGGGCCCGGATCGGCGTCGTCGGCGCGTGTCGGCTCCGCTGTGGCCACCTGAAGGCACTCCCCGTGTCCCGTCTTCTGTTCTCGGCCGTGTCCCTCGATGTTCCCGGCCGCTTCCCGTCCAGTTTCGCGGCCGTGTTCCGTGACCGGCGACCTGCCCCGATTCGTGACGCTAGCACGCACCCCGCCGAGGGGCCCCCGGGTGGGGCTCCGTCGACGGGGTGGGCGGGCGGGGCGGGGGGCGGCGCGGTCAGCCCAGACGGGTCAGCTTGGCGCCGAAACCGGGCTCGGCCAGATCCTTCTCCAGGGCCACCGGAACCTTCACCGCGCCGGCCGAACCGTCACCCACGGTGAGCGTGCCGACCTTGGTGCCGGCCTTCGCGGTGTGCGGCACCGGGTCGGAGGCGAAGGACAGCTTCACCTTCAGCCCGGACCAGCCGGCCGCCGTCACGTCCTTCGTCGCCACGACCGGGGTACGACCGCCGAGGCCGTCGTCCACGTACCCGACGACATCACCCTTCTTCAGGATCGTCGCCGGCTTCAGCGCGCCCTGCGCGGCCCGGATCAGCTGGTCGCCGCCGTACAGGGCGGCGCTGAGGATGGTGTTCTCCGGGCCGCCCGCCGGCTGGCGCAGCACCGCGCCGACGATGGTGCGGGTCTCGCCGCCGACCTTCTTCTTCGCCGCGAAGACCAGGTTGCCGAGGGCGGAGGTGGTGGTGCCGGTCTTGATGCCGACGACGTCGTTGTGGCCGACCAGCTGGTTCCAGTTGGAGTGGTTGTCGCCCTTGTAGTCGTCGTACGACATCATCGCCGCGACCTCGCGGAAGGCGGGCTTGGTCATCGCGGCCTTGGCGAGCTTCACCTGGTCCACGGCCGTGCTGACGGTGGAGTCGGTCAGACCCGAGGGGTCGGTGTACGTGGTGTTCGTCATGCCGAGGCTCTTGGCGGTGGCGTTCATCTTCGCCACGAACGCCTTCTCCGAGCCGGCGTCCCAGCGGGCGAGCAGGCGGGCCACGTTGTTCGCGGAGGCGATCAGGATGCTCTCCAGCGCCTCTCGCTGCGAGATCGAGTCACCGGCGGAGACGTCGACCGTGGACTCCTGGCCCGCCTTCGACTGCTGTTCCGCCGCCTTGTCGATCTTGATCTTGGGTCCGTCGGCGCCACTCTTCAGCGGATGGTCGCGCAGGATGAGGTACGCGGTCATGACCTTCGCGACGCTCGCGATCGGTACGGGCTTCTGCGTGCCGGAGGAGCCGAAGGTGCCGATGCCCTGGACGTCCAGGGCGGCCTGGCCCTGGGACGGCCACGGGATGTCCGTCTTCGCGCCGGCGAAGGAGTAGCTGTCCTTCGCGGTGAGGTCGAGGGTGGGCCGGGGGAGCGGGCGAAGCGTCTGTACGACCCCGAGGACGATCACCAGGAGCAGGACCAGGGGGGTCCAGATCTTGACCCGGCGCATGAGGGTGCGGACCGGGGTCTCCGGGGGCGGGGGCGTGTTCGTCAGCTCCGCCAGCAGGTCCAGCGGCGGCTTGGGCGGGAGCGGCTGCTGGGTGGTGCGCTCGGGGCCGACCTGGGGGACGGGGGTGGTGGCGTCGGGCCTCGCGTCCGGCTTCGCGTCCGGCTTGGCGGCGGGCTGTGGCTTCGTGGCCGGCCGCATGTCGTTCTTCAGCGCGACGAACTTGCTGGTGCGTTCGCTGTCGGACTCGGGGGCCTTCGGGGCGCCGCCGAGCTTGAGCATGGTCGTCGGCTGGTCGACCTCGGGCTTCTTCGGGCGTACGGCCTTGAAGACGGCGGTGGGCTGGTCGACGCCTGTCGCCTGCGGCGCTTCGGGGTCCTTGTCCGCCGTTGGCTGCGGTGCCTCGGTGTCCGTGTCGGTCTTCGCCTGCGGCGCCTCGTCGTCGGCTTCGCCCTCGGCGTCCGTGTCCGTCTTCGCCTGCGGCGCTTCGGGGTCCTTGTCCGCCGTTGGCTGCGGTGCCTCGGTGTCCTTGTCGGTCTTCGCCTGCGGCGCCTCGTCGTCCTTGTCCGCCTCGGCTTCGCCCTCGGCGTCCGTGTTCCCACCCGCACCACCCGTGCGGGTCTCGTCGTCGGCCGCGGGTGGCTCCTGTGGGGTGTCCCCGCCGTCGGCGGCCTCCGGCCCGTCACCGGCTTCCTCGGCCTTCGCGTCGGGGTCGGCGTCGGCGTCGGCATCCGGCTCCGCGTCCGGCGTGTTCGCGGTCGCGTCGGCTTCCCGTTCCGCGTCCGGCGTGTTCGCGGTCGCGTCGGCGTCGGCATCCGGCTCCGCGTCCGGCGTGTTCGCGGTCGCGTCGGCTTCCCGTTCCGGCTTCTTCGTGTCCGCGCCCGAACCGCGCACCCATGCCGAGACCGCCTCCCGGAGAGCGGCGTCCTCCTTGGGGGTGTCCTGGGGTTCGGCGTCGGTCGCCTCACCGGAGTCGGTCGCCTCACCGGAGTCGGCCGGCTCCTCCGTGGCCGCCGGCTCCTTCGGGTCCGTCGGCTCGGTGGTGGACGTCGGCCGTTTCCCGTCCGGTACCGACAGGACCTTCGTCGCGGTGTCCGTGCCGCCGCCCGAGGAATCCTTTTCGCGGGCGACCGCGAGACGCGGATCGCGCGCCTCGGGAACCGAACCCGCGCTCCCCGACGTCCGTTCCGCCGACGACTCGCGCTGCTTCGACCTGTCGGGGGACTCGCCCGCCACAGATGCCTCCTCCATGCGCCGCACGCTTGCACGCGCGCCCTGTCCGAACCATGTACCAGTGTCCTGTGTGAGGACTTGGCCCCTGCGGTAGACGAGAACGACATACCTGCCGGTTCCCTCACGAACCGGTCACGCACCCTCGACAGACCAATGTGAGAGGGGTCACCCTGTCATTCATCCACGCGGGGAGGCATGGATGGGCAGGAGCCGCAGAACAATTCCGGAGGAGCTTCTGCTGCTGGCACTGGACCCGGCCACGGGTACCACTGCACAGCCGCAGTCGCTCGACCTCGGTCTGGCCGGAGCACAGCTAGTGGAGCTGGCGCTGGCCGGACGGATAGCCCCAGACGGGGATCGTATCGCCGTGGTGGTACCACGGCCGACAGGAGATCCGACGCTGGACTGCGCGTTGGAGTTGCTGCGAAGGCGTGGCGCTCCCGTGCGGGCAGTGCACTGGATCGGCGGACCCCGGCTGGGGCTTCGCCAGATCTACCTCTCGCATCTGGAGAGGTGCGGCATGGTGCATGCCGTGGCCGGCCAGATGTGCGGGGTGTTGCCGACGACTCGCTATCAGGCGACGGACAACGAGATCAGCCGGGAGATCCGAGCCCGGCTGGATTCCGCGATCCGCACCGGTGTACCACCGGACCCGCGGACCGCGGCGCTCGCCGCCCTGGCGCACGCCGTCGGACTGGGCAAGCATCTCTACCCCGGTAACGAGGGGCGTTCGTCCAGGTCCCGGTTGCGGGATCTGATCCGGCACGACCCGATGGGCGGGCTCGTCGCGCACGCCGTGATGGACGTGCAGAACGGTGCGGTCGCACAGCCGCGCCGTGGCCCGGCCCCGGCCGGCCGGCAGGCCGCGCCCGGAGTCAGGCCCGCGACGGAACCCGCACGCGGGGTTCCGATGCAGCCGCACCACGGGTCCATGGCACGCGCCGTGGCCCACTGAGCCGTAACCCCGGTCCCCACCGACCCGGTTCACAAGCCGCTGGTTCGAGCGGGGGGGGGGGGGGCCGGGGGGGGCCCCCCCCCCCCCCCCCGCGGGCCCCCCCCCCCCCCCCCCCCCCCGGGGGGGGGGGGGGGCCCCCCCCCCCCCGGCCCCCCCCCCCCCCCCGCTCGACTGCGTCCCGGCAGCCACCGCTGTTCGGGCCCGTGCCCGAACTGACGCGTACGCGCCGCATATCCACGGTTTGCCAGCGGTAGAAAGCACCTTGGTGGCAGTCTGCTGAACAGCAGATACGGAAAGTGTTGAGTAACAGGCAGTCAGCCGGAGGTGCACGTCCCGTGGCGTCCAATGTCAATCCCACCGTCAGGCGGCGCCGGCTGGGCCAGGAGCTGCGCAGGCTCCGAGAGCTCAAGGGCATGACGGCCGAAGAAGTGGCGGAGCGGCTGCTCGTGTCGCAGTCGAAGATCAGCCGGCTGGAGAACGGCCGCAGGAGCATCAGCCAGCGCGATGTACGTGATCTGTGCGGGGTGTACGAGGTCGAGGACCAGCGGATCGTCGACTCGCTGATGGAGATGGCCCGGGACTCGCGGCAGCAGGGCTGGTGGCACACGTTCGGGGACATCCCCTACAGCGTGTACATCGGCCTGGAGACCGACGCGGAGTCGCTGCGGGTGTACGAACCCCAGCTGGTGACCGGCCTGTTGCAGACCCGCGCCTACGCCGAGGCCCTGGTGCAGGGGGCGTTGCCGGAGACGTCGACGGCCGAGATCGAGAAGCGTGTGCAGGTGCGCATGCGCCGACAGGAACGTATCACCGCGGACACCAACCCGCTCCGGCTCTGGGTGGTGCTGGACGAGGCGGCGCTGCGCCGGGTCGTGGGCAGCAAGCTGGTGATGCGGGAACAGCTGGAGCACCTGATCGAGATGTCCCAGCTGCCGCACGTCACCGTGCAGGTGCTGCCCTTCGAGGTGGGCGCGCACCCGGGCCTCAACGGCCAGTACGCGATCCTGGAGTTCACCGACGCGGCCGACTCCAGTGTGGTGTACCTGGAGGGCGTCACCAGCGACCTGTACCTGGAGAAGGCGCAGGACGTGCAGAAGTACGCCGTGATGTACGAGCATCTCCGGGCACAGTCCCTCAATGTGGAGCAATCCCGGCAGTTCATTGCGCAACGTGCCAAAGGCTACGCCGAATGAGCTGTTGTCACAGAGGGTGCCGGATGGTACACCATTGGTCCACTCCAGTGGAAGTCGCACCTGGAATATGCCATCCGGTCGAGTGAACGACTCCTCCGGCGGGCCCGGTTGCCCGGTAGCGTCGATCACGCCAATCAAACGACCAGGTTGGCGTGAACCGCACCACCGCAACTCGTAACAGGAGTGGACATGGCACTGATTCAGGGCGCTTCGGAGACGTGGATGAAGTCCTCCTATTCCGCCGGCAATGGCGCCTGCGTCGAGGTCAAGTCGCCCACCGCCGTCGAACTCGCCGTCCGCGACTCCAAGGTCCTCGAGGGTCCGGTCCTGGCCTTCCCCGCCGACGCGTGGAACGCCTTCGTCGCCTCGGTGAAGGCGTAAGGGGCGTTCCCTGACCCTCGTTCGTAGACACGTCGGCCGACGCAGTCCGGCCACGACAACTGCACAAGCACCACCAGGAGAGCCCTCTCGACCAGTCGCCGTCCTTGCCGAGAGGGCCCCTCTTTCCCGGCGTCACCTCACCGGGAACGCCACGTCGCACACCGGATCCGCGGCTCCCGCCGCGTCCCAGTCCGCGAAGTAGATCTCCCGGCAGGGCCCCGCCATCCGCAGCCCCTCCCCGGCCATCCACTGCTCCACCGCCTCGAAGGCGGCCAGGATCTGTGGGTGTGCCACCTGCGCCTTGGTGATGCGGGTGTAGGCCAGCCGCGCGGCCGGCTCCACCCGCACCCTGGTCTCCCAGGGCCGCCCCTTCCGCTCGGCCCAGTCCCGGGCCGCCGCCTCGTCGGCCACCGGCACACAGGACTCGGCCGGTCCGTCGCTCTCCATCGACACCTCGGCGTGGTAGACGACGAACGGCGCACCCGTGACGCCCCCGCACTCCCGGGCGGCCGCCTCCAGCCGCCCCAGGGACCCGCCGATCCAGGTCGGCAGCTCGTCCGCCAGCGTGTGCCGCGACTCGGTGATCACCACCTGCGCCGGTACGTCCACGGTCTCGACCACGAACTTCTCGTACATCTCGGAGTTCCTCCCCGACAGTCGTCCACGGAGGTACTCGGCGAGGGTCCGCTGCCCGGCCACCCGGGTCTCCACGTCCGCCCAGTAGGCGGCGAGCCGGTCGGCGGCCTCGGGACCCTCGGCCCCGACCACCTCGGCGATCCGGGCGAGCGGCATGTCCAGCTGCCGCAGCATCGCCACCAGACGGGCCTGCTCCACCTGGCCCGCGCGGTAGTAGCGGTAACCGCTGGTCACGTCGACATGCGCAGGCGCCAGCAGACCGAGCCGGTCGTACAGCCGCAGCGCCTTGGCCGACAGCCGGGCCCGCGCGGCGAACGCGCCGATGGTGAGCAGCTCCTCGTCCACGAGGCGGCCCCTCCCTCCTCCGTCACCGGGCGGTTCCTCTCCGCCCGGTGAGAAGGACGGTCGTCCTTGCCCCAAGGACAAGGTCAAGCCGTGCTCAGCCGAGCTGGCCCTCGATGGCGGCGACGACCTCGGGCGACTCCGGCTCGGTCTGCGGCGCGAAACGCGCGACGACCGTCCCGTCCCGGCCGATCAGGAACTTCTCGAAGTTCCAGCGGATGTCCCCGGTGTGGCCCTCGGCGTCGGCGAAGCCGACGAGCCGCTCGTACAGCGGGTGCCGGCCTTCGCCGTTCACCTCCACCTTCTCGGTCAGCGGGAAGGTCACGCCGTACGTCGCCGAGCAGAACTCGGCGATCTCCTCGGCGCTGCCGGGCTCCTGCCCGAGGAACTGGTTGCAGGGCACGCCCAGCACGGTGAAGCCCTGCTCGGCGTAGCGCGCCTGGAGCTTCTCGAGGCCCGAGTACTGCGGGGTCAGGCCGCACTTGGAGGCCACGTTCACGAGGAGCACGGCCTTGCCCGCGTACTGCGGCAGGTTCGCGGAGCCACCGGTGAGGGCTCCGATCTCGACATCCAGCACGTTGTGGTCAGTAGTCGTCATGCCCGGATGCTAGGCCCTGTCGTCAAAGCCTTCGGCCGGGAGGTCCCCCCAGCTCCGGGGCTCGCCCGGTCGGCCCGCACCCCGCCAGGCCGGTTCAGGGGCCGCCGGCCGCCTCCACCAGCACCTCACCCGCCGCCGTCCGCGCGTACAGCACCGAGCGCCCCGCCCGCCGGCGCGCCACCAGCCCGGCCTCCCGGAGCACCTTCAGATGCCGGCCCACCGAGCCCAGCCCCTGTCCGGTCACCGCGGTCAGCTGGCTGGTGCTCATGGGGGAGTCGAGCAGGACCAGCACCCCGGCCCGGGCCGCCCCGAGCAGCGCGCCGAGGGCCGCCGGGACGCTCCGGTGACCGGCGTCGGCGAGGACACCGGCACACGGGTAGATCACCGCGTACCGCTCGTCCTCCTCCCAGGCCACCCAGCCGTGCCGTTGCGGGGTCACCGGCACGAACAGCATCTCGGCCCCGGAGATCTCGCGGGGCGGATACTCGTGCCGGTTGATCTGGAGCCGGTTCTCGCCGAGCCACCGGGTGCGCCCCGGCCGCAGCGAGTCCAGCGCGCTCACCCAGCCACCCCGGCCCACCTGCGCCATCCGCGCCACCACGTCCGCCTCCAGCACCCGCAGACGCCGTCCCCAGTACGGCCGTACGGTCTCCTCCCACACCCACTCCAGCAGTACGGCCGCCCGTTCGGGCAGGTCGTCCCGGTCCAGCTCGGCGGGCAGCGGGCCGGCGAGGGAGGTGCGCAGATGGGCGCGGGCGGCGGCGGGCGGGGCCGACCGCACCCGGGCGACCTCGTCGGCGAACCGCTCACCGTCGCGGGGTGTGGGGGTCAGGAAGTCGGCGATCCACTCCCGGCCGAGCCCCGCCCGCACCAGCCGGGCCGTCACCGGGTCCGCGGCCGACCGCGCCCGGTAGTGCGGCAGATGGGCGCGCAGCCACTCCTGCTCACCGGGATGCGCGCCCTCGCCCGCGTGCAGCAGCTTCAGGCAGGCGAAGGTCTCGGCGAGCGGGGAGATGACGAACCGGCTGCGGGCGAGGGTGTCCGCGTTGAGCTGCCACCATCCCACCGGATCCCCCCTCCACGGTCGTACGGCCTTTCGCGGTACGGCGAAACAATAACGAGTCCGGGCCGGGCCGCCCGAGACTCCCGGCATGCCCAGCTATCGATCCCTTTTCCGCACCCCGGAGTTCACCCCGCTCTTCCTCGGCTCGGCCGCGCAGACCGCCGCCCAGACCGTCGGCGGCCTCGCCCTCGGCACGCTCGTGTTCCGGGCGACCGGTTCCCCGCTGCTGTCGGCGGTGAGCATGTTCGGCCCGTCGCTCGCCCAGGTGCTGGGCGCGACGTTCCTGCTGTCCGGCGCCGACCGGCTGCCCCCGCGTACGGCCCTGTCGGCGATCGCGCTGGCCTTCGCGGCCGGTACGGCGGCGCAGGCGCTGCCCGGACTGCCGGTCGGCGCGGTTTTCGCCGTCCTCCTCGCGCTGGGCCTGGTGGCCTCCCTCGGCGGCGGTGTCCGCTGGGGCCTGCTGAACGAGGTCCTCGCCAAGGACGGCTACCTTCCGGGGCGTTCGCTGTTCAACATGACGAACGGGCTGATGCAGATCGCCGGGTTCGCCACCGGCGGCGCCCTGCTCGCCGCGCTCTCCCCCCGCGTCTGCCTGCTGCTGGCGGCGACCCTGTACCTGACGGCCGCGCTCGTCCTGCGGCTCGGCCTGAGCGCCCGCCCGCCACGGGGCACGGGCCGCCTCTCCCCGTCGGCGACCTGGCGCACCAACGCCCTGCTGTGGTCGTCCCGGCCGCGCCGCCTCACCTACCTGGGCCTGTGGCTGCCCAACGGCATGGTCGTCGGCTGCGAGTCCCTCTACGTGTCGTACGCCCCGCACGCGGCCGGCACCCTGTTCGCCTGCGGGGCGTTCGGCATGTTCGCCGGGGACGTGACCGTCGGCCGTCTGCTGCGGCCCGTGGTGCGGCGCCGGCTGGCGACCCCGCTGCTGCTTCTGCTGGCGACGCCGTACCTGGTGTTCTGTCTCCAGCCGCCGCTGCCCGTGGCGGCGGTGTGCGTGACGGTCGCCTCGGCCGGCTTCGGCGCGAGCCTCGTCCAGCAGGAGCGGCTGATGGAACTGACCCCCGGTGAACTCGCCGGTCAGGCCCTGGGACTGCACTCGGCGGGCATGCTGAGCCTGCAGGGCCTGAGCGCCACACTGGCCGGGACGGTGGCCCAGGTCACCTCGCCCGCCGCGGCGATGACCGCGATGGCGGCGGGCTCGGTGTGCGTGACCCTGGCGCTGGTCACGGCTGCTCGACGGACTCCGGTACGGCCTTCTCCTGGGGCTGCGTCGGAACGGTCTCCTGCCTGACCCCGGCGTCGATCTTCTGCGCCGCCCGGTCGAAGTACCGCAGCAGCTCGACGGGGAACGGCATCACCAGGGTGGAGTTCTTCTCGGCCGCGACCTCGACGACGGTCTGGAGCAGACGCAGCTGCATGGCCTCGGGGGTGTCCGACATGATGCGCGAGGCGTTGGCGAGCTGCTGCGCGGCCTGGAACTCACCGTCCGCGGTGATGACCCTGGCCCGCCGCTCCCGCTCGGCCTCGGCCTGCCGGGACATGGACCGCTTCAGCGACTCCGGGAGCTGGACGTCCTTGATCTCGACCCGGTCGATGTGGACACCCCAGCCGGCGGCCGGGCTGTCGATCATCAACGCGAGCCCCTCGTGCAGCCGTTCCCGGTCGCTCAGCAGGTCGTCCAGATCGCTCTTGCCGATGATGGACCGCAGGGAGGACTGGGCGACCTGCCCGACGGCGAAGACGTAGTCCTGCACCTCGATGGCCGCGCGCACCGGGTCGGTCACCCGGAAGTAGACGACGGCGTCGACCTTCACCGACACGTTGTCCCGGGTGATGCCCTCCTGGGTCGGCACCGGCATCGTCGCGACCTGCACGTTCACCTTGCGCATCCGGTCGGCGAACGGGATCAGGAAGGTGATGCCCGGCTGCCGGTGGCTCGGCAGCGCCTTCCCCCACCGGAACACCACCCCGCGCTCCACCTGGTTGACGACCCGCATCCCGCTCCTGAGCACGAGCAGCAGCAGGATCCCGACCACCACTGCGCCGACGGTGCCTTCCATGGCACTCCCATCTCCCACGCGACGTCCGTCCGTTGCGGACATCGGGGAGGACACCGGGGCGGGGGCCGGTGGATCCGTTCCGGGCGTCAGGGAAACGTAAAGAAAACGGCGGCGGCATCGTCGAGCCGGTCGCGCGGACGGGCGGCGCCGGTCGAGGCCGTCCCTCGCCCGGCGCGCCCCGGCACGGCCAGGGTCACACCCGCCGGGCCCGCAGGATCCGGTCCATCCTCGCCTCCAGTTCGCTCCGCTCCCGCGCCGCCCGCTCCACCTGGGCCCGGTGGTACTCGTGCTCCAGACGCCGCATGCGGTCGCTGCTGTCCTGTTCCACCCGGTGGCGCTGCACCTCGTTCTCCAGCCGCGCGCAGGCCTGCTGCACCTGGAGTTCCTCGGCGTACAGCCGGCGGCTCGCCGTGCAGCGGGCGCCGAGAAGGGTGTCGTAGGTGGTGGCGCCGCTGAGCACCTTGGCCAGGACGGGCATGGCGTCGAGGCACAGCAGGAGCAGATGCAGCACGACCGTCAGGAAGAGGGCGAAGCCGTCCGACCGGGCGACCTCCTTCAGGCCGTGGGCCCGGGTGAGGATGCCGTCGGTGTCCAGGTCGGCGGCCCGCTGCCCGGTCTTGGTGTCGATGGCCTTCTGCAGCAGCGGCTGGTAGTCGCCGGCCGCCTTGTCCTTGCGGGCGGCCAGGGTCTGGGACTGGGTGGTCAGGTCCGCGAGCTGCTTCTCGTACGTCTTGATCTTGCTGTTGGCGCGGTAGTCGGAGGTGGCCCGGCGGGCCCGCTCGCAGGTGATGGTGACGTCCCGGACGCCGTTGCGCCAGATCCAGTACTCCTTGCCGCACAGTCGCTGATCGGTGGCCGCCTTGCCGTCGAGCGTCTTGTTGATCGCGTCGACCTGGGTCCGCAGCGCCGCGGCGCGGGCGGTGTTGCTCTTGATCTGCCGGGCCAGCTCGGCCGGCGAGCCCGCGACCTTCAGCTGGTAACGCCCGCACTCGGGGCGGTCGGTGGTGGACGCGCCGTCCGTGGGGTTGCAGGAGACGAGCATGCCCCGGTACTCGGCCACCTGCTGCTCGTTGCCCACGGAGATCTCCTGGCGGATCTCCTTGTCGAAGATCTGGAAGAGGATCGGTTCGGCTATGAACAGGCCGAGGAGCACCGAGAGAAGGAAGCGGACCGCCAGTGTCCATTTCCTGACCGTCGTGCCGTGGGTGCTGGAGACCAGCCAGCTGTCCAGGGCGAGGATCACCCAGAACCAGACCACGGCCACGCCTATGACCGCCGGCAGGGGCAGGTCGGAGCGGAAGCTGGCGAGCGCCAGGGTCATGGAGAGCGCACCCAGCATGGCCGTGTTCAAGACGAGCGCGCCGTACCAGGTGTAGCGGGTGCGTTCTTCCGGCACCCAGGCGAGCAGCGGCTCCTCGATGCCGATCAGCCGGCGCAGCCGGGCCGCCGGACCGGGCGCGAGCGGCGCCGGGCGGGCGGAGCCCCGGTCGCCGTCGGCGGAGACATCGACCGAGGCATCGACCGATGCGTCGGCGGTGACGTGGAGCGGGGTGTCAGTTGCCAAGGTGTGCCTCCTGGTTGGCGGGGTCGAAGCCGTCGTCGTCGCCCTCGGACGCGGCGGCTTCCCCTTCCGGGGCCTGCCGCGGGCCCCGGTGCAGCTCGCCCTTCACATCCGTCGTGGGCACCTCCCGCTGCCGCTGGTTGTACGGCACGTCACCGACGCTGTTGATGAAGGCGCCCGCGTCGTTGGCCGTGCTGTCGAAGAGCCCCCGGTCGATGGCCTGCCGGGTGAGGTCGGCGCGCGCCGCCAGCTGCTCCTTCGCCCACTCGCGCTCGTCCCGCTGCAGCCGCTCGGCGTCGGCGCGTTCCTCCTGATGCCGGCGCAGCCGGTCCTCGTGGTCCAGCTCCCAGCGGCGGGCCTCCTCCGCCCGGCCGGCGGCCGCCTCGTCGCGCTGCTCCCTGCGGAGCAGCTCCTGGCGCTGGTCGTCGCGCTCGACCTTCCAGCGGTGGTCGTCGCGGTCCAGGGCGCGCCGCCTCAGCTCCTCCTCGCGGTCGAGACGGAGATGGTCGTCCTGGCGCGTGTGCCGGTCCTTCTCGGCCGCGTGCAGCCGCTTGAAGACCTCATCGGCGTCGATGTCGCCGCTGCGCCAGGCCAGGAAGGCGGCGGCGAGCGGGTCGGAACCGATCAGCTCGAAGTCCTGCCCGAGTTCGGCGCGGGTGAACCGGTTGCGCCGGGCCTCCAGCGTCAGGTCGTGCTCCTGCTGCTCCGCGCCGTTGTCGCGCTCGTACCGGGTGCGCAGCGTGTCGAAATCCTGCCGGTTGCGCTCCTTGTCCAGCTCCTCCTCCCGGCGGTTGCGCTCCATGCGCACCGCCTTCAGATTGCGGATCTCCTCGTGCTTCAGCTCCAGTTCGGCCTCGCGCAGGGCCCGGTCCAGGGCCGCCTGCTGCTCCAGCTCCTCGCGCTGCCGGTCACGCTCCCGCTCCCGGCGGTCCCGGGCCATCTCCTCGACGATCGCGGACATCTCCGCCGGCGTGAGGACCTCGATCAGCCCGTGCCGGGCCCGCATCCCGGACACGAGGGCCGGGCGCATCTCGTGGTACGCGGCCAGCCGGGCGTCGATCCGGGCGCGTACGGCGCCGGAGTCGACGAACAGCAGATCACTGCCGTCCTCGGTGAGCCCGGGCACCTCCCGCAGATGGGCGAGCAGCAGCGCCTCGACGTCGGTGACCCCGTCGCGCACCACGGCACACGGGTCGGTGACCGTGCAGTAGAACCACGCCCGTACGGTGAACTCGCCCGCCTCGGCCGACGGGATGCGGGTCTCCACCAGCACGGGCACCTCGACCCGCCGGTCCACGACGGTGACCGAGCTGGCCCCGACCACCACCGGGTCGTCGGTGCTCAGCTGCCCCTGGTCCTCGACGTACTCCTCACCGACCCGGAAGACCCGCACATGGTGCGCGGCGAGCCGGGGCAGCTCGTCGTCGTCACGCATCACGCGCTTCTTCAGGATGCCGCCGCGTTTCTCCGGCCGCCCGTACTCCCGCTGCTCGACGAGCGGGTAGTTCTCAGTCATGCCTGTCAGTCCTCCGTGCTCAGTACGGCGGTAAGGAAGGTGTCGATCAGGGGGGTGGTCACCTCGTCGGCACGCGCGGCGGCCTGGCGCAGGGCCTGCTCCAGCCGCGACCGGTCTCCTGTCGTCAGGGCCGCGCCCAGGGACCGGCCGAAGCGGCCGGCCACCTGCGCGGGGTCCGCTGCCACGGCGGGCAGGTCGCGCAGCGTGCCGTACAGGTTGGGCACCGCGAGGGACCGGCGAGGCCGGTTCTCCAGCACGCCCGCCCACAACTCGCCGATCGCGTCCGTCTGCCGGGGGTCGCGCTCCATGACCCCGGCGCACATCCGCCGGCCGGTGCGCGCGTCCCGCGCCCGCAGGACGGTCAGGGCGGCGTCGAGGGTGTTCTCCTTGGGCTGCCCGGTCAGCGTCTCGCGCTGGTCCCGCAGCTGGTAGGCGAGCGGCCGGAACACCGCGCCGGTGTCCTGCCCGCACTCCGCGAGGACCGCGACCAGACCCGCCAGCGCGAACGACGCGTCCACGGGCAGGCCACCGCGGCGGACGATCAGCCGCAGCAGGATGGTGACGGCGTCGGTGGGGAAGCGCACGCCGAGCGCCCCGCTGAACGCCGCCGCGGCCGTCGACCGCAGCGCCGGGGCGGGCGAACGGGCCCAGGCGCGGGCGACGCCCAGTGCGGTGGCGGCGAGGCTCTCGTCCAGGCACATGCACTGCAGCACCAGGGTGGCCGTGGACTGCCCGGCGGAGCCCGCCGCACCGCCCGCCCAGGGGCGCAGGTAGTTGTCGGCGACCTCGTCGAAGGCGGGCCGGGTGAGCAGGGCGAGCCCCTGGGCGACGGACAGCTGCGTCCCCAGGCCGGGCTGTGCGCCGACCAGTTCGGTCAGCCAGTCCCGTACGCCGTTCCAGAACGGTGTCGAGCGCTTGGTCCACAGCTCCTGCAGCGCCCACTGCCGGTAGTGGGAGTGCGGGAAGACCAGCGCGGTGCGGGTGAGCGCGCCGTCCTTGCGCTCTTCCACCCCGACGAGGGCGTTGCGGCTCAGCGACTGGCGGCGGTCGGCGGTCCGCCGGGCGGCCTCGGCCTGCTCCTCCTCGGTGAGCGGCGCCGGGAAGGCGGGGACCAGCCATGACTCCAGCCGTTCCTGGCAGGTCTCGAAGTCGCGGTAGCCGGCACCGTTGACGAAGGCCAGCGTGGTCACCTCGGCCCACTCCTGCGGCGTACGGTCCCGGGCGAACCAGTCGCGCACCGGCTGTGCCGCGCTGCTGCCGTACTCCTGCCAGACCCCGGCCGGCTCGGCGCCCCGCGCGATCCGCCGGGCGGCCGCCGAGACCTCGGAGATCCGGCACCCCGCGGGCATCAGGGCGACGGCCCGCTCGACGGTGTCCCGGGCGCACCCGGCCCGCACCAGCCGCACCCGCAGTACGGCCGCGAGGTCGGGCAGCCGCCAGGGGATGTGCCGTACGGACTCGACCAGGCCGCCGTCCACCGGGTGCACGGTGGTGACGACCAGGTGCGCGCCGCGTTCGCGGACGGTGTCCCGTACCCGCCGCCAGTCGAAGTCCGCCGTGTGGGTGAGGTCCTCGCTCACCCGGTCGAGCAGCACGTAGCCGACGCCCTTCTCGAACGCGACCCGCCCGCCCGCCAGTTCGTCCAGGCTGCGGCTCGGGGAGAGCACGACGTACTCCGTGCGCTCGGCGACCTCGGCGACGAGCGCCACCGCCGCGGACCGCTTGCCCGAGCCGGGCGGACCGACCAGCACCACGACCCCGTCCCGCGCCAGGGCGTCCGCCGCCTCCTCGAAGCAGCGGGAGGGCTTGACGTATGGCGCGAGGATCGCGTCCGCCTCCCCGGCGTCGAGACGGCCGACGGCGCGCCGGCGGGCGTTGTCGGAGTCGGCGGTGCCGATGCCGAAGTGGGCCCGGGAGGCGTTGAGCTCTCCGTAGAAGAACTGGTTGACGTTGTTGTGGTGCACCTGGCCGGGAGGAGCGCCGGAGTCCGGGGCGGCCGCGTCCTGCCGCGGCTCGCCCTGGGGCTCCGGTTCCTCCGGGGCCGGTGGCTCCGGAGGGGCCTGCGCCTCAGCCTCGCCCGGGGTGTCCTGCGCCTCCGGCTCACCCTCGGCGCTCTGCTCACTGTGTTCCGTTTTCATCCTCAGCCGTCACTCAGGTCACTTGGAGATCCCGAAGACGGCTCCATGGGCGTGGATGGTTCCGCCGTTGAACACATGAACTACCGTGTCCGCGGCGGGAGTTGGCGCACTCGGCGCACTCGGGGGGCGCACGGCAGCCGCCGTACCACCCCCCACGCTCCCCGGTGCCCCCGCCTCCACCGCGCCGCCGACACCGGCACCTACTGCGCTGCGGGTGTCCACCGCCCCGTCGGTGCTTTCCTCACCGAGGCCGAGAGAATTCGCGTCGTACCCCGGTACCCAGACCCACGCCCGTCCCGCGTACTCCTTCTCCGCGACGCGCACCTCGCGGAACTCCTGTGCCCGGATGGTCGTGTACGCCTCGCCGATCACGTCGTTGAAGACGGTCGCGGAGACGGCGAGAGCCAGGCACGCGTCCGGTGCCGCGGCCAGGGCCGCCCTCAGCACCTTGCTGTCCAGGATCCGGCCGATCTCGACCGGGGCCCGGCCCTCGAAACCGTTGGCGGCCGGCGCCGCCGTACCGAAGTGCACGGCGGCCCGCAACCGCAGCCACGCCTCACGCACCCGGTTCCGGTTGAACTCCCTCAGCCCCGCGTCCAGATGGCGCATGAACGTGTCCACGAGGTCGGGCTCGGACGCCCCCTCCGGCAGAACCGCGAGCACCGAGTCACCGCCGACCTGCGTCTCCCACCGCTCCCGCGCCAGTCCGGCTGCGGCGGCCGACTCGCCCAGCAACCGCTGAATGGCCTCCTGCAACTGCCGCTGCGTCGCCACGTCGACGCCGCCGTACCCCTTCGCGTCGACCGCCAGCAGCAGTCTGCGACCGAACGTTCCCATGCTCGAACTCCCCGCTCACTGAAGTGGAGCCGCACCCCGGACGGTGGGCCGGGCGCGCTCCCGAACGCACCGGCGTCCGCTCCCCCGGTAGGCGGACGCCGGTAGGCCAGTCGTACACCGCCCCGTGCGCCGCGAACCCCGTCGAAATACGGGATGCGGAAAGATGCGGAACATACCGAGGGCAACGCAAGTTACGGACGGGTTCGGCCAGTTGGTGACGCAAGTGGCCCAGTAGCGCGGCGAAAACCGCAGAAATCCCGGGTCTCGCGCTCGCCTTCCTGGCCCACTGGGTACCCACAGCCCACCGGCAGCCGAAGGAGCCGCATGCCGTCCACCGGTACCCGTGCGGACAGCCGTCCCGCGCAGTTCATGTTCACCTCCCTGCAGACCACCCACCAGCACGCCGACACCAAGGCCGGGATCCTGGCCGCCGCCCAGGCGGCCCTGGTCGGCACGGCCGGCTCCTGGAGCCCGCCCGCCCTGCATACCGCCGTGGCGGGCGGCGCGACAGGCGTGCTCGCCGGCGCCCTGCTCGCCCTCTTCCTGTGCGGGATGTTCGCCGGCGCCGGCTTCCTCGCCGCCACCCTGCGCCCCCGGGTGCTGCACCCCGCCGACGCCAACCGCTACAGCTTCGTCCACCTCGCCTCGGGCCCCGACATCCTCCCCGCCCACACCACCGGCGACGGCCCATCCGCCCAGGAGCGCCGGGAACTCTCCCAGACGATCCGGTTCCTCTCCCAGGTGGCCGTCCACAAATACCGATGCGTCACCGCCGCGGTCGCGTGCACGGCGGTGATGGGGGTGAGCGCCGGCTTGCTGGTGGTACTGCGGCCGGTGCTGGGATGAGGGGAGTGGGGGTACCGTCGCTGACGGGCTACCGGGGCCGGTGGCCAATGGCCCACCGGGGGCGAGGGGCCGACGGACATCGGGGCCCACGGACCGCATCGGGGCCCGGTCCTGGCCGCTCGGGCTCAGCCGTCCGGTGGCAGGTCCGCCAGCTCCCTGAGGCGCCCCAGGTCGCGGACGACGGTCGAGCCGTACCCCGTCTTCAGCAGGCCGTCCCGGCGCAGCTCGCGCAGCCCCTTGTGGACGGTCGTCTCGGCGGCACCGGTGAGCGCGGCCAGCTCGGGCTGGGTCAGCCGGCAGCCGAGAACGACGCCGTCCTCGACCGGCCGGCCGTACGAGGTGCCCAGCTCGACCAACAGCCGGGCCAGCCGTACCTTCGCCGGATACCCCCGGAAGTCCAGCCGCCTGCGGTTGGCCCAGCGCAGCCGGTCGGCGACGATCCCGGTGAGGATCAGGTGCACCTCCGGGCGCCGGGCCAACAGGGCGTGCAGCGGAGCCGGTTGCACCACGCGGGCGGTCAGCGGGCCGCACGCCGTCACGGTGGCCGAGCGCGGAGCCCCGTCCATGGCGGCCATCTCACCGACGCTCTCGCCCCCGACCCGAACGGCGAGCAGCGACTCTTCCCCGTTCTCCACGCGTGCCGTCACCTTGGCGAAGCCGGACAGCAGCAACAGCACGTGCCGGTCACGGGCGCCCTCGCTGAGCAGCACATCTCCCGCCTCGTACCGCGTCGGCAGGCCCAGCTCGAGCAACTCCCGCCGGGCCTCGGGCGACACGGCGCCCAGCAGACTGCGCGCGGGCCACTGCGCGGTTCTGTACGGCATGCCAGGCTCCCTCCGGCCGGTCGGATCCGTTGACCGCCACCCGCCCAGAATCCTGCCCGCTCCCGCGGCCGAAGGCAGGCGAATCCACTACGTCCTGAGCGCTGGGTCTGTGCAGGGGCGTTACCTGCGACGGGGGCGACCGGGTGGGCCAGGCGTTGTCAGTGGCCTGCGCCAGAATGCGCGACATGAGCGTCAAGATGCAGCTGCGTGCCATGCCTGAGTCCGAAATACGGGAGGACTGGCCTTGGCTGGAGCAGGTCATGGGGGAGGCCCTCGACCGCTTCCAGGCCGAACGCCGGGCCGGCATCGCCGAAGCTGTGGCCTACCACTTCCACGCCCTCAACGAGGTCTACGCGGCAGCCCGCACGCCACACGGCGCCCACGACTGGGAGCTGCCCGTCTTCGGCGGCACCCCGGTTTACCACGCCACCCACAGTCAGGCGCCGTTCGTGACAGCCGACCCTACCGAGGTACGGGATGCAGCGAACTTCCTGCGTGCGGCGTCCTTCGACGACCTCTGGGACGCTGCCCGGCCGAAGGTCCTTCCCCCCTATTCCGCCTTCGACGAAGCCGAGGTCAAGGGCTGGTTCCTCACCCACCACACCGACCTGCGGACCTTCTACTCGAACGCGGCCACGGCGGGCAACGCCGTGGCCAAGGCCTTCTGGTACTGAAGGCCGATGAGCGCGCGGCGAGCATGTCAGGTGCCCGCCGTCCCGCGAGGGGCGCCCCGTGGTCAGCCTTCGTCAGCCGGCCCACGGCGACCGTAGAAGTCTTCCCATGCCTGCCGCTGGATCTCATCGGCGTTCGCGAGGAGCTTCTCCAGGGGTTCCGCGGCCCCTGAAGGGGGAGGCGGCGTCTGCGTGAGCGTGTCGTAGAGGTATTCGCAGGCTTCGGCTTCCGTGCCGAAACGCCGAATGACACTGTCCTCGGAGCGTTGACGCAGGCCGACGGTCCAGGCATCCGCCTCACGGCGCAGGAAGTAATAGGCGTCCGGTTGGACGGGAACGTCGTGGACACCGGCGATCTCGTAGAACGGCTCGGGAACGTCCGCCTCGCGAAGTCTTTCGACGAGTTCCGCGCTGTCCATCAGGTCCGTCCCGTCACCCGGCTCGACGAGGTGGCCCCTGGGGTAGGTCCGAGGCCACCCCGGATCTGAGGCGTCAGGCTACCGGCAACGCGTCCAGGTACTTCGACAGGACGAGGTCGGAGACGCTCGATTTCGTCACGTACTGGAGGCCGAGTCCGGGCTGCCCGAACCAGGGCCTGATCGGGCCGGCCTCGACGGTGAACGGCTTGACGACCCGGTAGAGGTGGTAACTGTACGGGTAGGTCTTGACGTAGGTGTCGAGATTGCTCGGCGGAATCGCGCGCTTGGCGTACGGCGTACCCGCGGGAGCGAGGAAGTTGCCGAAACCGCTGCCGAAGAGGTCGACCAGCTGGCCCTTGCGGAGCGTCAGGGGGTGCTCGTCCGGCTTGCCGTTCTTCAGCACGAAGCCCTTGTTGTCGGGATACCACCAGCCCGACTTCCCCGTCTTGGGATCCGTCTGCCAGTAGCAGCCGAGGAACCAGTATGCGGAGGTTTGGTCCGTGCGGTGATAGCCCCTCAGCATCCGGCCGAGGGCGCCTGTCTGGGGCAGGTATGTCGGTCCCAGCCGCCAGTCGTTGAGGTAGTACCGCTGATACTCCGTCTGCGGTGCGGTGTTCGACCCGCGGTCGCGGTGAGTGGTCGGGCATTGCGTGGCGTTTCCCGCAGGGCGATGGTCGGCCTGGGCGGTCGCCGGGGAGATGCCGATGAGCAGGAGGAGCGATGCGAGGGCGCTCCCCGCGAAGGCGCGCAGTACGCGCATTCGGTGTCCCTTCTCTTCCGACGCCAACCGGGCGCCGCGTGGGGGCGGGCGGCCGGTTTCGGTGACCGGCCGTCGGCCTCGTCGTGTTGCAGGGCTCCATTCATGCCTGGCACATGCAGCAGGTGGCGAAGGCGTCGCAGACAGTCACCCGAACCGACGAGCGCGATTTCCCCGGACAGCCGTAGACAGGAGGCGAGCCCGGCCTGGGGATCGCTGACACGACCTCGCCACCCGGACCACCCACTCCGCTGGGAGCCCTTGCGATCTGCCGGTGTCCGCAGTCGTACTCGTTCGGGTGCGCACCTCGTGCAGGGTTCAGCAGTGATGACCAGGATTGGCCTCGCGATGTCTCCCCGTGGAGGTGCAAGAAATATGCCGACGTACGTGGCGTTGCTGAACTGGACCGATCAAGGGGTCCGAAACTACAAGGACACTGCGAAACGCGCCGAGGCCTTCGCCGCAGCCACACAGAAGGTCGGGGCGAAGCTCCTGAACATCTACTGGACCGTCGGTCCGTACGACCTCGTGGCCGTGGTGGAGGCGCCCGACGACGAAACCGCGACAGCGGCACTCCTGCGGCTCGGCGGAGTGGGTAACGTCCGTACCACGACTCTGCGGGCCTTCGGCCAGGAGGAGATGGATCGCATCATCACCAAGGCCGCCGGCTGACGCCCCCCATACGGCAAGCGACGGCCGAGGCGAGCCGACTCGGCAGCCCGCCTCGTAGGCCTGGCGGTCCGCCGGGAAGCGCCGGGCCTCGATCCGCTGTTGGATCCAGTCGCTGAGTCCGCCGGGCTCCGCGTCGTCCGGCACCCGACGCGGAGCCATGAGCCACCTGGACCGGCTGCTCAGGAAACATCCCGGTCGCACTTCGACGCCTCCGCAGGTCCACCAGCCCGCGGACGGGGGAGAGCGGACCGTCACCTTCCAGCTGTGGCACTGGCGTCCGCCGCTCTTCACCTCCGTGGCCCCGAACCCGGAGCTGGGCCCGGCACAGGTGGCACGCGTGCGCGACCTGCTGTCGACGCTCGGCACGGTGTGGTGAACACCACTCTCCCCCTTTCCGCCGTTCCGGGAAGAGGGTAGGGCGCGTACACCCCCACGGCCTTTCCTGTCGATGGCTCGATGCGTGTCACCCGCTCCAGATTGAAACCCCAGGTCAGCGGCCTGGGGTTTGTCGTTGTGCCGGCCCGGCAACCACCCGTCCTCGATGAATCAAGGCCAACGCGCCGAGAATCCGCGACAGCTTCATTACCATCCAGTAACAGCATTTTTTTTGTAAAGGAACTGTAATGCCCGGTGTGCCGTCGAGGCGGGCGAACCGGATTAGTAGCACTCCGATTCGCCTTGACAGGTGACAGGTTAACTATCGTATTGTTCAAACGAACGCTCATGGGGGAAGCGTCAACGTTGCCGACTCCCTCGTTCTCGATGTCGACGCGTCGCGCCTTGAGCGTGCAGTCGAGGGGGAAAATGGACATCGGAATACTCGGGCCACTCACCGTCAGATCGGCAGGGCGCGAAGCCGCACCGACCGCGCCGAAGCCTCGCCAGCTACTCGCCCTGCTTGCCGCTCGCACCGGTCACGTCGTACCGATGGAGGTACTCGTGGACGAACTGTGGGAACACGATCCGCCGGCCAGTGCAGTGACCGTCATACAGACCTACATCGTCCTCCTGAGGCGTTCGCTCGCCGCAACATTACAGATCAGCACCGAGCAGGTAGCCCAGGACGTACTGCCTTACACGGGCTGGGGCTACCAGCTGTCACCGCAGGGGGAAGGGGTGCATGATGCCGACTCCTTCGCTCGGCACACCGAGCTGGGACGCCAGGAACTCATGGACGGCGACTACCAGCGAGCGGCGCTGTCGTTCCAGCGCGCTCTGCGGATATGGCGCGGCCCCGCACTGGCGGATGTCCGCATCGGGCCACAGCTCCTGGCCCACCGCACCTCGCTGGAGGAATCCCGCACGGTCGCCGTCGAGCAGCGCATCGAAGCCGATCTGCACCTGGGCCGTCACCACCAGTTGATCGGTGAACTATCGGGACTGGCAATTCAGGACCCGTTGCATGAGCGAACTCATTCTCTTCTCATGGTCTCCCAGTACCGTTCGGGGCGTGCGGCACAAGCACTTGAAACATTCCGGAAACTCCACAGAAACCTGCGGGAAGAACTGGGAATAGAACCTTCACCACAGGTCACCAAAATCCACCAGCGAATTCTCTCCGGGGACACCTCTTTACTGCTCCCGACGGAGAGTCTGTGCCCGGATCAATCACGTAGAACTGCGGCATAGGCGCGGGGTCAAGGTGGCGCACCTCACGTGATTCATGTGGGGTGCGCCACCAGAGGAGCGACTCAGCCCTTTATCTCGCAGATGAGTGCGCCCGAGGAGAGAGAGGCGCCGACTTCGGCCGTCAGGCCCTTCACCGTGCCTGAGCGGTGAGCGGTGAGGGGCTGTTCCATCTTCATCGCCTCCATGACGACGATCAGCTCGCCCTCGGCGACCGACTGCCCCTCTTCGACGGCGACCTTGACGATGGTGCCCTGCATCGGGGAGGTCAGCGAGTCACCCGAGGCAGCGGCCCGGTTCGTCTTCACCGTCCCCCGCTTGGGCTTGGCAACACCGGCGCTGGACGGGACGGCCATCCCCCGGGAGGCAGGAAGCGATACCTCCAGCCGCCGGCCGGCAACCTCGACGACGACGGTTTCGCGGGCGGGTTCTCCTTCGGTGTCCGCCGCGGCACCGGCGAACACCGGGATCTCGTTGACGAACTCCGTCTCGATCCACCGCGTGTGAACCCTGAAGGGACTGCTGGTGTAGTCCTCATCGGCAACGACCGCCCGATGGAACGGAATCGCTGTGGCCATCCCCTCCACTCGCAGCTCCCCCAGGGCCCGGGCCGCCCGCTGCAGGGCCTGCTCACGGCTGGCCCCCGTCACGATCAACTTCGCCAGCAGCGAGTCCCACGCCGGACCGATCACGCTTCCGGACTCCACCCCCGCGTCCAGCCGCACACCCGGCCCCGACGGGGCGGCGAACCGTGTCACGGTCCCCGGCGCCGGCAAGAACCCCCGTCCCGGATCCTCACCGTTGATCCGGAACTCGAAGGCGTGGCCTCGCACCGGCGGATCGTCGTACCCCAGCGCCTCGCCGTCGGCGATACGGAACATCTCCCGGACCAGATCGATACCGGTGACCTCCTCGGTCACCGGATGCTCCACCTGCAGCCTGGTGTTGACCTCCAGGAAGGAGATCGTCCCGTCCATCCCGACCAGGAACTCCACGGTGCCCGCTCCCACATACCCGGCCTCCCGCAGGATGGCCTTCGAGGCGACGTACAGCTGGTCGTTCTGTGCATCCGTCAGGAACGGTGCGGGGGCCTCCTCCACCAGCTTCTGGTGACGGCGCTGCAGCGAACAGTCCCGGGTGGAGACGACCACCACATTGCCGTACGCATCGGCCAGGCACTGCGTCTCCACATGCCGCGGCCGGTCCAGATAACGCTCCACGAAGCACTCGCCCCGCCCGAAGGCGGCCACCGCCTCACGCACCGCCGACTCATACAGCTCCGGTACTTCCTCCAGTGTGCGGGCCACCTTCAGGCCCCGGCCGCCCCCGCCGAAGGCGGCCTTGATGGCGACCGGCAGCCCGTGCTCCCTCGCGAAGGCCACCACCTCCTCCGCCCCGGCCACCGGATCCGCCGTGCCCGCCACCAGCGGCGCACCCGCCCGCTGTGCGATGTGCCGGGCGGCGACCTTGTCCCCCAGATCCCGGATGGCCTGCGGCGGCGGGCCGATCCACGTCAGCCCCGCGTCCAGCACGGCCTGCGCGAAGTCCGCGTTCTCCGACAGGAAGCCGTAGCCCGGGTGGACCGCGTCGGCCCCCGATTCCGCGGCCGCCGCCAGGACCTTGGCCATGTCCAGATAGCTTGCCGCCGGGGTGTCTCCCCCCAGGGCATAGGCTTCGTCGGCCGCGCGTACATGCAACGCGTCCCGGTCCGGCTCCGCGTACACCGCCACACTGGCGATTCCGGCATCCCGGCACGCACGAGCGACGCGGACAGCGATTTCGCCACGATTGGCGATGAGCACCTTACGCACCACGCCTCCCCCTCTCCCATCCCCCTGATGAGGCTCTCCACGAGCCCGCTGACCAGCACCGACCCTGCTGTGTATCTCCCCAGCCGGCCTTCAGGGCGCTGGGCCGGTCCGGTACCGCCGCGGGGTGCCCCGTCGCGGCGCGCAACACGACCGCGAGCACGGCCAGATCCTCGTCGCTCGGATTCCCGTGGAGCACCCGGACGCAGTCCGGACCGCCCGCCCTCACAGCGGAGGGTTGCCGTGCTTGCGCGACGGCAGGTCGGCGTGCTTGCCGCGCAGCATCGCGAGGGAGCGGATCAGGCACGTCCGGGTGTCGCCCGGGTCGATGACGTCATCCACCAGCCCGCGTTCCGCCGCGTAGTAGGGGTGCATCAGCTCCGTCTGATACTCCTTGATCTTCTGCCGTCGCACCGCCTCCGGGTCGGAGGCCGCCGCGATCTCACGACGGAAGATCACGTTCGCCGCGCCCTCCGCGCCCATCACCGCGATCTCGTTCGACGGCCACGCCAACGAGATGTCGGCCCCGATGGACCGGGAATCCATGACGATGTACGCGCCGCCGTACGCCTTGCGCAGGATCAGCTGGACCCGCGGGACCGTGGCGTTGCAGTAGGCGTACAACAGCTTCGCGCCGTGCCGGATGACGCCGCCGTGCTCCTGGCTCACCCCAGGCAGAAACCCGGGTACGTCGACAAGGGAGACCAACGGGATGCTGAACGCATCGCACAACTGGATGAAGCGGGCGCCCTTCTCCGACGCTCCGATGTCCAGTACGCCCGCGAGCGAGGACGGCTGGTTGGCGACAATGCCGACCACCTGGCCGTCGAGCCGGGCAAGTACACAGAGGATGTTGGTGGACCACGCGGAGTGCACCTCGAAGAACTCGCCGTCGTCGACGATCTCCTCGATCACCTCGCGCATGTCGTAGGCACGGTTGGGGTCCTGCGGCACCAGGTCGCGCAGGGCGTCGGTGCGCCGGTCGGCCGGATCCGCGCACGCCTCGGCAGGCGGGAGTTCACGGTTGTTGGAGGGCAGGAGCGACAGAAGGTAGCGCACGTCCTCCAGGCAGGACTCCTCGTCGTCGTACGCGGCGTGCGCCACACCGGAGGTGGCCGCGTGCACATCGGCGCCGCCGAGACCGTTCTGGCTGATCTCTTCACCCGTGACCGCGCGCACCACGTCGGGTCCGGTGATGAACATCTGGGACGTGTCGCGGACCATGAAGACGAAGTCGGTGAGCGCCGGGCTGTAGGCCGCGCCGCCCGCGCACGGGCCGAGCATCACCGAGATCTGCGGGATCACGCCCGACGCCTTGGTGTTGCGTTGAAAGATGCCGCCGTAGCCGGCGAGGGCACTGACGCCTTCCTGGATGCGGGCGCCCGCCCCGTCGTTCAGGGAGACCAGCGGCGCACCGGCCGCGATGGCCATGTCCATGATCTTGTGGATCTTCGTGGCGTGGGCCTCGCCCAGGGCGCCGCCGAAGATCCGGAAGTCGTGGGCGTAGACGAAGACCGTACGGCCGTGCACCGTGCCCCAGCCGGTCACCACCCCGTCCGTGTGGGGGCGCCGCTGCTCCAGACCGAAACCGGTGGCGCGATGCCTGCGGAGCGCCTCGATCTCGGTGAACGAGCCTTCGTCCAGCAGTAGTTCGATTCGCTCATAGGCGGTGAGTTTGCCCTTGGCGTGCTGGCGTTCCGTGGCGGCCGGATCCGGGCCCTCCCGGACCGCCTCCTTGATCTCGCGCAGCTCGGCAAGCCGTTGGTGAGAGACGGTGTCGTCAGCAGTTCGCATCGTTTTCGCCCTTTCTGCGTGGATCGCGTTGACTGTGGAGATCGCACGCGGATCGTGTGTGCGGGTCTCCCGTGACATCGGCGGTCGCGGTCTTGGCGGCGGGGCCACGGGCGGCGCAGGACAGCACGTAGCCAGGCGGGCCCGGCAGGACGGTGGCCGCGAGTTCCCTGTCGCCCGGCAGCGGTGTCAACTGCCGGGAGTTGCGTGGGAACATGCCTGGTGGCGGACTTCCCACCGGCCTGCGCAGTCCGCCACCCGCGAGTCCTCGGCCGACCGCCTTCCCCGCCGACTCCTTGCGCGTCCACAGGTGCAGCAGACCGACCGGGCGCAGTGCGGACGGCAGGGCCAGGACCCAGGACGCCTCGCCGGGGGTGAACCACCGCTCGGCGAGTGCGACCGCGTCGAGCGGGCGTATCGCTTCCACGTCCACTCCGATGCCGGAGAGCTCCGCGTGCGGCCTGGTGATCGCGACGGCGACGACTCCCCGGGTGTGGCTCACACTGGCGCACAGCCCGGTGGCGGCCCCGGACAGTTCGGGTCGGCCCGACGCCGCCCGGCCGATCACGACATCGGCCGGCCGGACGGCCGAGACCTCCGCGGCGAGACCTTTCAGCAGTTCTCTGGCCCGGGTGCGTGGGTCCACCCCCGCGTACGCCCATCGGACGGCGACGGCGGACTCCATGCGGTTCGTTCAGTCTCCCAGGGCGAGGACCGGATCACCCTGGGCGAATGCGCGGGCGTGCTCCAGGGTGATCCGGCTGTTGCCGGTGAGCGCGGTCCGGGCGAACTCGAGGGCGTCGGCCACCGTCGCGGTCTCGCCCAGGACGCCTGCCACGGCCTCGGTGTTGATCACCACGGTGTGCTGCGAGGTGATGGCGATGCCGCCGTCGACGGCCACCACCCGCCACTCACCGGTGTGGGCAGTCAGCAGCGGCGGTACCACTGTCTGCTTGTAGACGATGCGGTCGGCGGCGAAGCAGACCCGTACGGACTTGGTCGTGTGCCGGTCGCCGGCCGCGGTGATGGAGTCCATCTCCATGACCTGGACGCCTGGTTCGTCCTCCACGAGGTCCATCCGGGACACGTGCGGCAGCCGGTCCGGCCACCGCGACGCCTCGTAGAGGAAGGCGTACGCGTCGTCCGCCCGGCCGCCCTCCACCACGATGGTGTCCTCGAAGGTCAGTCGGCGCGCCGACTGCGTGGCGGCCTGCTCGGCGAGCGCCTTCAGGTTCTCCAGCTCGGCGCGGCTGTTGCGGTCGGTGACCTCGGCGATCCAGGCCGTCGCGGCCGGATCGTCGTCGACCGCCTGGTAGCTGTGGTCGAGAGCGATCTCGGTGCCGCCGTCCGGGAGCGCCTTGAGCGTCCACGCGCCGGACATCGCCTTGACCGGCGGCTGGGAGACCTCCTGGTGGAAGCTGATGCGCAGCCCCTCCGGGTCCAGTTCACGGCGGGAGGTCCAGGCCTTGACCGTGTCTCCCGCGAGCGCCCAGATGCGGATGCGCTCGGTCCCGCTGTTCCCCTCCGGACGCTCCAGCTGTTCCACATGGATGGTCGGGGCGAAGTCGACGGGCCACTGTGCGGCATCGGCGAGCAGGGCGTACACGGTCTGGGGTGCGGCGGCGGCGGTGATGGTGTGCCGTACATCGGTCATCGCACGGGGCTCCTTGTCATCCGGGGTGAGTACACGTCGGTTCGCATCAGTAGTTGCCGAGCCCGCCGCACACGTTGAGGGCCTGGGCGGTGATCGAGGCCGCGAGATCCGAGAGCAGATAGCCGACCAGGCCGGCCACCTCCTGCGGGGTGGAGTAGCGCCCCAGCGGGATCTTGGTCTCGAACCGTTCCAGGACCGCTTCCTCCTCGGTGTCCCAGATACGCGCGTAGTTGGCACGCACCTGTTGTGCCATGGGTGTCTCGACATAGCCGGGGCAGACCGCGTTCACCGTGATCCCGGACTTCGCGAGTTCGAGGCCCAGCGCCTTGGTGAACCCGATGACGCCGTGCTTGGACGCCGAGTAGGGCGCCCCGAGGACGACACCCTGCTTGCCGCCGGTGGAGGCGATGTTGACGATGCGGCCACGCTCCTTGTCGCGCATGCCGCCCGTGGTGAGCACCTCGCGCGTCATGAGGAAGACGCTGTTGAGGTTGGTGTCCATGACGTCGTACCAGGTGTCGTCGTCGAGGTCGGCGGTGACGCCACCGCCGCTGCGCCCCGCGTTGTTGACGAGGGTGTCGATGGTGCCGTAGCGCTCCACCGCCGCCTCGACGAAGCTACGCACCTCGTCCCGCGAGCGGACGTCACAGGTCGTGCCGTCCACCTCGAGGTCCCGCTCGCGCAGGCCCTTTATGGTGACGTCCAGATCCTCCGCGTTGCGGGCGCAGATGAAGACCCTGGCTCCGGCGGCGGCCAGGCTCTCCGTGACCGCGAGTCCGATTCCGCTGGTGCCACCGGTGACGATGACCGTGGTGGGTGTTTCGTTGGCCATGCTGTGCTCTCTCTTCTCGCGTCGATGAGGTTCGTTGCCGGCGAGGCGGGGGGACGGAGTACGGGGGCCTGCCGCGGGGCGGCGGCAGGCCCCCGGCTCATGCGGCCTGAGCGGTGGTCGGGACCGCCCCGTTGGCGGCCGCCAGCAGCAGGCGCGGGGTCTCTGCCTCGCTCACCGCGTCGTCGGAGAGCTTGACGCCGAACTCGCGCTCGATCCGGCTGGAGGCCTCCAGCAGGGCCAGGGAGTCGTATCCGAGGTCGGCGAACAGGGTGTCCAGAATGTCCCCGTCGAGATCGACGCCCTCGTCCTCACCGGCGCTCTCGCGCAGGATGCGGGTCAGGTCGTCGATGGTCAGTTCACGTGCGCTCATGGGTGGTGTCCTCGTTTCGGTGACTCGATACGTCAGGTCGGGAAAAGAACAGGTCAGTTGGCATCAGGGGCGCGCAGCACCATGGCCGCGTTGAATCCGCCGTGCCCGCGGGCGACCACCAGCGCGTGGTTCACCGTCATCTCGCGCGCGGTGTCCCGGACCAGGTCGATCGCACAGTCCGCGGCCTGGTCGGTGACGCGCAGGGTGGGCGGGACCACGCCGTCCCGCATGGCGAGCAGGGCCGTCGCCGCGTCCAGCGACGCCGCGCCCGAGTAGAGGCGGCCGGTCATCGTCTTCGGGGCGGTGACCGGCACCGCGTTCGGGCCGAAGACCGCGCTCAGCGCCGCCGCCTCCGCCCGGTCCAGATCGATTACTCCGGCAGCGTCCGCGAAGACGACGTCGATGGCCGCAGGGGTCACCTGCGCGTCGGCCAGCGCCGCTTCGATGGCACGGCGGAGCCCTGGTTCACGGCCGGAGCCGGGCTTGGGGTCGAACGTCGCGCCGTAGCCGGCGATGGTGCCGTAGACCCGCGCGCCGCGCTCCCGCGCCCCGCCCTCACGCTCGAGGACGAGGATCGCGCCGCCCTCGCCGGGCAGATAACCGTCCGCGGAGGCGTCGAACGGCGCATAGGCACGCTCGGGGTCGACGGTGGTGCTCAGACGTCCGGTGCTCAGCTGGGAGACCAGGCCCCACGGCGACAGGGAGGCGTCCACGCCACCGGATATCACCACGCCGGTCCCCTTGCGTATGTGCCGCCGTGCGTGGCCGAGCGCGTCCAGGCCACCGGCCTGGTCGGTGACCAGCACGCCGCTGGGACCGCGCATGCCGTGACGAATGGAGATCTGGCCGGTGTTGACGGCGTAGAACCAGGCGAAGGACTGGTACGCGCTGACGTACTCGGGTCCCTTGCTCCACAGCTTCTGCAGCTCGTTCTGGGCGAACTCGAAGCCGCCGGAGGCACTGGCCGTCACCACGCCCATGTCGAACTCGGGCACCGCTGCGGGGTCCAGGTCCGCGTCGGCCAGCGCCCAGTCCGAGGCCACGAGGGCCATCTGCGTCATCCGGTCGGTCTGCGGCAGCAGTCGGCTCGCCAGATGCTCCCGGGCCTCGAAGTCCGTGACCTCACCGGCGAGTTGGGTCGGATAGGAACTGGGGTCGTAGCGGCTGATCCGGTCGATGCCGCTGATCCCCTTCTGCGTCGCGGACCAGAACTGCTCGGTGCCCAGACCGTTCGGCGCGACCACGCCGATGCCTGTCACCGCTACGGACTCGGTCATGCCGTCTTCCTCTCCGAGGGCCGGGTCAGCACCATGGCGCTCTGGAATCCGCCGAATCCGCTCCCGACGGTGAGCGCCGTGTCCACCCGCTGTTCGCGGGCGGTGTGGGGTACGTAGTCGAGGTCGCACTCCGGGTCGGGAGTGTGCAGGTTCGCGGTGGGCGGCACGACTCCGTGCTCGATCGCCAGCGCGCAGGCGGCGATCTCGATGGAGCCGATCGCCCCGAGGGAGTGGCCGATCATCGACTTGATGGAGCTGACCGGCACGTCGTACGCGTGCCGGCCGAGGCTGTGCTTGAACGCGGCCGTCTCGTGGCGGTCGTTCTGCTTGGTACCGGAGCCGTGCGCATTGATGTACTTCACGTCCTCCGCGTTCATCCGGGCCTCGGCCAGTGCGGTCTCGATGGCCACCGCCATCTCCCGCCCGTCCGGCCGCAGTCCGGTCATGTGGAAGGCGTTGCAGCGGGACGCGAAGCCCGCGATCTCGGCGTAGATGTGCGCGCCGCGCCGCCGGGCGTGCTCGTACTCCTCCAGGACGAAGACCGCCGCCCCCTCGCCCAGCACAAAGCCGTTGCGGCTCTTGTCGAACGGCCGGGAGGCGTGTTCCGCGTCGTCGTTGCGCGGCGAGGTCGCCTTGATGGCGTCGAAGCAGGCGACCGCGATCGGCGAGATCGGGGCGTCGGTGGCACCGGCGACCATGATGTCCGCACTGCCCTCGGCGATCAGCTCGCGGGCATAGCCGACCGAGTCGAGACCGGACGTGCAACCGGCCGAGACGACGGCCGCGGGACCCTCGGCGCCCACGGACCAGGCGACCTCGGAGGCGATGCTGCTGGGCACGAAGTGCCCGTACAGGTGCGGCACCCCGTACTCGGCGTCGACGAGCCACTTGCGCCCGCTGTCGCTGAGGACGACGTACTCCTCCTCCAGCCCCATGGTCGCGCCGACCGCGCTGCCGATGGTGACACCGATCCGGGCCGGATCGGGGCCCTGGAAGTCGAGGCCGCTGTCGCGCACCGCCTCGCCGGCGCCGACGACCGCGAACTGGGTCGCCCGGTCCATGCGGCGGATCTCACGCGGCGTCAGCCCGTGGAGCGCCGGGTCGAAGTCGCACTCGGCCGCGATCTGCGAGCGGTACGGTGAGGGATCGAAGAAGGAGATGCGTCCGGTCGCGGTGCGCCCCGACGTGATGAGGTCCCAGAACGCCTTGGTGCCCGTGCCGCCGGGTGCCACCACGCCGATGCCGGTGATGACCACCCGGCGAGGGGCTGTGGGCTCGGGCCCCGGCTCCACTGCGCGGTGGGAGTCCGCGGCAGGGTCCGTCGCTGACATATCGGCTGCCTTTCCGTAAAAGGTCCGTCCCCTCGCATCACGGCCGGAATGTCGGCTGCCGGAGCGCACAGGGACACAGATCTTGGAGCTGCCGTCGGCGGGAGGGCCGCACCGGCTGAGCCCACGCTCTCGGCGCGGCCTCAAGGTCCGCTCAAGGTCTGGCCAAGGAGCCTTGCGAAACTTCTGGGCAACGTTCACGGGAATCGGCGACACAAGCCTGTGGCCTGCGACGGAATGATCCGCGTCGCAGGCCACAGGGGTCTGGGTGGTTCGGTTTCGGTCAGCGCATGAGTCGCCAGACCAGCCAGGCGTCCAGGCCGCTCCAAGCGCTGAAGGCCGCCGTACGGACCCAGCTCACGCGGAGCAGATGGGTGTGGACGGACGCCGAGAAATGCTGGGCGAGTGCGACCCGATCGGGCGTGGCCACGGCGCCGGAGAGCGTCATGATCAGGATCAGCAGCACCACGGACACCAGCGCCGCCCAGAGCGGGACCGCCGGGCCCCTGGCCACCACGAGCAGCACCGATGTCACGCCGGCCACCAGCAGGCCGGGCGCGAGGACCCGCCAGAACATCTGGTTGTGCGCGGCCATGTACGACTCCGATGCGCCTTCCCGGAGTCTGCCCACCATGGGGTAGTCCATCAGCTGCAGCGTCCAGACGAAGCCGGTCGTGTAGAGCACGGCCAGCGTCTGGGCCAGCACCAGGGCGGCGGTGGCACGCCGCGAGGCAGTGAGACAGGTCATCCCTCGTCGTTCTCCTCGTCCAGCGTCGCGGCCGGGCCCACCCGCGGATCCGGCGGCTTGTCCCACAGCAGATGCAACTCCTGCCAGTCCGGGCATGGCGGGGGCAGCGCCGGGCGCTCCGAGGAGGATGCGCAGCGCATGCCCTCCAGGGCCATGTGGAGGTAGCGCAGCCGCAGTTGGCGGATCCGCTCGGGCTGGCCGGGGATCCGCGTCCTGAGGTGCACCAGAAGCAGTACGAGATCGGCCGCGCCGACGTCCTGCCGCAGCACTCCTTCGGACCGGGGGCGTTCCAGGAGCGCATCGATGGCGGTGTGCAGCCGGGCCGACGCCTCGTCGACCGCCGGTGTTCCGGGCAGGATGCCGCCGATCAGCGGCAGCAGGCTGCTGGTCGGAGTGCGGACGGCATCACGCATGAAACGGACCAGCGCCTCCCAGCCGTCCTGCTCTTCGGCGGCCAGGCGGGCGGCCTCGGTGAGCCGCTCCATGCTGACGACCCGGACATGCTGGGCCAGCGGTATCTTCCCCCGGTACCGGCGGTAGACGCTGCCCATCCCGATTCCGGCCCGTCTGGCGATCTCGGCCACGGACACGTTCCAGCCGACCTCCGAAAGCGCCTCGTGCGCGGCGACCAGCAGACGTTCGTCGTTGCGCTCGGCTTCCCGGCGGCGGCCACGCGGTGCTGGGGCGGGTGCGGGGCTTACGGGCACAAGGCGGCTCCTTGGGCTTCATCGGCGGGTGCCGGGGGCGGTTATGCGGTGCGGCGGGAAGCAGTCACGCGGCACAGTGCGGATGGGCCCCGCAGAAGTCGACCATTTCCCCGAACACGGCCGGGACGTCCAGCGGTTCGGCCGACTCGGCACCGTGCTCCTCCGCGTACGCCCGGTACAGGTTGCCCACCAGGCGTTCACTGTCGGCCAGACGGGCATACGGTCCCAGGACCGTCGCCCGTGCGAGCGCCAAGGGCGCCAGCCCCTCTGCGATGCCCTGGCGCGCCAGGCCGCGCACCCACCGCAGGTAGTCGGCGTCCGCGTCCAGCAGTTCCGGGCCGCCGACCGGTCCGTGCCCCGGCACCACCACCCGCGGCTCCAGCGCCCGCAACCGGTCGAGCACCCGCAGGGATCCCGCCACGGACCCCATGAGCGTGAACGGCGTGACGCCCGAGAAGACCAGGTCGCCGGTGAACAGCACACGCTGGTCGGGAAGCCAGACGACCGCGTCGCCCACCGTGTGTCCCGGACCGAAGTGGATCAGCTCGATCCGGAATCCGGCCGTCGGCAGGGTTATACGGTCGTCGAACACGACCTCGGGAGCGCCTGCCTCCACATGCCCCCACCGCACGTCGGGCCACAGGGTCGTGAGAGCCAGTCCGTGCTCGGCCATCTCGGCAGCGGCTTTCCGGTGCGCGACCACCGTGGCCTGCTCGAAGAGGTGGTTGCCGAAGGTGTGGTCGCCGTGACTGTGGGTGTTCACGAGGATGTCCACGGGGGTCCGGCTGAGATCGTCGACCACATGCCGCAGCTGACGGGCCCGCGCCTCCGTTGCCGCGGTGTCCACGAGTACAGGTCCTGTGCCGGCCAGCACGATGCCGGCGTTGTTCAGGCACCAGCCACCGTCCGGCTGGAGGTAGGCGTAGACGCCCTCCTCGATCTCTTTGACCTCATGCACCGGGGCTGTCGGTGCGGTGTGGACGACTGACATCTCATACCCCCAGGGACGAACGGTCGAGTACCGGGCGGCAGACCGTCGGCCTGCCCGTCGCGAACGCCGCAAGGGGGCGCAGGCGTTCTATGACCTCGCGGCGGCCCAGCGCGTCGCGCAGCGACTGCTCGTCCTCCCACTCCGCGACGTTCACATAAGTCGAGTCGGCGCCCTCGGAGCAGAGCAGCCTGTGATGCAGAAATCCGGGCTGCGCCCGCATGCATTCGGAGACGTTCGCGAATTCACGCTCGAACTCGGCGGCGGATCCGTGGACTTGGAAGACATTCACGAGGACTATCACGTGAATACCCCTTTCCTTGGGCTCGGGATGCGCTGTGCGCAGGCTTTACCTGATTCATCCGGCCCGGTCCGGGCCGTGACGAAGGCCGTGTTGCCACAGAAGGGCCCGGGCCCGACGACGGGGGAGGCGTCGGACCCGGGCCGGCACAGCGGGCGGGTGCGCTACTCGCCGACGGCGACCGCGGACCGCGCCTCGTGGGGGGCGGTGACCGGCTCGGCCTCCGGTACGGTCACCCGGCCCTGACGGGGCATCAGCAGCGCGGTGACGGCCCCGAGGGCGACGAACGCGAAGCCGACCCACAAGGCCACATGCATGCCGTGCACGTAGTGCTCCCGGCTGTCGTAGCCGCCGTGGCCGGCGAACACCGCCGCGAGCACGGCCACCCCGAACACGCCGCCGAGTTCACGGATCGCGTTGTTGGCACCGGAGGCGATCCCCTCCTCCTCACGGCGCACCGAGCCCATGACGACATTGCCCGCCGGCCCGAAGTACAGGCCCATACCGAAGCCGTTGCAGAGGAAGGCGGGCACCAGGGACAGGAACGAGCTCCCGGTCGTGATGGACAGAGCCAGCCAGAGCAGCCCCACGCTCTGCAGGGCCAGACCGGCCACGATGATCGGCTTGCCACCGATCTTGTCGGACAGGCCGCCGCCCAGCGGTGCCGCGATGAGCACCACGCCGGTCCACGCCAGGAAGCGCAGTCCCGCGCCGAACGGCGAGTAACCGAGCGCGGTCTGCAGGTACTGGGTGATCAGGAAGATCGAGCCGAACATCCCGAAGAACATGAACAGGGACAGCAGGTTCACCGTGGTGAAGGCACGCCCGGCGAAGAGCCGCATCGGCAGCATCGGGTGCGGCGTCCGCAGTTCCCAGGCGACGAACGCCGCCAGCACCACGAGGCCGCCGATCCCCTCGCCCAGGGTCTGCGCGCTGGTCCAGCCCTCCGCGTCGCCCCGGATGATCGACACCACGACACCGAGCAGACCGAGGCAGGCCAGCACGGTACCCACCAGGTCGAGCTTGGCCGCCGGGCCGAAGCTCTCCGTCAGCCAGGCCGAGGAAAGGGCGAGAAGCACCACGCCGATCGGCACGTTCAGCCAGAAGATCCACTGCCAGGAGGCGCTTTCGGTGATGAAGCCACCGATCACCGGGCCCAGGGCGACACCCAGTCCGCCCACTCCGCCCCACACGCCGAGGGCGGCTCCTCGCTTGCTCGGCGGGACCGCGGCGGAGAGCAGGGTCAGGGTGAGCGGGAGCACGATGGCCGAGCCGAGGCCCTGGATCGCGCGGGCCGCGATGAGTACGCCGATCCCCGGTGCGAGTGCGGCCATCGCCGATGCCCCGGTGAACAGGGTGAGGCCCGCGATGAAGAGCCGGCGTCGTCCGAAGCGCTCAGCCAGGGCGGAGGCCGTGAGCAGGAAGACGGCGAAGGTGAGGGTGTAGGCGTTGACCGTCCACTCCAGCCCTTCGAGACCGGTGTGCAGGTGCTCTCGGATCTTCGTCAACGCGGTGGTGACGACCAGTTGGTCGAGGGACACCATGAATGTGGCGATGGCGGTCACGGTCATGGTGCGGCCGAAATGGCCCGTGGTGGCCTCGGACGCATCCGGAGAGGTGGTGCTGTCCATCTCCGACTCCTTTGGATTTCGAATGGACTGCGGATTGGTGTGAGGTGTCTGGAAGAGGCGTTCTCGCGGCCTTGCGCACTCTCGAAAGAGGTGCCGCACCGGGGCGTGACAAATGCGGTAGGACGTGGAACAGTTAACCTGGAAACCGCGACACCTTCAGGGTAGGCAGGAGAGAGTTAGCATGTCAACTGATGCGGGTGTCATGCCCGATGAGGCCCCCGCCGCGAGCGGGACCAACGGGGCGGAGTTCCGGGCCTGGATCTCCCTGGCGCACACCTACGGCCATGTCTCCAAGGCCCTGGACCGCTCACTGACCCAGGAACACGGCATCTCCCTCGCCTGGTTCGAGGTCCTGGCCCGGCTCAGCAACGCCGAGGGCACACGGATGCGACTGCTTCAGCTCAGCCGCGACCTGGTCGTCTCCAAGGCGAGCGTGACCAAGCTCGTCGACCGCATGGTGCTCGCCGGGCTCGTCAGCCGGGAGACACCCATGGAGGACAAGCGAGCCGTCTATGCGGTACTCACGCAGCACGGCAGCGCCACTCTGGCCAAGGCGCTGCCGCTGCAGATCCACAACATCCGACAGGCCCTCTCCGGCCTGAGCCGGGACGAGCTGGAGAGCCTGCAGGGGATGCTCGACCACGTCATTCGCGGGTTCGACGCCCAATGGCGCAGCAAGGGCTGAACCGGGCTGAGGGCGTGGAGGGCGCGGGGCCGCTCACCACTCGACCGCACCGATGTCGAGTGGCTGTGGCGGCCTCCCCTGCATGCGCGCGACCAGACCCAACAGCCGTTCGTGCAGTTCGCCGGCCGGGCGGTGGCACCGGTCGCCATGGCCGGGCAGCACCCAGCTGAAGCGTGCCTCCTCGGCCAGGCGCAGCAGCGAGCCGACCAGCTCCGGACGCGAGTACCAGACCACCGTCTCGAACACCTCGAGGTTCTGCGCGGTCCGCGACCAGTAGAGGGTGTCACCGGTGAAGCAGTACCGCTCGTCCACCACGTACACCACGCTCCCCCGGGTGTGACCGGGCACGGGTCGCGCGGTCACACCCGGAAGCACTTCGACCGGCTCCCTGCCCCGCAGCACCATGTCGGCGTACGGCGCGGCGTCCTTGTCACCCTCGTGGATCCACACCCGGGCACCGAAGTGCTTCGCGAACCGCTGTGCATGGGCGGTGTGGTCGCGGTGTGTCAGCAGGATGTGTGCGATGCCGCCCAGCCTCTCGTACGAGGCAGCGACCGCCGACGTCCAGCGCGGCGTGTCCACCAGCAGATTGCCCTCCGGGCGGCGCACCAGGTAGGCGTTGGCCCCGAAAGTCCGGGCTGAGTTGTGCCCGCAGAGATAGACCTCGCCGTCGAGGCGCATCGGGAAGGGAGCTGTCGGGACCTGCCCTGGGCCGCGCCGGATCGCCCGCACCGGGCAGGCGACCGCCGCTCTCGCCAGGGCCAGCTCTTCTGCTGCGCCGGCCGGCTGGCGGGCCAGTACGGAACGGGCGTCGACCTCGACCACCGTTTCCGGCGCCAGCTGGCGGGCCACGTCGCAGTTGATGCAGCTCTCGTCGATCTCCCAGGCGTGCCCCGCCTGCTCCTGCGGCTCAGTCACCGACAAGACGTCCCCTGAGTTCGTCGCGGGCCACCTTGCCGGTGGCGAGCCGCGGAATGTCCGGTACGACCTCGACCCGGCGAATACGCTGCCCATCGGTCAGGTCCGGGTTGACCGCGGCCAGGACCGTGTCGATGTCCGCGTCGGCACCGTCCTCGAACACCACGAAGGCCACCGCGGACGTACCGAGCATGGGATCGGGCCCCCCGACGACCGCGCAGTCCCGGACCGCCGGGTGGGCGTCCAGCCTGCGCTCCACCGCGGTCGGCGACACCAGCTCGCCACCGCACCGGAAGGCATCCTTGACCCGGTCGAACATGAAGAGGTAGCCGTCCTCGTCCAGATGCCCCATGTCCCCTGTGGCGAGCCAGCCGTCCTCGTCCACCGGAGAGGCGCCGGAGTGTCCCAGATACCCCTGCATCACGTGCGGGCCGTGGATCTGGATCTCCCCGATGTCGTACGCCGGCAGGACCTTCCCCGACTCGGGGTCGACGATCCGTATCCGGCTGCCGTCCAGAGGCAGCCCCACGGAACCCGCCCGGGGTGAGTCCGGATCGTCCGAGGACGCCAGCGACGAGGTCTCGCACATGCCGTATCCCTGGAGCAGCGGGAGACCGAAGGTGTCCGCCAGGGTGCGCACCACGCGCGGAGGAACGGCGGTGCCGCCGGATGCCATCAGCGTGACGGTGTCCAGGCGCAGGTTCGGCAGACCGGGATCGGCCGCGAGCTCCAACAGGCGCACGGGGAAAGTGTAGTAGTGCGTCGCGGCGGTGCGGTTGGCCAGCTCGATCGCCTCGGCCGGGCGCGAACTCGTGCACAGGACCTGCGTCGCCGCCTTGGAGACAGCGGTGTTCATGTGCATCGGGTGGTAGATCGGCAGATGGAGCAGGAGCGTCGAGGAGGAGCTGACGCGGTGCGCCGCCGCCATCTGTGCCGTGTTCACCTTGATGTTGCGATGGCTCAGTTGAACGGCCTTGGGGACACCCGTGGAGCCACTGGTGAACAGGATCACGGCCCGGTCCTCCTCGGCCGGGGCTGTCGGACGCCAGTCGCCGCCACCGTCGGCGTCCGCCAGGTCCTCGCCGAGGACCAGCACCCGCCGCAGGTCCGGAAGGGTGTCCAGCAGCGGCAGCAGCCGCTCCCGCACCTCGCGCGGAACGATCGCCAGACGGGCCTTCGACAGCCTCAGTACGTGCGCCAGGACAGGCGCCGGAAGCCACGGATTGACCACGGCAGCCGTACCGCCCGCCCGCAGGATCCCGTAGTACACGGCGGGGAACCCCGGATCGAGAGCCTGGGCGACCGCCACCGTCCCCGGCGGCTCGTCGAACACCCGGTGCAGCGTCCGGGCCCAGTCCGTCGCGGCCGCGTCCAGCTCGGCGTAGGAGATCTCCACATCACCACCACGGATCGCCACCCTCGCCGGGTGGGCACGTGCCGCGTCCGCGAGCAGCGCGTCGACTGGGCCTTCCGCCCAACGCAGCGGGAGGGCGGGGGCCTCCGGCGATGTCTCGGCGGTCAGGGGCGCCGTCTCGGTTCGGGTCATCTCGTCCTCGTCTCCGGCAGTCGTTTACCCGGCAGCCCGCGCAGGCGGTGCCGCACGACCGCCGACCTTGGTGAGACGGGCTCAAGGGCTGCTGTAGACCGGGTCAAGGGTCAGGACGGGAACAGCGCGTCGCCTGCTTTGACCGGACCTACAGCAGCCCTTGAGCCAGGATGCCCAACCTGCCGGTGACATGCACCAGTTCCCGATCAAGCCTCAAGGAGGCTCCGTTATGGTCCAGGCGGCGGCAGTGGCCCCAGTACCGGTCAGCGCGGAGGTCTATCAGGACCTCCAGCACTTCTACGCCCGCCAGATGCAGTCCTCGGACGACCTCGACGTGCCGGCCTGGGCGGGCAGCTTCACGGAGGACGGCGTCTTCGCCACCAACGCGTTCCCCGATCCCATCAGGGGCCGGGCCGCGATCGCCGAGCACTGCGACCGGGCCTTCGCCGCGCAGGCCGAGGCCGGGATCGTCCGCCGTCATGTCATGACGATGCTGGCGGCCCAACACGCAACGGGCCCGGACGGCGCACGGGTCCACACCCGCTCGTACGTCATGGTGCTGGAGACGCGGCGCGGCGAGAAGCCCACCATCTACTGCAGCACTCTGTGCGAGGACATCCTCGCCCGGGTGAACGGCGGCTGGCAGGTGGTCCGGCGCCAGGTCCGCCGCGACGACCTGTAGCCGGTCGAGCACGACGTGCGGACACGGTTCTCTCGCCGAACCCTCGGCATCGGCGAGAGACGTTCGTGGACGTGCGCCACGTCATGGCGAGTGAGGAGAGACCGTATGGCGCCGAAACGGCCATTCACTGAAGAGCCCGGAGACGGACCCCGGAGTCGGCCCGCCAGGGCCGAGCAGCCGAGCAGCCTCGAGACGTGGTCCCGTCGTGCTCCCGTCCGGCTGGCCGGATACGAAGAGGATCCCGAGGACGCACACATAGTGCGCGGGATCGACTGATGCGGTCGGAGCCGCGCCGACCCGAGGCGCCCTCGCATCGAGGGCGTCCGTTCCGCCGTGGGGGTCGGACCGGCGCCTTGACCGCCGATCCCGCCAGGGCCGGCTCGCGCACCACGCGGCGGCGCCGGGTCGGCACGAGCGTCGGGTTGGCGACGCCCCGGGCGGCGCCTTGCAGACCAGCTCCTTGTAGACGGCGGCGAGCAGTCCCGTCAGGACCGCCGCGACGGCGCGGTCGTCGGCGGTGACGTACTGGATCACGCCTTCCTTACGGCCTCTGGGCACCGTGGCTCGGCTTCCGCCGGCGGGGAAGGCGCACGCTGGATCTGTCAGGTGCACGCGGGCGCACATCGAGGCCCTCAGCTTGGGAAGCTCGGGTTTTCCGGCCCACCGCGTGGCAGGCCGCCGACGTCATCGTGGCGCCGCCTGACCGGCGGGAAGCTGCCGAACGTGCCGCTCCGCTACTTCAGGTTTGGGTGTCTGAGCCTCAGCCCACGACAGTCCTCATCGTTGAATGAAAAGGCAACACTGCTGCTGGTAAATCAGTGCTGATTCCATCAATACTCGCTGATGTGCTGATTGGTCCACCAGCGAGTAGCCTGGGAATCCAGGTGCTTTTCGAAGGCGCCAGGCTGCTCACCGGCAGTGGCGACGGACCTTGTAATGGTGCACCAGGACGGGCGTCTGTTGTTCTACGAGGACGAGTGGCGCGACGGAAGTAATGCAGCCGACGGGTCGACTGGATGGTCTCGCAATACCGGCCACCAAATCGGCCAGCACTTCGAAGTGATCGGTGTGCGGCTGCCTGCCTGATGTCCTCGCGGGCCCCTGATGCCGGCGGAGCACAATGCACTTCTGAAGGGCGGGTCAGGAAGGCGGCGCGTCGAGGCCCAGGCGGATCACGGCGAGTGCGTCGGCGATCTCGGCGGTCATCTCGTCGTCGGGGCCGAACACCATGCACATGTCCTGGTGGAGCGGTTCGAGGACCTGCCGGGCTTCGAGGGCCCGGCCCTGGGCGAGCAGCAGCATCCCGATGTTGTGCCGTAGTTCCACGGCTTCCTCGCTCACGTCGCTGTCGACGGCCCGCACGACGTTCAGCACGCCCTGGAGCGCGGCGAGCGCGTCGGTGACCTGGCCGAGTTCGGCGCGGCACCGGGCGGCCTGGGCGCGGCAGGCGCGGGCCTGCTCGCCGGTGGGCCCGGCGATGCGGGCGTACGCGTCGGCGAGGGCGTCGAACTCGGGCAGGGCGGCCCGGTAGTCGCCGCCGAGGAGGCGGATTGCCGCTCGCTGACGGCGCAGCGCCAGGACCTGCTTGCTCTCGGAGCCGAGGGCGAGGGCCGCGGGTTCGATGACCTCGCCGAGCACCTCGACGGCCTGCGCGAACCGCTCCTCCTCCAGCAGGGCGTCGGAGTGCGCGTACGCCTCCTTGATGTCCTCGCGCAGCTGGGCGGGGACGGGCACCGGCTGCACGCCCGGGGCGACGACTGTCGGCGTCCGGCCACCGGCCGCCGGGGCCTGGGCGCGGGAGCGGGGCGCGTACGGGCGGCGGAACACGGCCGTCGGATCGGGCGCTCCGGCCGGGCCGGCCTCGGCCGCGCCGGGTTCCTGGCCCGGCGGCGGGAGGAACGGCAGCAGCCGCGCGTACACCTCCTGCGTGTCGGCGGGCCGCGCCTCGGGCGCCTTGCGCAGCAGGTTCAGGACCAGCTCCTCCAGCGCCTCGGGGACGTCGGGCCGCAGCCGTCGCAGCGGGGTGGGGGCGGCGTTCGCGTGCTGGTACATCAGCAGGTACTCGCTCTCCGCCTCGAACACGACGCGCCCGCTGAGGAGTTCGTGCAGCACACAGCCCAGCGCGTACAGATCGGTCTGCGGGGTGATGCGTCCGCCGCGGACCTGCTCGGGCGACATGTACTGGTGGGTGCCGATGGGGCTGCCGGTCGCGGTCAGCTTGGTGACGTCGGTGCGCAGAATCGCCGCGATGCCGAAGTCGAGGACCTTCACCGTGCCGTCGCGGGCGACGAGGATGTTGCCCGGCTTGAGGTCCCGGTGGATCACCGGCACGTCGTGCGCGTACGACAGCACGGTCGCGACCTGCGCGGCGACGGCGGCCGCCCAGCTGACCGGCAGCGGCCGGCCGGGGTCGAGGTAGGCGGACAGCGGTACGCCGTCGACGAGCTCCATCACCAGGAACAGCCGCTCGTACGACGCGTCGAGCACCGCGTCGTACACCTGCGGAACGCCGGGGTGCTGGATGCGCGCGGTGATGCGGGCCTCGCGGCGGAAGCGCTTGGCGAACTCCTCGGCCAGCTGCGGGGAGGTGACCGACGCCTGCCGGATGAGCTTCACGGCGACGGGCCGGTCGAGCACGCTGTCGTAGCCACGCCACACGTCCCCCATGCCGCCGTGGCTGAGCTCCTCCAGGAGTTCGTAACGGTCGGAGATCGCCTCCTGCGGCACCTTGCCCCCGGTGTGCGTGATGAACAGTCACGGTCAGGCGTCAAGTGTGACCGCTGCGTCGATCCGCCGTCCAGGGCTCGCGGTGCTACATGGGCACGGTCGCGGCGGTGGACGACGGGCAGGAGGGCGCGGCGGCCGGTCGGCCTGCCGCCGACAGGACGTACTCCGCCCAGACCGTCTTGCCTGGGCCCTCCCGGCGTGGGTGCCAGTCCCAGCGGTCGGCCAGGTGCCCCACCAGGAGCAGGCCGTGGCCGGTGTCGCGGAGGGCCGTGGGCGTCGCCACGACCGGTACGCCTTCGGTGCGGGTGTCGGTGACCTCGATCCGTACGGTCGTGGCGTCGCGGGCCAACGAGAGGTGGAAGTCGCGGCCGGGGACCCGGCCGTGCCGGACGGCGTTGGCGGCGAGCTCGCCGACGATCAGCGTCAGCGCGTGGTGCGCGTCGCAGTCGTAGGGGATGCCCCACGCGTCGAGCCGCTGCCCGGCAAGACGCCGGGCGAGCCGCGCGCCACGCGGGGTGGAGCTGAACCGCATCGCGAAGTGCCCTGTGGGGCCGATGGGTTGACCGTTACGGGAAGGAGCAGCGATCTCATTGGTCATGCCCTCAACGCTTCCGGCAGTGGCGTAGCGTGACCAGTGGTGACGCGCCGTCGCGTTCTGGTTGTACGCGACGGGGCGGGAGGTGTACGAGGCGCGCCTCGTGACCGGCTCGGGGCGGGCGCGTTGGGCCGGGGAACTGGGCCGGGGAGGCGTTGGATCGATGGAGTCGGTGGAGCAGGGCGAGGCCGAGGGTGTGCGGGAAGACGCCGGGCCGAGGCCGGAGGACGAGCCGGGATCGGGCGTGGTGACGGCGTTCGGGCGGCAGTTGAAGCTACTGCGGGTACGGGCGGGCCTGGAACGGCCGGAGTTCGGGAAGCTGGTGGGATACGCGGGGCAGTCGATCGCCTCCTTCGAGCAGGGGCGACGGATTCCCCCGCCGAGGTTCATCGACCGCGCGGACGAGGTGCTGGACGCCGGGGGCGTCCTCAAGGCGCTGAAGGAGGAGGTGGGGCGGGCACAGTATCCGGCGTTCTTCCGGGACGCGGCGCGGTTGGAGGCGCGGGCGACGGCGCTGAATGTGTATGCCGTGTACGCCGTGCCCGGGCTATTGCAGACGGAGGACTACGCACGGGCCGTCTTCCAGATGCAGCGCCCGCTGCTGGAGGACGACGTAATCGAGCAGCGCTTGGAAGCTCGTATGGTGCGGCAGAGCATCTTCACCCGTCGCCCGGCCCCTCTGATGAGTTTCGTCATCGAGGAAGCAGTGCTGCGCAGGCAGCTCGGCGGCCCGAAAACTATGCGCGAGACCCTGGAACAGATCCTGCTCACTGGGCAATCGAGGAATGTAGAAGTACAGGTCATGCCGATCGGACGCGAGGACCACGCCGCGCTCGGCGGCCCCTTCACATTGATCGACACCGACAAGGGGCACCGCATCGCGTACGCGGAGGTCCAAGACGACAGTCGTCTCTACACCGATACCTCGTACGTCCGTACGCTCGAAGCCCGCTATGGCATCCTCCGATCACAGGCGCTGACCCCGAGCGAGTCGTCGGCGTTCATCGAGCAACTGATGGGAGAGGCATGAACGTGCAGCGCAGCAGAGCGGCTGTGCCGGAAGCCGCTTGGTTCAAGAGCAGTTACAGCACGGGCAACGGCGGCGAATGCGTCGAGGTCGCCGAAGCTCCCGGGGCCGTACACATCCGGGACTCGAAGGTCCGATCCGGACCGGTTCTGACGGTCGCCCCCGACGCGTGGGCCAGGCTCGTCCGGCTGGCCGCCGACCGGTCGGCCTGATCCGTACGTGCGCGAACCCGATGGACCTGCCGCGCATCACCAGCGGCAGGTCCCTCGGGTTCGCGGGCCGCCGTCCGTCAGTCGTCCAGGCCCGCCTCGCGGCGGATCATTCGCCAGGCGGCCTTGCGGGCGCTGCGGTCCAGGCTGGACTTGAAGCCCTTGTCGGGGCCGAAGTACTGGCGGCCCAGTCCCGCGATGGTGTCGATGTGGTCGGCCATCTTGTCCGCGAAGACATTGTCGAAGACGAGGCCGAAGTTCTCCTCGTCGTTGACGACGGCCGCCGCCTGCACCTTCGGGTCGGCCGTGGCCTCCTCGAACGGGCGGATGAAGTCCTGCTCGGTGAAATCGGTGCCGAAACGTTCGTTGAACTTCTCGATCAGCTGCGACAGCAGCGACTTCTCCGCTTCCTTCGCACCACCCGAGCCGTCGCCGAAGCCCTTCATCGTCGTCGGCCCCTCGGAGGTGAGGGAGACGTCGTACTCGCCGGTCTTCTCCACCCGCATGTGGCTGAGGTCGATCTCGCCTATGTCCACGCCGCCGTCCGCGCGGCGCGGCAGCCGGTTGAGGAGGTAGCGGCCGTAGAGGTGCAGCCGCTCCAGCTCGGCGTCCCGGTAGGGGACGATCTGCGCGAGGAAGCCGTACTTCCTGACGTAGTCGTTGAGGTCAGCGCGGAAGCCCTCCGCCGTCTCCTGGTCGTCCTCGTCGTCGCTTTCGAGCAGAGCGGTGAAGCGGGCGACGGCGGGGGAGAGCAGCCGGTACAGCTCGGCGTGCAGCTTTTCCCACTTGGACTGTGAGCCCGCGGCCTTCTCCTTGGCGGCGAAGTACGCGGCGGCGAACTCGTCCATCTCCTGCCCGGACAGGATCGCCGCCTGCATGACCCGGCTCTGCGCGGTGTAGAGCAGGTTGGGGTCGGAGGGGAGGGTGTTCGCCTCCTCGAAGTACGGGCGGAAGGACTCCTGTATGTCGTTGGCGTCGTTGACGAAGTCCAGCACCGCCAGGTCCGCCTGGGTCTTGCGCTCGGCGGTCCGGTTCAACCGGGACAGGGTCTGGACGGCGGAGATGCCGGTCAGCGACTTGTTGACGTACATCGTCGTCAGCAACGGCTGATCGAACCCGGTCTGGTACTTCTCCGCCACGACCAGGATCCGGTACTCGCGCTGGCCCGCACCGCCGGCTCGGGCGGCCTTGTCGTCGGCGCGCGTGTACGCGAACGCCTTCGGCAGCGCGCTCTCCGACAGTCCGCCGTTCTCCTTCGGCTCGGTGGTCTCCTCGCCGTCGACGGTGAGCGAGCCGGAGAAGGCGACGAGGACGCCCAGGTCGGGGTACTTGGTGTCGTAGTCCCGGTCCTTGATGTAGCTCTTGATCGCGCGCGCCATCTGCACGGCGGACTGCCGGGACGCGGTCACCACCATCGACTTGGCCCGCCCGCCGAGACGGCCCCGGCTGTGCGCCACGAAGTGCTCCACGATCACCTGGGCGTGCTGAGCGACCGTCGAGTCATGGGTGAGTGCGTACCGGGCGAGCAGGGAGTTCGCCTTCGACGGGTCGACCTCCCGCTCGTCGGGGTTCTGGTTCACCAGCTTCCAGTACGTGTTGTACGTGACGTAGTTGCGCAGCGGGTCGAGGATGAAGCCCTCCTCGATCGCCTGCCGCATGGAGTACGTGTGGAAGGGCCGGTAGGCCGCCTTGCCGTCGATGTCCTGCAGCGTGCCGAAGAGTTCGAGGGTCTTGGCCTTCGGCGTGGCCGTGAACGCGAAGTAGGAGAGGTTCGCGGCGCGGGAACGCTGCTCGGCCCTCTTCTTGAGCTGCTCGTCCAGGCTGGCGGCCTCGGCCTTGACCGTGGTCGCGCCCGCGTCGTCCGAGTCGGAGTCCAGGCCGAGGTCGCGCAGGGCGGACCGTACGGCGGTGGCGGCGTCGCCGGACTGCGAGGAGTGCGCCTCGTCCACGATGATCGCGAAGCGGCTGCCCTGGATCTCGGTGGGGTTGCGCTGGAGGTAGTCGAGCAGCGCCGGGAACGAGTGCAGTGTGACGGTGACGATTTTCCCGGTGTCACGCGAGAGAGCCTTCGCGAGCTGCTCGCCCTTCGCCCCGTGCTTCTCGTCGATCTTTACGACGAGCCCCGCGGTCTGCTCGAAATTGCCGATCGTTTCCCGGAGCTGTGCGTCCAGGTTGCGGCGGTCGGTGATGACGATGACCTTGTCGAAGACCGGCACGCCGGGCTTGAGGCCCTTGGCGATGGCCTCGGGGTCGAGTTCGCGGGGGTCGGTTGGGGTGTGCAGGTCGCTGAGGCGGTGCGCGAGCCAGCCGATGGTGTTCGACTTGCCCGAGCCGGCCGAGGCCATGACCAGGTAATCGTGGCCGGCGCCGTGCGTTGCGGCGTGCGCGGTGAGCTTCTTGACCGCGTCCCACTGCTGGAACCGGGGGAAGACCATCGTCTTCGTCGTGCCGCCGCCGGGCATCTTGCTCTTGTGCAGGTGCACGAACCGCTGCAGCAGGTCCAGCCAGTTGTCCGGCTGCCAGACCTGCTCCCAGAGGTACGAGGTCGCGTACGTGCCGTAGGCGGTCGGGGCCGGGTTGCCTGCGCCGCCCGGCTGACCGGGGCCGTTGGAGCCGGTGTTGAACGGGAGGAAGCGGGTGTTCTTGCCCTTGAGCTGGGTGGCGACGAAGACCAGGTCCGGGTCGACGGCGAAGTTCGCGACGACCCGGCGCGTGAAGATCAGCTCGGTGGGGTCCCGGTCGGAGCGGTACTGCTCCTTGGCCTGCTCCACCCCTTGCTTGGTCAGCGGGTTCTTCAACTCGGCCGTGGCGACGGGGATTCCGTTGAGGAAGAGAGTGAGGTCGAGCCGGTTGCCCCAGTCCGCCTGCTTCGTCGCGTACTCGAGTTCCCGGACGACGGTGAGGCGGTTGGCCCGGTAGCCGTCGAGTACGGAGTCGTGAGCGACGAGGTTCGGCTTGAAGTAGGCGACGCGGAGGAGGACGCCCCGGTCCTTGACGCCGTTGCGGAGGACGTCGAGGAGGCCGTTGGTGGCGATGGCCTGGTCGAGGCGGCCGGCGAACCCGTTCTCCGCCTCGTTCAGGTCGCTGCCGTAGACGGTGAGCAGCTCACTCCACTCGTCGGGCTGGGTCGCCTCGATGAAGGCGAACAACTCGTTGGTGTTCAGGCCGAGATCGGCCCGGTAGTCCTGCGGACGCGCCTCGCGCCAGCCGCGCTCGACCATCGCGGCGACGATGGCATCACCGAAAGCGGACTCCGTGTGGATGGGGCTCATGGCTACGCGCTCACTCCGTCCGTTACGTTGCGCCCGCTGGCGGTGGAGACGTCGAACTGGCCGGTTACGGCGGCAGTGATGAGGGCTTGGCGACGTTCGGTGAGGGTCTTGATAGAGCGATGCAGTGACTCTCGAGCGCGTGCAACTGACTCGGCGCTCAGATGAAGGGTGGCCGAGATGGATGCCTGTTTACTCACGGGCACGTTTGGCAGGAGCAAGTCTTTGACAACGCTGGTTGGGAGGTTGTTGGCCATCCCTTCGGCTCCGGAAATTCCGTTCTTGATGTGCTCCCGGGCCTGGTGGCCGCGGAGTACGTGAGCCACGAAATCAGCTTGCGCCCTCGTCCAGTCCAGTCCGATCCGATACACCTTGTCGCAGAGCAGCAGGTTGTCGCTGATTTCTCCAACGACGCCGACACTTCCAATGAGGTCGATGGAGCCGCTCGCGCGCGACATGAGCAAATCGCCTTTTTTGAGTACATACTCTCGGCGTGGTTCCACATCAGCAGGAAGTGCCTTGTGCTGGATCGGATCGAACCGTCCTGAGTTGACGCAACCAGCCTTCACGACGCCCCACTCGCCGTGTTCTGCGAGACGATCCTCACATTGGGGAGACCAACCCTGCTCAATCCTCATCGACACGTGCCGTAGGCGAATACAGCCGAATCGTTGTGTAAAGCTTGCAACAAGCTCGGAGAGTTGACTCCGCCGACGGTCGTCCAACAATTTTGACTGCCGGTCTCGCATGGAAGTGAGTCGGTCGATGCGTGCGGTCTCGGCGTCGAGGAAGTCGGCGATGCGGCGCTGTTCCTCCAGCTCTGGGTATGCCCACGCCGAAGAGAAAAAGGTCCCAGCATCCAAGTTCTGGATACCCGTGGTCTGCTTGATCGCACTCTGCGTCAGCCCCTGCCCGTACGCGGCGGCGAAGACGTACGTCAGGAAGCGAGAATCAGCATGAATTGCTGGGGAGATCCGAGCGCAGAAATTGGAGCACACTGCCTTCCCCGCACCCTCGTAGAGAACAGCCATGCCGACGGGCTGCTTTTCTCCTCCCCCTGACTTCTCGAGGATGAGGTCGCCGGGACGCAGGAGATGCTGCCGTAGCGATGATGCGTCGATGGTTCGCAACGGAGCCCCTTCGACCTTCGCCCGACGCCCGACACGGTCGAAGTCCGCAGCGCGGATACATCGGACATCGCTGCCGTCTTCGGCAGGTTCGCCACCCCAAGTTCCGTTGGTGGCCGAGGCGATGAGGTTCTTGATGCGCCCCCGCGTCCATTGAACAGGTGCGCCGTGGATCCAACTGTCTGCGGTGATGGTCATTCCGTCACCTCACCCAACAGCGCCTGGATCTCCGCCTCCAGCGACTTCAGCTCCGCGTCGATCTCCGCCAGCGGCCTCGGCGGCTTGTACACGTAGAAGTGCCGCGTGAACGGGATCTCGTAGCCGATCTTCGTCTTTGTGTGGTCGATCCACGCGTCCGGGACGTGCGGCAGTACCTCACGCTTGAGGTACTCCTCGACGTCCTCGCCGAGCGGAACGTTCTCGTAGTCCCGCAGGTCCGCGTCCGGCTCCGGCGCGCCCTTGACCTTCTGGACCTCGCCCTCGGGGTCCCGGACGCCGATCGTCTCCCGTACCGCCTTGGCGAACGGCGCTCCCGAGGGCCACTTCAGGCCGGCCGCGACCACCGCGTCCTTGAGCGCGATGAACGCCTCGGACTTCGTCGTCCAGGACGAGCCGAGCAACGTACGCACCGCCGCGACGAACTCCTCGCTCCGCTCCAGCTTCGCCACCGGCTTGGCCTCCGCCAGCGCCGCCAACGTCTCCTCCGTGACCTCGAAGCGCAGCTTCAGCGGGCGTTCGACGGTGATGCGCTGGTAGCCGAAGTCCTCGTTCCAGAAGACCTTGACCTTGCCGTGCAGAGCGTGCTCCGGGTCGCCCGCGACCTGCAGCGCCTCCGCGTACAGCCGGGTGATGTCGCCGATGTGGTCGGGGCGGCCGTTCGTCCCGTCGCCCAGCTCCTTGCGCTTGTCGCCGAGCGACTTGCGCATCTTCTGCCACTGGTCGCGCGCGTCGAGCAGGACGACCTTGCCCTTGTGGTCGGCGTCCTTGCGGTTGGTGAGGATCCAGAAGTACGTGGAGATGCCGGTGTTGTAGAAGAGCTGGTCCGGGAGGGCGACGATCGCCTCCAGCCAGTCGTTCTCCAGGATCCAGCGGCGGATGTTGGACTCGCCGGACTCGGCCGCGCCCGTGAAGAGCGGGGAGCCGTTGAAGACGATGGCGATGCGGGAGCCGCCCCCGCCGTTCACGTCCACCGGCTTCATCTTCGAGATCATGTGCTGGAGGAAGAGCAGCGAGCCGTCGTTGATGCGCGGCAGGCCCGCGCCGAAGCGGCCGGCGTCGCCGAGGGACTTGTGCTCGTACTCGACCTCCTCCTTGACCTTCTTCCACTCCACGCCGAACGGCGGGTTGGCGAGGATGTAGTCGAACTTGCGGCGGGCGTGGCCGTCGTCGGAGAAGGAGTTGCCGAAGCGGATGTTCTCCGGGTCCTGGCCCTTGATCATGAGGTCGGAGCGGCAGATCGCCCAGGACTCGGGGTTGAGTTCCTGCCCGTACACCTCGACCGTCGCGTCCGGGTTGAGGGCCTTGATGCGGTCGTCGGCGGCGCTGAGCATGCCGCCCGTGCCGCAGGCCGGGTCCATGACCGTGCGGACGACACCCGGCAGGCTGAGGGCGTCCGCGTCGGGCGCCACCAGCAGGTTGACCATCAGCTTGATGACCTCGCGCGGGGTGAAGTGCTCACCCGCGGTCTCGTTCGACTGCTCGGCGAAACGGCGGATCAACTCCTCGAAGATGTAGCCCATGTTGTGGTTGGGTACGACATCGGGGTGCAGGTCGAGGTCGGTGAACCTGCCGATGACCTGGTAGAGCAGGTTCGCGCTGTCGAGCTTCCTGACCTGCTGGTTGAACTCGTACTTGTCGAGGACCTCGCGGGCGTTGTCGGAGAAGGCGCCGACGTAGATCTGCAGGTTCTTCGCCGCGTTCTGCGGGTCGGCCGCGATCTTCCGCAGCGTGAGGTCGCTCTTGTTGTAGAAGGAGTGGCCCGAGGCCTTGCGCAGGAAGTGGTCGGTGTCGATCTCCTGGCCCGCGAACTTGGCGACGGTCTCGACGACCTTCTCGCGCGTCGGCTCCAGGACGCACTCCAGGCGGCGCAGCACGGTGAACGGCAGGATGACCTTGCCGTAGTCGGACTGCTTGTAGTCACCGCGCAGGAGATCGGCGACGGACCAGGCGTGGTTCGCCAACTCCGTGTGCTTGCTGCTGTTCAAGAGGTCCCGGCTTCCTTCCGAAGAGCGCCGTCCGGGCGTGGGACGGCAGGGATCCAGTGTGGTCGTGTGCGGTGGGACGCGTGGGGCGTTTCAGGCGGAATCGCGGTCTGGAGTGTCCGGGGCGTCCGGTGGCAGGAGTACGCCGGCGGTGAGGCCGGTGGTGAGGGTGGCCGCGGTGTCGGCGGCGAGGTCGGCGGTCCGGCGAAGGGCCGCGCGCAGCTCGTACACGCGGCGGAAGGCCTCTCCGTAGCGCCGCTGTTCCTCCAGCGGCAGCAGCGGTACGCGCAGGCGGCCCGGTGTGACGTGCACGAGGGTGCTGCCGGTGGACGCGGAGGCGATGTTGTCCTCGGCGCCGAGGAATCCGGCCAGGAACCACGGGTCGAGGCGGGCCGGGTCGGGGCGCAGGAGGTGGATGTGCGGACCGAGCAGGGCTCCGGCGTCCCGGTCGTCCGCGACCCGGGTCATCGCGGCCGCGTCGCCGCCGCCCCCGAGGGCGCGTACGAGGACGTCACCGGCGGCGACGGGTTGCGCGGCGTCCGCGTGGAGGTCGACGGCCCTGGTGGACGGGGGGTTTCCGGCGGAGATGTCCGAGGCGGTGAGGACCGGCCGGTCCACGGTGGGGGCGGCGGAGCCCTTGGAGCCTCGGGTGCCGGACGGCGCCGCCCGCTGCACGGTCAGGGCGCCGCCGCGCGCCAGGTCGGAGACGGTCGCCGTACGCCACTCGCGGGCTGAGGCCCCGGACGGTTGCCACCCGCCGGACGCGGAGGCGGCCGCCAAGGCAGCGACCTGCTCGGCCAGTTGCTCGTGCAGGTCGTGGACGCGGCGGACCAGGGCGGCCGGGTCGATGTCGGCCGCGGTCGCCCGCACATGGCGGGCCGGGGTGACGTCGACGACGTCGTCGAGGAGGTCGACGAGCGGCACCGCGCGGGCGACGCCGGGCTCGTCGGCGTAGGTGTCGGGGGCGGTGGTGAAGGCGGCCCACTGGTCGAGGACCCGGTCGGTCAGCCCCGCCCAGTCGAAGGAGCCGGCGGAGGCGGAAGAGGCGGGAGCTGAGGAGGCGGCGGAAGAGGAGGAGGCGGATCGGCGGGGGCGTGAGCCGCCGCGGGTGCCGGCGACGGCACCCGCGGCCGTGTCGGTGGCGGACGGTGTGCCCGCGGCGCCGTCCCGCTGCTCGCCCTCCCCGTCGACGAACAGCACCGTCGTACGGTCCGTGCCGCCCGGCTCGGGGCGTTGGAACACCCAGATCTGCAGGCCGATGTGGAGTGGATACGCGGCACGTGCCGGGAGCGAGACGACGGCGCGCAGGGCTCCGCTGCGGATGAGTTCCGCGCGGATGCGGCGGCCGGAGGAGCGGAAGGCGAGCGCGGGCGGCAGCAGCATGACCGCGTGGCCGCCGGGCTCCAGGTGCGCGAGGGCGTGCTGCACCCAGGCCAGTTCGGATTCGAAGCGCGGTGGGAGTCCGTACGCCCACCTCGGGTCGTAGGCCAGCTCGTCGTGGCCCCAGTCGCGGTCGGCGAACGGCGGGTTGCACAGGACGGCGTCCACGGTGGCGTCGGGGAAGGCATCGGCGCGCAGGCTGTCGCCGACGCGGATCGCCGTCTCGGCCTCGGGCGCGGCGAGCAGCAGCCGGACCGCGGTGCGCTGACCCTGGACGGGGAGCGAGTCCTGCCCGAACAGCTCCCGAGCGCCCTGCCGGGCGGCGGCGGCGAGGAGCGTGCCGCTGCCGCAGGCGGGGTCGAGGACGCGGGACGTGCCCGCGGGCAGGAGCCGTGCCATGAGCAGGGCCAGGCCCTCCGGGGTCTGGTAGACACCGCTGGCGGCGCTCTCGTCCAGTTCGCGTTCGGCGAGGACGTCGACGGCGGCCTGTGCCCCCGCCTCACGGACGCAACCCAGCAGCGCGCGGAGCACGCCCGCGTCGTCCGGGCCGTAGCGGAACGGCTCGGCCTCGGGCACGGCCACCGTGAGCTCGCCCGCGGTCTTCTCCGCTCGGGCGATCAGCTGGTCGTCGTGCAGGGCGGCGAGTTCGGCCAGTTCCTCCGGTGTGCGGCGGGACGCGGCGGCCACCAGCGGGAACAGTCGTGCGGCCACACCCGAGCCGGGTCCCAGTAGCCGTAGCGCCGTGCGCAGTTCCTCGGTCGGGGAGGCGGTGGAGGTGTGCCCGCGTCCCCGCAGCCATGCCTGGACGGCCGGCAGGTCGTAGAGCGGGCTGGTTTCCGTGCCTGCGCTGGGGGCCGGGAAGTCGTCGTGACGGCGGCGCCAGTTGCTGACGGTGGCGCGCGTGACCCCTGCGATGCGGGAGATCTCGGCGGCTGTCACGTGCGCCGAGGGCGCCAGTTGGGCTGGTGGCTGCTGGGGCATGGCGTGGGGTTCCGCACCTCTCGGGCCAGTCGGACAGGGAACGGTTAACACACTACAACGGCCGTCAAGTCTGCGAAGGTGATTGACGGTGTTTTCAGTGTTGTGCTTATCTAGTCCTGCTTCCGAGTGGAAGCGGCGGCGGGGGTGCTCTGTTGAGTCCGCGCCGCGCATCGGATCTCTCCACTCCCGGCCATTGCCCATCGCGCATCGCAACAGGAGGAGCCCAGATGACCACCCAGCCCCCGCAGCAGCCTGGATACGGGCACCAGCCCGGACTCCCGCACCAGCCGGGATTCCCGCAGCCTCCCGTGCCGCCGAAGAAGCGGTCCAAGGCCAAGCTGGGCTGCCTCGGCGTCCTGGCCGTGATCGTGATCGGCGGTATCGCGTCCGCCGTCGGGTCCGGCTCGGACGACTCCTCGGCCGGCGCCGCGCCCTCCGCCGCGTCTACCGGCTCCTCCAAGGGCACCGGCTCCTCCAAGGCCGCCGCGCCCCAGCAGTCCACCGTCGACGCCTTCAAGGCGTATGTGAAGAAGCACGAGTCCGCGAAGACGCGGGAGGCCGCGGCGCACGTCACCAAGGTCCAGGGTGCCGACAAGAACAACGACATCCTGGACACTGCCGACATCTACACGGACTACACCGGGGACCTGGTCAGCGCGGACGCCGGCAACGCCAAGCTGCTCGCCTCGGCCTTCGCGGACTTCCAGTCCAGCCGGGGGAAGGCCAGCAAGAACGGCCTTGTCACCGTCTACAACGCCGACGGCGACATCCTGAGCAACGGCAACTACTGATCTCGTAGCCGGGGCCCGCGCTGTCCTGAACCTGCGCGCCGCGAGCTCTCAGGACCGCCGGCACCCAGAGCCCACCATCACCGGTCGCAACACCCACGAGAGCACGCAGGAGGGCGCACCGGGCACGGCCTGAGACGGACACCGGTACGTCCTGCGAGGCCCCCTCCACCCCCTCCCCTTCTACGCCTGCCGCGGGCATTGCGCCTCCAGCGGCACCACCCGGAGCGCGGCGGCCCCCGAGCTGCGCCCGCCGCGATGCCCACCCCCGCCTCGCCTCCGGTCACACCGCACCCGGCGAACCCGCCGACCGGAGCCGTTCCTCACGCTCCACGGCCAGGGCCGCCCGCCAGACGCCGCCGCCCGAGCCGCACGCCCCACCCGATGGGCGTCACGCGCTGCCCGCCCGCTTGCGTCTCTCCCCCTCTCTTCCGTTGCCCCCGAGGACCACCCGCTCGGAAAGGACGTCATCCATGACCATCACCGTCGACTCCTCGCGCCTCTCCCTGGTGCGTGAGGAGTCCACTTACCTGGCGATCCGCACCAGCCAGGGCGGCCGGACCGTCTACACGACGCGCATCCCGCTCGCCGATCTCTCGGTCATCCTGACCATCCCGGACCCCGCCAAGCCGGACCCGGACAACCGCAAGGTGGACATCGCCCACGCCAAGGGCTTCGGCCAGTACCTCGCCGACAATCCCGGCTGGGTGGCTCCGGCCCTCCTCATCCGCGACACCGGCAGCTGCCGCTTCGAGCCGATCAGCGAAGACGGCTCGGTCGGCTACCTCACCGTCCCGTGGTCCATCGGCGGTATCGGACGCCTGATCACGATCGACGGCCAGCACCGCATCCTCGGCGTCCACTTGGAGAAGAAGCGCATCACGGACGAGGTCTCCCGCATCGACCGGGAGATCCTCCGCGCCAACGAGGCCAAGAAGGCGAAGCTGCAGCAGGACCGTGAGGCTCTGATCGCTCGGATGGGGCGGCTCAAGGACGAGTTCGTCGGCATCGACATCTACGTGGAGCCCGACGGCGTCAAGGGCCAGCAGATGTTCGTCGACGTCGCGGACAACGCCAAGGGCATCTCCGGTGCCGTCCGGGCCCGCTTCGACACCTCGCGCATCGCCAACCGCACGCTCAGCGACATCGTCACCCACCCCCTCTTCCTGGGCAAGATCGACATCGAGCGGGACCGGATGACCCTGACCAACCGCAACCTGATGGGCGCCAAGCACGTTGCCGACATCACGCGGGCCGTCATCGCCGGCCCCGGCGGCCGCGTCAGCAAGAAGGTCGAGTCGCTGACCGACAACGAGGTCATCGAGAGCGTCCGCGGCTTCCTCGACGTCATCTCCATCGCCTTCACCGCGCTCGCGGAGATCACCGAGGAGGACGTGGACAACTACGACTCCTCGCTCTCCGAGAGAAAGAAGAACGAGCCGCCGGCGCCTCCCACCAAGGCCATGAGGCTGCGCGAGTCCTCGCTCCTGGGCTCGGTGGGCATGCTCCGCGTCCTGGGCGGCGTCTACCGCAACCTCCGGGAGGACGGGGCCGAGGACGGCGACATCCAGGAGTTCTTCAAGCGGCTCGACCGGCACATGACCGCCCCGGTCAGCGAGGACAGCATCTGGCGCACCACGCCGGCGAACGAGGACTTCGAACCGAACGCCTCCGCCCCGATCATGCGTCAGCAGAACGTCGTGCACCTGACCAAGGTGATCACGGACTGGTACAAGAAGGGCCCGGCGGCCATCTGATCCGCCGAGGGCACCGAGGCCTCACCACCTCTGGCGTCATTGCGACACCGCGATGACGCCTGACCCGCACGACCGGGCTCGGCGGGCGTCACGTGGCGCCCGCCCCCTTTTTGGTCTGAACAGCGGTAGTTGTATCCGAAACGCCTGAACCGTGAAGGGCCAACCTCGGAGGAAACCCCTCGTGAGCTGGCTCTTCCGCCTGTGCCCGGCCTTTCGCTCGCTTCGCATAATTCGTCGAATACGTTCTCTGCTTGCTCTGCGTCCTTCAGTTACGTTAGTCTTGAGCGGTCGACACCGACTAGCAAGGGGGAGGGCATGAGCCCAACTATTGAGGTTGATGAACAGACCTACCGCTCCATCGAGTTCGCGGCGCGCATAGGCGGTACCACTGCTGGTGAGGTTGTGGCTCGGCTCGTGAGAACCGCAAGCGTGCCGGCGTCTGCCCCGGCCGCCGCGAGCAAGGCGGGCGCGGAGAAGGAGCGCACGGTCGACGTGTACGTCGACTACGAAGGTCATCGGACTCGCGGAAGCTATGACCAGGACACGAAGCGGATCGACATCACTTCGGGGCCGCTTGCCGGGCAAAGCTTCAAGACCCCGACCGGGGCGGCTCGGGCGGTGGTGGCGCACTACAAGCCGGACGTGAACCCGAACCGCAATGGCTGGTCGTTCTGGCTGCTTGATGATGGGTCCGGCGGGACCTTGCAGACCATCCGTCATTCGGCGTGAGGTCGCGGAGGGCGACCTGTTGCGTGCCCACCCGCCCATGCGCGGGTGGGCCGCCTGTGGCGGGGAGGCCGACGTAGTGGCACGCGTGTGGCACGACCCCTGAAACGCCGAAGGGCCAGCCCGGGAGGAAACCTCTCCCGAACTGGCCCTTCTGTCTGTGCCCCCGGCAGGATTCGAACCTGCGACACCCGCTTTAGGAGAGCGGTGCTCTATCCCCTGAGCTACGAAGGCGGGGCTTGTGCGAAACCCTGCCGGAACTCGGTGGACGAGTCGTGGCCGGGTCCCTTGATCAAGCCCTGAGCGGCCTGGGGAAGGCGACTGCGGCGAGGAGGCGGGCTGAGCCCACGACGTACGCCACAGCACCCGCCAGGGCGCCCGATCCAAAGGGTACCGGATCAGGGCTCGGGCGGGCGCTGGTGTCGGGGAGCTGAGCGGAGAGGCGGTCAGGCCGTGTGGATTCAGCACGAGTGATCCGGCGCAGGTGGAGGGCACCCACAAGGAGGCCGAGCTGTGCCCCTCCCGCCGCTTCAGGGGTCCTGCCGTCGGCGGGCCGGTGTGAGAGCGATCGCGAGGGAGTCGATCCCGGACAGGAAGTTGGAGTAGACGCGCCGCGGCGGGGCCGTGGGCCGCATCTCGACCACCAGGTCCCGCAGGTCACGCAGGACCGCACCGATCTCCGCCCGCGTAAGGAACGCTCCCAGGCAGAAGTGCGGGCCGAAGGCGAACGTCAGATGCGGGTTCGGGCTCCGGGACAGGAGGAAGTGATCCGGTTCGTCGAAAGCCGACTCGTCCCGGTTGGCGGCTGCGTTCCAGAGCGTGACGACGTCACCGGCCCGGATGGTACGGCCGTGGAGGACGATGTCGACGGCGGCCGTCCGTCCCGCGTGCAGCGTCGGCGTCGTCCAGCGCAGGACCTCGTCGACGGCCGTCTCCGTCGCGACGTCGCCCGCCCGGTAGGCCCGCCACTGATCCGGGTTCTCCAGCAGCGCCGCCACCGCCCCGACCAGCGCCATCCGCGTGGTCTCGTCACCGCCCAGCATCAGGCTGTAGCAGTTGAGGACCACCTCCTCGTCGGTGAGCTGCCTGCCGCCGGGCCGGCACTGGGTGAGGAGACTGACGACGTCGTCCCCCGGCTCGCGCCGTCGCCGCGCTGCCAGCTCGGTGAAGTAGAAGAGGATCTCATTCCGGGACACCCATGAGTCCGCCGCCAGATGTTCCGCGCTCTCCGCCCCGAGCGCCGACGAGGTCATGGCCAGCAGCTGCTGCCGGTCTCCGGGCGGCACCTCCAGCAGGTCGCAGATCGCCCGGAGCGGGAGCTGTCCGGATACATCCCGGGCGAAGTCGCACCGGCCCTGTTCCACGGCTTCCCTGACCAGTTCCCGAGAGGCGTGCGCGATGCTGTCGACCACCGACGCCAGAGCCCGCGGCGAGAACGCCCTCATCAACGCTCGGCGCAGCTCCGCGTGCCGGGGCCCGTCCATCACCGGCAGCATCCGCCCGGCCGCCGGATCGCCGCCGTTCAGCAGCGTGTCGAGGACATTGCCTCCGTCCGAGTGGAATCGCTCCGTGTCCCGGTACGCGGCCGCGACGTCCGCGTGCCGGGTCAGGACCCAGAACCCGGGCCGGGATCCGCGCTCCGGCTGCCAGTGGACGGGCTCCTGCGTCCGCAGCCGGCGCCACACCTCGGACAGGTCGTTCTCCGCGTGCAGCACGGGATCGCTGAGGTCCAGCTCCTGGAGGTCGAACTCCGTCACGTTTTTCATCGCCCTGTCGTCTCTTCAGCCGTACGGTGTCCCCCGGCCCGGTCCGACAGGACCTTGCCGATCACGGTGAGCGCGGTGGGATCCAGCATCTCGTAGTGGCCGCACGCGATGTCGAAGGAGGAGAGCCGCCCGCCGCCGAACGCCTGCCACGCGCCCGGGTCGCTGCCCGAGTCGTCCGCCGCGGCCCGGAAGTGGAGGATGTCCACACCATGCGTGCGTGCGGGCGTGGTCCGCAGTACGTCCACCGCCGACTGCACCGCCAGCCGGGCGCCCTCCACCGCCTGCTCCCCGAGCAGCGCGATCTGCTCCGGTGGCGTGCCCTCCGCGGCGAACCCGGCCGAAGCGGACACATGCCGGTGCATCTCCTCCCGCTCGGGCAACAGGGCCTCCTCAGGTGGCGGGTACGAGTCCAGCAGGGCCACGAACTCCACGGCGTGACCCGTCTCGGCCAGCTCTGCGGCCACCCCGAAGGCGATGCTGCCGCCGACCGACCAGCCGAGCAGCCGATACGGTCCTTCCGGCTGCACCTCCCGGATCTGCCGGGCGTAGTCCCGCACCAGCTCATCCGGTTTGCGTGGCCCTGCGTCGGGATCGACGAGGCTGCGCGTCTGCAGCCCGTACAGCGGGACGTCCGGATCCAGGTAGGGCAGCAGCCGGGCGTACGGCCAGGCCAGCCCGCTCGCCGCGTGCACACAGAACAGCGGTCGCCGGCGCCCGCTCGGCCGGAGCGGCAGCACCACGTCCAGCCCGGAACTCGCGCCCTCACCGTCGATCCGGCGCGCCAGCGCCGCCGGCGTCGGCGCCTCGAACAGGGCACGGACGGACAGCTCGGCGCCCAGCACCGTACGCACCCGGCTCACCAGCCGGGTGGCCAGCAGCGAGTGCCCGCCCAGATCGAAGAACCCGTCGTCGGGGCCGACCCGGTCCACCCCCAGCACCTCGGCGAACAGCGCACACAGCGGCTCTTCGTGGGCATGAGCCACTGCCCGGCCGACGGCGCCGCCGTACGCGGGAGCCGGAAGCGCCGACCGGTCCAGCTTGCCGTTGGGCATGAGCGGGAACCGCTCCAACTGCACCACCGCGGAGGGCACCATGTGGTCCGGCAGGACACCACGGACGAAGCGCCGCAGCTCCGACCCGTCGAGCTCCGCCCCGGGCTCGGCCGCCACGGCGTAGGCGACCAGCCTGCGGTCGCCCGCCCGGTCCTCCCGCACGACCGCGACAGCCTGTGCCACGCTGTCGTGCCGCAACAGGGCGGCCTGCACGTCGCCGAGTTCGATCCGGAAGCCACGGACCTTCACCTGGCCGTCGAGCCGGCCCAGATACTCCAGCTGCCCGTCTGCCGCCCGCCGTACCTGGTCGCCCGTGCGGTACATACGGCCGCCGGGCGCACCGAACGGGCATGCCACGAACCGCTCCGAGGTCAGCGCCGGCCGGTCCAGGTAGCCGCGGGTGACGCCCGCGCCCGCGATGTACAGCTCGCCCGGCTGCCCCACCGGGACCGGCTGGAGCCATGGATCGAGCACGAAGACCTGAGCGTTGAGCACCGGCCGTCCGATCGGCGGATCTCCGTCGGCCGGCCCGTGGCCGCTGCGCCACCAGGTCGAGTAAGTGGTCGCCTCGGTGGGGCCGTAGATGTTGGTGACGGCGCATGCGGGCACGCGCTGCCACAGGTCGCGCAGCAGGGCCCCCGTCACCGCCTCCCCACCGAGCACCACGTGCCGTGCCGACACCTCGAACGTGCCGTCCGCCAGCATGCTCGCCATCGCCGACGGCACGCCACTGACCAGGCTGCCCGACCAGCCCTTCCGCTCCAGCAGTGTGAACAGGTCGTCGACCAGTTCCAGCCGTCCGCCGAGCGCCAGGGTGGTGAGGATCTCGAAGACCGAGACGTCGAAGCTGAGCGAGGTGGACGCCAGGACCCGAGCCATGCCGTCGGGGCCGAAATGGTCTTCGACGGTCGCCACGAAGTTGACGGCGTTCGCGTGCTCGACGACCACGCCCTTGGGGGTGCCGGTGGTGCCCGACGTGTAGATCAGATAGGCGGGATGCCGGGGAAGGAGCGGTCCGGGCCGCTCCGCGTCCACGATGTCTCCGTCCTCCTGCGCCGCGATGTGCCGCGCCACGAGGGCGTCGTCCAGGACGAGCGCGGTCGTTCCCTCGGGCAGTACGCCCCTGGTCGCCCCGGTGACGACTGAGAGCAGTGGCCGTGCGTGATTGATCATCTGCGCGATCCGGTCGGCCGGATAGCGCACGTCTACGGGCACATAGGCGGCTCCCGCCTTGAGGGTGGCGAGGAGGGCGACGACCATGTCCGCGGTCCTGGGCAGCGCCAGCGCCACCCGGGTCTCCGGCCCCGCTCCCGCGGCCAGCAGCACGCGCGCCAGGCGGTTGGCCCGGCGGTTGAGCTCGTCGTAGGTGAAGGACTGCCCCTGGTGGGAGAGGGCGGGGGCCCGCGGGGTCCGCGCGGCCTGTGCCTCGATCAGCATGGGCAGCGTGGCGGGGGCCACCGCGCGAGCGGTGGCGTTCCACTCCTCCATCACCTGCCGGCGCTCGTCGGCCGACAGCACGGACAGGGTGCCGACCGTGCGGTGCGGGTCGTCGGTGATCATCGCCAGGATCCGTACGAGCCGTTCACCGATCCGCTCCACCGTCTCGCGCTCGAACAGATCGGGCCGGAAGTCCAACCGGATCCCCAACTCCTCACCCGGCGTGCAGATGAGGGAGAGCGGGTAGTGGGTGGCGTCGAACCCCGTGACGCCGGCCAGACGTGCCTCGCCGAGCCGGCGCTCGCCCGTGCTCATCGGATAGTTGTCGAAGACGGTCGTGGTGTCGAACAGGGCCCCGAACCCGGCCTGCTGCTGGATCTCCGTCAGCCCGACGTGGTGGTGCTCGAACAGATCGAGCTGCTCGTCCTGGACCCGCTCCAGGAGATCCAGCAGCGTGTCCCGGGGATCGACCCGCACACGTGCCGGAAGTGTGTTGATGAGCAGCCCGACCATGCTCTCTATGCCCTCGACTTCGGCGGTCCGCCCCGACACCGTCATTCCGAACAGCACGTCGCTCTGCCCGGTCAGCTGCCGCAGCAGCAGTCCCCAGGCCACCTGCACCACCGTGCCGAGGGTGACGCCCGCCTCCCGCGCCCGGCCCACCAGCGCGGCGGTGCGCGGTGCGGACAGCTTCCGCACCACCCGTTGCGGCACCACCGTGCTCGCACCCGGCGCCTGCGGTGCCACCAGAGTGGGCCCGTCGATCCCGGACAGCGCCTCGGCCCAGACAGCCAGGGACGCGTAGGCGTCGCAGTCGGCGAGCCAGTCCAGGTAGGAGGTGTACGAGGGTGCGGCGGGCAGCCGGTGCGCCTTCTCAGCCCCGGCACCGTACAGCTGGAACAGCTCGTCCAGGAGGACAGAGGTGGACCAGCCGTCCAGGATGATGTGGTGGTTCGTCAGGACCAGGCGCCACCGCTCGTCGGTCGTACGGATCAGCAGAAAGCGGATCAGCGGGGGCCGGGCGGTGTCGAAGCGCCGCCGCCGCTCCTCTTCCACCAGCCGCGCGGCTTCGTCCTCCCGGTCCTCGGCGGTCGTTGCGGTGAGGTCCGCTGCCCGCCAGTCCAGCGGTGCGCTGGGCACCACGAACCGGACGGGAGCACCCGACGCGTCGGTACGGAACCCGGCGCGCAGGCTGTCGTGCCGGTCGAGCAGCAGCTGACAGGTCTCCCGCAGGGACACGGGGTCCACGGGCCCCTCGAACTCCAGGGCCAGCTGGGTGGTGTAGACGTCCTGGCCGTCCGTGTCGAACGCCGTGTGGTAGAAGAGCCCTTGCTGGAGCGGCGCCGGCCTGGACATCCGCTCGTACTCTCGGTGTGGTGCGGTCACGGCGTCTCTCCCAGGTCGCGGGTGCGTGCGATGAGGGTGTCCAGGACCTCGAACCAGGCGTCGGCCAGGGCCTCGACCTGTCGCCGCTTCAGAAGAGCGGTCGGATAGGCCCACGTGACACGCAGTTCCGGCTCGTCCCCGTTGTCGAGGGCGATCGCGGAGACCTCCAGCAGATGCGTCAGGGGCATGCCGGGGTCGCCGCCGCTGGTGATCGCACCCGCCTCCGGCGCCAGGCCCCAGTCGGACTCGTCCGGTCGGCCGAACCGGCCGAGGTAGTTGAAAAGAATCTGCGCCGGGGGCCTCGCGCGGAGTGCGGGCGCGGTCTCCGGATGCAGGTGACGGAGCAGACCGAAGCCGAGCCCCTTGTCCGGCATGCTGCCGAGCTGACGGTCCACGGCCCGTACGACGTCGTCGGGATTGCCCGTCCGTCCCGCGAGGCGGACCGGGAACATGCTGGTGAACCAGCCCACGGTCGCGGACAGGTCGATGCCGTCGGCGATCTCCTCCCGGCCGTGTCCCTCCACGTCCACCAGGAACGGCGCGTCGGTGGCCGAGCCGGGGCCGAGCGTCGTACGGCAGTGGCCCGCGGCCAGGCTCAGCGCGCCGAGCAGCACCGCGTTCACTCCGACGCCGAGCCGGGCGGGCACGCGCGTGAGGAGCGGCATCGTCCGGTCGGGGGGAAGCACGCGCGTGACGGATTGCTTCGTGCCCTCGACATCACGGGTGGGAACGAGAACCGCGCCTGCGACGAGGTCGTCCACTCCCTCGACGAGGCCGGTCCAGAAGGGGAGTTCGGACGCCCGCCGGCGCGCCGCGTGCTGCAGCCGCCGTCCCCACTCGGCGAAGGACACGGGTGCGAAATCCGGCTCCGGCGCCCGGTCGGCGGCACCGGTGCTCAGGTCCTCCAGCAGGATGCGCCACGAGACGCCGTCCACGGCAAGATGGTTGATCATCAGCAGCAGCCGGCCGGGCCGGCCGGGACCCGCGTCGAACCACACCGCCTGGAGCATGTTCCCGTCGCCAGGAGCCAGCCGCCGTCGAGCCGCGTCCGTCTCGTCTCGGACCAGGGTGGCCAGCTCCGCGTGGCCCCGGCCGGCCACATCGATCCGCACGATGCGCCCAGTCGCGTCGACCGAACCGCGCGGCAGCACCTCCAGCCGCCAGGCGGGGGTGCGGGTCAACCGCATCCGCAGCGCGTCGTGCCGGTCGAGCACCGACTGGAGCAGCGTCCGCAACCGTGGCAGGGTCAGGTCCGCCGGGGTCCGTACCAGCACGGACTGGTGGAAGCCGTCGACGGGGCCGCCCCGTTCGCGCTGCCAGTGGATGATCGGGGTCAGTGGGACCTCGCCGCCCGGCGCCGAGGCCGGCCCCACGGGTGCCTTCGCCGTCCGTACTCGCGCGTGCTTGGCGAGTTCGGCGACGGTCCGGTACCGGAAGACGTCCCGCGTCGAGATCACCAGGCCCCGCGAGCGGGCCCTGGACACCAGCCGGATCGACACGATGCTGTCGCCGCCGAGGTCGAAGAAGTTGTCGTCGACGCCGACGTCGGCGCGTCCGAGGATGTCGGCGAACAGGTCGCACAGCAGCTTCTCGGCGGGGGTGCCCGGTTCGCGGGAGGCGGTGGGCGAACGGTGCGGTGAGGGCAGGGCGGACCGGTCGAGCTTTCCGTTGGGCGTGAGCGGCAGTCCGTCGGGAAGCGTGACGATGGTGGGGACCATGTACGGGGGCAGCGTCCGCCGCGCCCAGTGGGTGAGCTCGGAAACGAGTTCCTCGCTGCCGGTGCCGGCCGCATGGTCGGCAGCGACGTAGGCGATGAGACGGCGTTCGCCTGGCTGGTCCTCGCGCACGACGACCGCGGTGCGAGTGACACGGTGGTGGCGTTCCAGGACCGCTTCGATCTCCCGGGGCTCGATCCGGAAGCCGCGTACTTTCACCTGGTCGTCGCTACGCCCGAGGAAGTCGAGTTCTCCTTCGGCGGTCCACCGGACCAGGTCGCCGGTGCGGTAGAGGCGGCTGCCGGGCGGACCGTAGGGGTCGGCGACGAACCGTTCGGCGGTCAGCCCCGGCCGGCACAGATAACCCCGCGCCACTCCCGTTCCTCCGATGTACAGCTCACCCGGCACTCCCACGGGTACCGGCTGGAGTCCCGCGTCCAGCGCGCACACCCGGGTGCCGCCCAGGGGGGAGCCGATGGGCGGACGCCGCTGGTTGTGCGGGCCGATGGAGGCCGCCAGTGACCAGATGGTCGTCTCGGTGGGTCCGTACATGTTGGTGACGTTCTTGGCCAGGGCGGTCAGCCTGCCGGCGAGGGCGGGAGGCAGCGCCTCGCCGCCCACGAGCACCCGCAGCCCCCGGACCGCGTCGGGGACCTCGTCCACCAGGCCGGACCACAGCGATGGTGTCGCCTGCAGCGCGGTGACCGCCTGCTGCTCGATCAGCCGGCCGAGTGCGTGCGGATCGCGCACCTCGTCGGGGGAGGCGAGGACGACCGCGGCGCCGTCGAGCAGCGGCAGGAGGAGTTCGAGGTGGGCGATGTCGAAGCCGACGGTCGTCACGGCGAGCAGCCGGTCCGCGGGGCCCAGCGGCAGTCGGCCGCGCATGGCGGCCAGCAGATGGGCGAGATTGCGGTGGGTGACCGTGACCCCCTTCGGTCTGCCCGTCGAACCCGAGGTGTACAGGACGTAGGCCGTGCTGTCGGGCAGTGCCGGCTCGTCCCCGCCGAGGTCCTCGGCGGCGGTGCCGTCGGCGAGGAGCCTGGGGTCGTCCAGGGTGAGCCAGTCGTCGGTGCCGAGCACCTCGCGGGTGGCACGGTCGGACAGCACCAGGAGCGTTGCCGCCTCGGACAGCACCATGGCCACCCGCTCCCGGGGGTGGTGCGGATCGACCGGGAGGTATGCGGCTCCGGTCCGGTGCACGGCCAGGAGGGCGACCAGCAGATCGGGAGAGCGGTTCATGGCCACGGCGATCAGCTGTTCCGGCCCCGCGCCGAGTCCGCGCAGGTGGCGGGCCAACCGGTCCACCCGTGCGTTCAGCTCCCCGTACGTGAGCCGGTGGCCGTCGTGCAGCACCGCCGCCGCGTCGGGCGTCCTGGCGGCCTGCTCCCGGAACCACTGGGACACCGAACCCTTCGGTGCAGCCGTGTCGGCCCGTTCGCTCCCGCCCGTGAGGACGGCATGGCGCTCGGCGGGGGACAGGATGTCCAGACACCGCACCGGCCGGGTGGGATGAGCCACCGCGTCGGCCAGCAGGCGGGTGAAACACCCGGCGAGCCGCTCCGCGGTGGCCTCGTCGAAGAGGTCGCGGGCGTAGACAAGCGTGCCGTCCAGTCCCCCGCCGCTCTCGGTGACGTCGAAGAGCAGGTCGAAGGCGACCGTCCGGTGCCTGCCGTAGTCCGGCACGTCGATGTGGAGGCCGGGCAGCTCCGCGGAGCCCGTCGCGTTGTTCTGCAGGCTCAGCATGACCTGGAAGAGGGGATGCCGCGCCGCCGAGCGAACCGGGTTGACGGCTTCCACGACCTGCTCGAAGGGCACGTCCTGGTTGTCCAGCGCGGCGAGCACTCCGGTGCGGACACGGTCGAGCAGCGCACCGAAGTCCGGATCACCGGAGGCGTCGGTCCGCACGACCACGGTGTTCACGAAACACCCGACCAGGTGGTCGAGAGCGCTGTCGGTGCGTCCGGCGACCGGGCTTCCGACCAGGATGTCCGTACCCGCACCGAGCCGCCGCAGCAGGCCGGCCAACGCGGCGTGCAGCACCATGAACACACTCGCGCCGTGCCTGCGGGCCAGTGTGGTCAGTCGCTCGTGGTCCTCCGGGGCGAGCCGGAAGGGCACCGTGCCGGCCCGATGGGTGGCGGTGGCCGGGCGTGGCCGGTCAACGGGCAGGGGGACTTCGGCGGGAGCACCGGCGAGCGTACCGCTCCAGTGGGCCAGTTGCCGGCCGAAGACGCTGTCGGGATCGTCGGGCGCACCCAGTTCCTCGCGCTGCCACAGTGTGAAGTCCGCGTACTGAACCGGTAGTTCGGGCCAGTCGGGGGCCCGTCCCCGCAGTCGGGCGGCATAGGCGTGGGACAGGTCGCGCAGGAAGGGAGCGGCGGACCAGCCGTCGAAGGCGATGTGGTGGACCGTCACGGCGAGCACGTGCTCGCCGGGAGCACTGGCGAACAGCTCGGTCCGCACCGGTATCTCGTGTGCCAGGTCGAAGACGTGCTCCGATGCCGCGGCCACTGCCGCCTCGACGTCCTTCCGCGGCACCTCCCGCACCGGAAGGTCGACCGTCACCGCGTCCAGCACGCGCTGCTGTGGCGTCCCGTCCGTCACGGGGAACACCGTGCGCAGGCTCTCGTGCCGCAGCACCACGTCCCGCAGCGCCGCCGACAAGGCCGTGACGTCCAGGGACCCCGACAGGCGCAGGGCGGTCGTGATCGTGTGCGACTCGGCGTCTTCCGTCAGCTCGCCCTGCAACCAGAACCGCAGCTGGGAGAAGGACGGGGGTAGTACCTTCCCGCGCGGCCGGGGCCGCAGCGGGCTGCGGCCGGTACCCGCTGTGCCGAACCTCTCGGCGAGCCCGGCGGGCGTCGGCGTCTCGAAGAGCGTGCGCATCCCGATCTCCGTGTCCAGCACCGAGCGCAGCCGGTTCACCAGCCGGATGGCCAGCAGTGAGTGTCCGCCGAGGCCGAAGAAGTCGTCGTCGGCGCCTACGGTGGGCAGTGCGAGGACTTCGGCGAACAGTTCGCACAGGAGCCGTTCGGTGGGGGTGCTCGGCGGGCGCGAGGCGGTGCCGTTCCCGGGTGTGGGCAGAGCGGCTCGGTCGAGCTTGCCGTTGGGGGTGAGGGGGAACCCGTCGGGGAGCACCACGATGGTGGGGATCATGTAGTCGGGCAACGTCCGCCCGGCGTGCTCGGTGAGATCCGGCGTGGGATCTCCGGTCGCGGTGCCGGTGGGTACGACATAGGCGATGAGGGTGCGTTCACCGGGCTGGTCCTCGCGTACCACGACGGCGGCGCGGCTCACGCCGTGGTGGCGTTCCAGGGCGGCCTCGATCTCGCGGGGTTCGATGCGGAATCCGCGGATCTTGACCTGGTCGTCGGTGCGGGTGAGGAAGTCGAGTTCACCGTCGGCATTCCATCGGACGAGGTCGCCGGTGCGGTACATACGGGTGCCGGGCGGGCCGTAGGGGTCGGCGACGAAGCGCTCACCTGTGAGTCCTGGCCGGCTGAGGTAGCCGCGGGCCAGTCCGGTGCCCGCGATGTGCAGTTCTCCGGCCACGCCCACGGGTACCGGCTGGAGCCGTTCGTCCAGCACGTACACCCGCGTATTGGCCATGGGCCGGCCGATCGGCGGCCTGCCGTCGGCGTCCCGGGCCGGGTCCAGACGCTTGTAGACGGTGAACGTGGTGTTCTCGGTCGGGCCGTAGACGTGGGTCAGCGCGGTGTCCGGGAAGCCCGTCAGCATCTGCCGCACGGCCTTGGCCGACGGCTGCTCGCCGCCCGTCCAGACGTGCCCAAGCCGAGCGAGCGCGGGACTGCGCTCCGCGACCAGCAGGTTGAGGAGCGAGGCGGTGAGGAACGCGCTCGTCGTTCCGCCCTCCGTCACGGTCCGGTCCAGTGCCTGTGCCAAGGAGTCTCCGGACGGCACCATCACGACCGTGCCGCCGTTGAGCAGCGGCACCCACAGCTCGTACGTCGAGGCGTCGAAAGAGTGCGGCGAGTGGGCCAGCACCCGCGCGTGGCCGCCGTCCGCCGCCCAGCAGGGGTCGGCGGCGAGCCCGACGATGTTGCGGTGGGTCACCACCACACCCTTCGGGCGCCCCGTGGAACCGGACGTGTACATCGCGTACGCGGCCCGGTCACCCGTGAGGTCCGGCCACCCGTCCGCATCCGAGGCGAGTGGGTCGGCGTCCTCGACCAGGACCACGGGCAGGTCGAGCGGCGCGGCCGCGAGCGCCGTGGCCCGCTCCCTCGTGGAACCGTCCGCCAGGACGAGGCAGGGGCGCGCCTCCTCCAGGATCGTGCGCAGACGCCCGTCCGGACTCCGCGGGTCCAGAGGGAGGTAGGCGGCGCCGGTCAGCACCACGGCCAGCAGGGCGACGACGAGGTCGGCGGAGCGGTCCATGGCCACGGCGATGAGCCGTTCCGGATCCGCACCGTGCTTGTGCAGGTGGCGGGCCAGACGCTCGGCCCGTGACGCCAGCTCCCCGTAGGTGAGCCGGGACTCCCCGCAGACCACTGCGGTGTCGCCGGGCGCGGCGGCCACGCGCCGCCGGAAGAGCTCCGGTACGGACTCCGCGGGAAGCGCCGCGTCCCGGCCGTTCCACGTCGTCAGCGTCGTGTGTCTTTCGGCGGGGGCGAGCAGGTCCAGCCGGCTGATGCGCCGCGCGGGCGCGCCGACCGCCTCCGTCAGGAAGGCGGTGAAGCAGCCGACCAGGCGCTCGGCGGTGCTGTGGTCGAAGAGGTCGTGGGCGTAGACGAGGGTGCCTTCGAGCACTCCGTCGGTTTCGGTGACGTCGAGGAGGAGGTCGAAGTCGATGGTGCGGTGTGTGTCGTAGCCCGGCAGGTGGGTTTCGAGGTGGGGGAGGTGCGCGGCGGCGGCCGTGTTGTTCTGCAGGCTGAGCATGACCTGGAAGAGGGGATGCCGGGCCGCCGAGCGGACCGGGTTGACGGCTTCCACCACCTGTTCGAAGGGGACCTCCTGGTTGTCGAGTGTGGTCAGTACGCCGGCGCGGACGCGCCTGAGCAACTCGTGGAAGTCGGGGTCACCGGAGGTGTCGGTGCGAATGACGACGGTGTTGACGAAGCAGCCGATGAGGTCTTCGAGGCCGCTGTCGGTGCGGCCGGCGACGGGGCTGCCGACGACGATGTCGGTGCCGGCGCCGAGGCGCTGGAGGAGCCCCGCGAGTGCGGCGTGCAGGACCATGAAGGTGCTGGCGCTGTGTCGGCGGGCCAGTCGTACGAGTGCCTGGTGGTCCTCGGCCGGCAGGCGGAAGGGGACGGTGCCGGCCCGGTGGGTGGCGGTGGTGGGGCGCGGGCGGTCCGCGGGCAGGGGGAGTTCGAGCGGGGCATCGGCCAGGGCGCGGGTCCAGTGGGCCAGCTGGCGGGCGAAGAGGCTGCCGGAATCGTCCGGTGCGCCGAGTTCCTCGCGCTGCCAGAGCGTGAAGTCGGCGTACTGGACCGGTAGTTCGTCCCATGCCGGGGGCTTTCCGTCGAGTCGCGCGGTATAGGCGTCGGAGAGGTCACGGAGGAAGGGGGCGGCGGACCAGCCGTCGAAGGCGATGTGGTGCACGGTGACCGCCAGCACGTGGTCGCGGGGCCCGACGGCGAGCAGCACGGCCCGCAGGGGTATCTGGCGCTCCAGGTCGAAGGCGGGCTCGGACGCGGCGACCACCGCTGCCTCGACGTCCTCCTCCACGACCGGCCGCACAGGCAGCTCGACCGTCACCGTGTCCAGGATCTTTTGCCGAGGCACCCCGTCGGTGACCGGGAACACGGTGCGCAGGCTCTCGTGCCGCATGACCACGTCCAGCAGCGCCTCCCGCAGTGCCACCACGTCCAGCGGGCCCGTCAGCCGAAGTGCCATCGACGTGTTGGGTGATTCACCTCCGCGGTCCATTTCTCCCTGGAACCAGAACCGCAGCTGCGAAAACGACAGAGGAATCACGGTGCTCTCCGCCTCTCAGTTCTCTTCGGATGTTTCACGGAGCGCGTTCAGATACCGCAACCCGCTCAGAACGGTGTTGGTGTCGATGCCGAAATCGATCAGGCAGGCGATCTCGTCCACGCCGATGCCGCGCAACCGCTCGACCGTGCCCGCCGCCTCCTCCACCGTCCCGAACAGCCCGCGCTCGTCGAAGTAGGTGTCGAAGGACTGGGAGACGAGGAAGTCGATGTCCTCGTCGTCCAGCATGTCGATGTCGAACTCCGGGTCCAGGGCGCCGAACGACCGGGTGATGAGACCGACCGAGCTTCTGAGGTAGTCGCGCAGCGGTCCTTCGACGATGCTGCGCACCTCGTCCCGCCCCGGCCCGAGGAAGGTGTGCAGCATCAGCACGACATTCCCCTCCCAGCCGTCGTGGGTCTCGCGTGCCGTCCGCCGGTACTCGCCGATCTTGGCAGCGAGTTCGCCGACGTCCTGGTGCAGCAGATGCGTCAGAACTCCGGCCCGCGCGGCAGCCGCCGTACGGAACGTGTCCACGTCGCCGGCGCTGGTCACCCACAGCGGCAGCTCCCGCTGCACCGGCGGCGGGAAGATCCGCACGGTGGCCGGGGCGCCGTTGCCGTCCACCACCTCGTGGGCGTCTCCCCGCCACAGGCTGCGGACCTGCTCGATGCTGTCGAGCATCGCGCGCTTGCGGTCGTCGTACGGCACCCGGCTCAGCGCGAAGTCCACCGCATGCCAGCCGGAGGCGAGGGACACCCCGGCCCGGCCGCCCGAGAGGTTGTCCACGACCGACCATTCCTCGGCGATCCGCGCCGGATGGTGCAGGGGGGAGACGACGCTCCCGGCCCGGATGGCGATGGTGCTCGTGACCATGGCCAGTGCCGCTCCCAGCACCGCCGGGTTCGGGTAGAGCCCGCCGAAGGAGTGGAAGTGGCGTTCGGGTGTCCACACCGCGCGGAAGCCGTGCCGGTCCGCGAAGCGGGCGCCTTCGAGCAGCAACTCGTACCGTCCGGCGTCCCGGTCCTGTGCGCTGTCGTCCGCGAAGTAGAAGAGGCTGAAGTCCATCGGGAACCCTTGTCGGTGGTGGTCTGTCAGTACGGTGGGCCGGTGCCGTCAGCCGCGGGGGCGCATCCGGCGCAGGGGCGCTCTCGCCTTGCCGGCCTCCGCGAGCCTGGGCGCGAGCTCGGCCACCGTGGGCGCGTCGAACACCGTGCCGACCTGGATCTCGACCCCCAGTTCGGCACGGATGCGGCTCACCAGCCGGGTCACGAGCAGCGAATGGCCACCGAGTTCGAAGAAGCTGTCGTCGATGCCCACGGCGTGGGCCGGTCCCGCGGGGCCGAGCCCGAGAACGTCCGTGTACATCAGGCACAGCGCCGTCTCCCGCGGGGTGCGCGGCCGACGGCCGGCACCGGTCCGGGCGCCGCCTCTCGGGGCGGGCAGTGCGGCGCGGTCGAGCTTGCCGTGGGCAGTCAGCGGGAACTCGTCGAGGACGACGATCGCCGACGGCACCATGTACGCGGGGAGGTACGCGGCCGCCAGCCGGGCGACCGACGCGACGAGATCCGCGTCGCCGGAGGCCGCGAAGGGGACGTTGACATGAGCCTCGGGATCCGACAGCGGTTCGGTCCCCACCTCCGGCGGGCCGTCCTGATCCCCGGGGAAGAACTCGGCGTCGACGTGTTCCGGCCCGGCCTTCGCGGACCAGCGCAGGACCACCCGGCACCCCAGCTGCTCGCCGAGCCGCGCCAAGTCCTCCGGGTCCGGACCGGCGTCCGGTGACCTGCCCGACGCTCGCAGATCCGCGGCCAGCCGGGCATTGGGCACGCCGGTGACCCGGAGCAGTACGTCATCGCGCGCGCGGTTTCGTACGCCGTCAGCGATGTCACCGAGCGTGTGGACGTCCGCTCCCCACGCCAGTTCCACCACCGCACCGGTGAAGGGCCGTCCCTGGCCGGTCCGCAGGACGACGTCGTAGCGGTAGCGGGTCAGTTCGTTGTGGTGGGTTCCCCGCTTCACCCGCACGTCGCAGGTCGCGAAGAGCGGCGGAGAGCCGTCGTCCGCAACCGTCAACGACCGGAAGAACTCCGGGTCCACCAGCAGCTCCGGCTCCATGGACATGCTGCGCGCCGTGGCCCGGCGGTGCTCCGCGCCACCCGGCACGACTCCGGCCTCTCGGGCCGCGACCGCCGAGTGGAAGCGCTCCATCAGCCCCAGATGCCGTACGTCGCCCACGAACACCGAGCCACCGGGTGCCAGAGCTGCCGCCGCCTGCCTCAGCACGCGCGCGAGATGACGTCCGCTGGGAAAGTACTGGGCGACGGAGTTGATGACGACCAGGTCGAAGTACCCCTGCGGAACGCCCTCGTCGTCGTCGGCCGGCTGACTGCGCAGGACGACCCGGCCGGCGAGTTCCGGCCGCACGTCCACCTGCCGCCGCAGCCGCTCGATCACCCGGGGGGAGAGGTCGAGCGCCCAGTAGGCGTCGGCCTCGGGCGCCAGCCGGGCGAGCAGCAGACCACTGCCCACGCCCAGTTCGAGCACGCGCCGGGGCCGCAGGGCGCGGATGCCGCGCACGGTCTCGTCACGCCACTCCCGCAGCTGCTCGAGCGGCAGCGGACCGCCGTCGTATCCGCTGTGCCAGCCGGTGAAGTCCTCGCCGAAGGCGGCCGACGTACGGTCGGTGGGCACCGCGTCATGGACGCGCCGCCAGGCGGCCACACGGTCCCCGTCGCCTGCGCGGCCGCCCCCGGACGGGGCGGGCGGCTCCCGGCGGACGTAGGCGACGAGCCTCCGGTCACCGTCCTGGTCCTCGTGCACGGTCACCGCGGCACCGGAGACCTCGGGGTGGCCGGCGAGCAGCTCCTCGATCTCGCCCGGTTCGATCCGGTGACCGCGCACCTTGACCTGGTGGTCCGCGCGTCCGGCGAACTCGAGTTGCCCGGAGGTGTTCCAGCGGGCCAGGTCACCGGTGCGGTACATGCGCGTCCCGGCCGGGCCGTACGGGTCCGCGACGAAGCGCTGAGCCGTCAAGCCGGGCCGGGCGAGGTAGCCGCGGGCCAGCCCCGCCCCGGCGATGTACAGCTCGCCCACCACGCCGGCCGGGACCGGCCGCAGGCCGGCGTCGAGGACGTACAGCCCTGTCCCCCGGATCGGTCCACCGATCGGCGGTGTACCGGTGCCCTGGGTCAGGGGCCGGCTCATGGTGGCGCAGACCGTGGTCTCCGTCGGCCCGTACGCGTTGATCAGGGTCCGGCCGGGAGACCAGCGCCGTCGTTGCTCAGCGTCGAGGGCCTCACCCGCGGCGACCAGGACGCGGACGCCCGGGAGAGCGTCGGGCGGCAGGGCGCGCAGCACCGACGGGGGCAGGGTGAGATGGGTGACGTGCTGCTCGCCGACGAGGCGCTGCAGGTCCGGGCCGGGCAGCAGGGTGCGGGCGGGCGCCAGGACGAGCGCGGCCCCCGCGGACAGTGCCATGGCCAGTTCCCAGAAGAACGCGTCGAAGCTGGGAGAGGCGAACTGCAGGACCCTGCTGTCGGCGTCCACCGCGAGGGTGCCGCGCTGATGGGCGGTGAGGTTGGCGAGACCGGAGCCGGTGACGACGACTCCCTTGGGCAGGCCGGTGGATCCGGAGGTGTAGATCACGTATGCCGGGAGGGCTCCGTGCGTCCGCCACGCACCGGCTGTCGGGCTCGCCGACGGGGCGCGCCGCAACGCAGCGAGGGTTTCCGGTTCGTCCAGGTTCATCCGGGGCACGGCGGTCCCTGCCGGAAGGACCGTGCCGCACTCCGCGAGCAGCAGTGCCGGGGCCGCGTCGCCCAGGATGTGGGTGATGCGCTGTGCCGGGTAGCCCGGATCCACCGGCAGGTGGGCGGCTCCGGTCTTCATCACCGCCAGGACCGCGACGACCAGGTCCACCGATCTGTCCAGCGCGGAGGCGACCACTGTTTCCGGCCCGGCACCCCGGGTGGCCAGCACATGGGCCAGCCGGTTCGCACGGGTGTCGAGCTCCGCGTACGAGACCCGCTCCGCACCGAACACCACGGCCGTGGCATCGGGAGCGGTCTCGGCACGCTCCTCGAAGAGTTCCAGCAGCGGCCGCGCCGGGGCGCCCGAGGCGTCCACCGCGACGAGCATGCGGTCCCGCTCCTCGCCGACGGCCAGGTCGTACCGTCCGATGGGCAGGTCCGGGTCGGCGACCGCGCTCCGCAGCACACGGAGCAGCCGTGCCAGGAGGGTTTCGGCCGTACGGGCGTGGAAGAGGTCGGCGGAGTACTCCAGTCTGCCGTGCAGGCCCGCGGGAGCACCGTCGTCGTCGTGCCGCTCGCCGACCGACAGGGCGAGATCGAACTTGGCAGCGGCCGGTGCGATGTCCTCGGCGCGCATGACGGTGTCTCCGAACTCCCAGTGGGCGCCGGCATTGTTCTGGAACGCCAGCAGCACCTGGAAGAGGGGTTGACGGCCGGTCACCCGCACCGGGTTGAGTGCCTCCACGACGTGGTCGAACGGAAGGTCTCGGTGGTCCAGGGCGGCCAGGTCCGTGGCGTGCACCCGGCGCAGCAGGTCGCGGAAGGACGGGTCGCCCGACGTGTCGGTCCGCAGCACGAGGGTGTTGACGAAGTAGCCGACGAGATCGTCCAGCGCCGGGTCCTCCCGGCCGGCGACCACCGTGCCGATGGGCACGTCCGCCCCGGCGCCCAACCGGGTCAGCACGGCCGCGAGTCCGGCCTGGACGACCATGAAGAGCGTGCAGTCGTGTTCCCGCGCCAGGGTCACGAGCGCGCGGTGCAGCTCCGCCTCGCAGTCGAGGGGTACGGACCCGCCGCGGTGGGTCGCCTTGGCGGGGCGGGGCCGGTCGGTGGGCAACGGCAGGGCTTCTGGGATCCCCTTGAGGGTGTGCGTCCAGTACGCCAGCTGCCGTGTGCCGAGACTGTCCGGGTCGTCGGGTCGGCCGAGCAGCCCGCGCTGCCACAGGGCGTGATCCGCGTACTGCACGGTCAGCGGCGGCCAGTCGGGACCGGCACCCGCGAGACGTGCGCGGTAGGCCGTCGCCAGGTCGGCCGCGAGCGGACGCAGGGACCAGCCGTCGGTGGCGATGTGGTGCATGACAAGGAGCAGGACGTGGGTGTGGGGAGCGAGCACGAACAGCGAGGCCCGGAAAGGCGGTTCGGCGGCGAGATCGAACGGTGCGGCGACGGCGGCGCGCAGGGCCCCGGGCAGCTGCGCCTCCGTCGTCCGGTGCACGGGCAGTTCGAGGCGGACCGCGTCGGGGGCGAGGACGTTCTGGTACGGCTCGCCGCCGTGGTCGGGGAAGAGCGTGCGCAGGGGCTCGTGGCGGGTGACGACGTCCCGCAGCGCGGCCTGCAGCGCCGTGCTGTCCACGGGGCCGGTGAGCCGGAACGCGACCGGCTCGTTGTAGGTCGGGCTGGGGCCCTCCAACCGGTCGAGGAACCACAGCCGGCGCTGTGCCCAGGACAGCGGCAGTCGCTCCGGCCGCGGCAGCCGCCGCACAGCGGGCCGTTCCGCACGGGAGTGGGCGTCCGGGCGGAGGCGGCAGGCCAGCAGCGCGGGAGTCGGTGCCTCGAAAACGTCACGGACCGCCAGCTCCTCGCCCGTCGCGGCCCGGACCCGGCCGACCAGACGCATCGCGAGCAGCGAGTGCCCGCCGGCATCGAAGAAGTTCTCGTCGGCCTCGACGTGGTCGCGGCCGAACAGCTCGGCGAACAGCCCGCACAGCAGTCGCTCGGCCGCCGGCCGCGGTCCCGTCGGCGCGGGCTCATCCGGAGCGCCGGGGCCGTGGTCGGGGGCCGGAAGGGCGGTCCGGTCGATCTTTCCGCCGGCGGTGACGGGAAAGGCGTCGAGCAGCACGACCGCCGAGGGGACCAGCGCGGCGGGCAGCCGGCCGGCGCAGTGCCGCAGCAGCTCCGGAGCCTGCGGTGCGGGAGCGACGGTCGTGACATGGGCGACGAGACGCCGCTCCCCGGTCCCGTCCTCGCGGGCGGTGACCACGGCCCGGCGGACGGCCGGATGCTGGGCCAGGACCTGCTCGACCTCCCCCGGCTCGATCCGGTGGCCGCGCAGTTTGATCTGGTCGTCCACCCGGCCCAGGTAGGCCAGGTGCCCGTCGGGAAGTCGGCGGACCCGGTCACCGGTGCGGTACATCCGGGTCCCCGCCGGGCCCCAGGGGGCGGCGACGAACCGCTCGGCGGTCCGGCCGGGGCGGCCCGCGTACCCGAGGGCGACGCCGTCGCCCGCGAGGTACAGCTCACCGGGCTCGCCGTCGGTCACCGGCTGCAGCGCGTTGTCGAGGACGTGTGCGCGCACGCCGGGCAGGGGTGAGCCGATGTGGGACACGGGGCCGATGACGGGTGCGGTGGTGGAGTCGACCGTGCACTCCGTCGGCCCGTACAGATTGACCGCGCTGACCCGGCCCCTCTCGGCGAGCTTTGCCAGGTCCGCCCACATGGCCGGGGACACGCTCTCCCCGCCGAGGAAGAGCCGTAGTGGAGCGGCGTCCTGGCCCTCCTGGACGACGTACGGGCGCAGAACCTCCCAGTGGGACGGGGTGGCGTCGAGATCGGTGGCGTGCTGCTCCCTGAGGAAACCGGCGAGCAGCCGCGGATCCGCGCGCAGTTGGTCGGTGGGCAGGAGCAGGGTGTCGCCGCGGCAGACGCGGGCCCACTGCTGGACAGACGCGTCGAATCCGAGGCCCGCGTTCCACACCACGCGAGCGGGCGCCGGGGGATAGACGCCGCTGCGCTCCAGCGCGTGGACGAGGTGGGCGGCGTTGCGTCGGGTGACTGTCACTCCCTTGGGACGGCCGGTGCTGCCCGAGGTGTGGACGATGTACGCAGGCGCCCCGTCCGGCACCTCGGGCTGCGGGCCGGGCGCGTTGTTCCCGGCGTACCGGTCGAGGACGTGGGCGAGGTCGAGGTGGCGCATGCCCTCCGGCCAGTCGATGCCGGCCTGGCCCGCGGTGAGCACCATGCACGCCCCGGACTCCTCGGCCAGCAGCCGCAGTCGGTGCGCCGGATGGGCCGGGTCGAGCGGCACGTATGCCGTGCCGGCTCGCCACGCCGCGAGCATGGCCACTACGAGGTCGGCTCCGCGGGGGAGGCACAGTGCGACGGCCGAACCGGGCTGTGCCCCTGCGGCACTCAGCGCCCGGGCCGTCCGCTCCACCCGGGTGCGCAGTTCGCCGTACGTCACCGACTCCGACGGCGTGACGACGGCGGCCCGCTCGGGGTGCCGGGCGGCTCCGCGCACGAAGCGCGTGAGGAGGTCGAGCGCTCTGGTGACCACGGAGAACTCCTTCCAGGGGGCGGGGGATGTGTCGGTGCTCCGGCGCTGACGACCGAATGGGGTGCCGAATTCCATTTGGCCGGATTCGTCCTCGAATGGATGGACCATCCGAAAGTTGACCTTCCCGTGGCCGTGGTGCATGGGCGATGAGCGCCGGAAGAGTCCGATCGGCACCGGCGGAAAATGGACACCCGGGATGCTCTGGCCGCGATTTCGCACCGGCTCGCGTGAAATCGGCGCAGTCACACTTATTCTGAGGCGCATTCAGAAAACAACCGCGCTATAGAGTCCCGGAGGCAGCGCTGGAATCCGCCACGCCCACTGTCGCACAGTCCGCGAAACCCCAGGGGCTTTCTCCGCACTGGAACTTCCGGCTGCTGCTGATCGGGGAGACAACCAGCAAGCTGGGCACCAGCGTGACGTCCGTCCTGCTGCCGCTCATCGCCGTCACCACGCTCCATGCCTCGCCGTTCGTGATGGGTCTGCTCACCGCCGCGCCCTGGCTGCCGTGGCTGATCATCGGACTGCCCGCCGGCGCATGGGTCGACCGTCTTGCGCCGCGCCGGGTGATGCTCGTGTGCAACACGGTGTCCGCAGTGGTTTTCGCCACCGTGCCGGCCGCCTGGTGGCTGGAGGCCCTGACCATCTGGCAGGTCCTCGGGGTGGCCCTGCTGTCCGGTGCCGCCTCCGTCTTCTTCTCCACCGCCTACTCGGCGTACCTGCCCTCGCTGGTCGCCACGGCGGACCTGATGGACCGCAACGCGAGACTGCAGGCCGGCGAGCAGGCCGCCAGGGTCGCCGGTCCCGGTCTCGGCGGGTTGACCGCCCAGATCCTGGGCAGCGTCCCGGGCCTGTTGCTCGACGCGGCGTCCTTCGTGGTGTCGTCGCTCTGTCTGACGGCCATCCGCCCCGGCGGAGCGCGTCCCGTCAAAGGACCCCGGCGGCGGTTGAGCCGCGAGATCTCCGACGGCCTGCGCTTCGTCTTCGGTGATCCATGCGTCCGGGCGATCACCGTGTTCGGCGCGGCGGTCAACCTCGCGCTGGCCGGCCTTCAGGCCGTCCAGGTCGTCTTCCTCGTACGGACCGTCGGAGTCGGCTCCGGCACGCTCGGCTGGCTCATGTCCTGTGGCGGCCTGGGCGGTGTGCTCGGTGGCTTGCTGGCCGGCCGGCTCACCCGGCGTCTGGGCACGGCACGCGCGCTGCGCACCATCCAGCTCGCAGCCTCGCCGTTCGGCCTGCTCGCCGCGCTCGCCGATACCGGGCCGAGGTTGGCGTTCTTCGTGCTCGGGTCGATCGTGATGCTCGCCGGCGTCGTGGCCTGCAACGTCATCATCGTCAGTTTCAGGCAGGCGTACTGTCCGCCCGACCTGCTCGGACGCGTCACCGCGACCACCCTGTTCCTGAACTACAGCACCATCCCGCTCGGCGCTCTGCTGGGGGGCGCACTCGCCTCGCTCCTCGGCCCCCGGTGGACCATGTTCATAGTGACCGCCTCGCTGGTGGCCGCGGGTGGATTCCTGCTCGTGACTCCGCTGCGCCGCCTTCGCGACCTGCCGGCCCCGCCCGCCTCCGGCCGACCTGACTGACCCGCGGCACGAGCGCCCCGGGGCGCTCCCGGAGCGCACCGGACGCCGAGGGCCCCAGGGAGTCCCGGAGCCCTCGGCGTGTGGTGCGGCTGCCCCTCACAGGCCGCGGACGTCCGCCAGGGCCTCGTCCGCGATGCGGTGCAGGATGTCGGGGTCGGCCGCGTAGATGCCCTGCTCCCGCGGGGCGTGCAGTACCAGGTGGGTGATCCCCGCCTTCGCGTACCGCTCCGCCTGCGCCCGGAAGGCGTCGGGGGAGGACAGGAAGTCCCCCGCGGGCGGCGTGACCACGAAGATGCGGTCCATTTCCGCGAACTCCCGGCCGTGCCGGGAGCACGCCTCACGCAGCGCGGTGACCTGGGTGGTGACCGCGTCGAGACACTCCTCCGGTGTGAAGCCCTTCGCCCAGTTCCTGGGGCCGGTCGTCACCCACGCCTGGCCGTGCCGGGCGGCGAGGTCGAGCCCGCGCGGTCCGCCGGCGGCGATGGCCAGCGGCAGCCGGGGTCGCTGGATGCAGCCGGGGATCATCCTGGCCTCGTACGCGGAGAAGTGCTCGCCCGTGAAGGTCGTCACGTCGGCGCGGAGCAACCGGTCCGTCAGCTCCACGAACTCCGCGAACCGAGCGGCACGCTCACCCGGTGTCAGGTCCTCGCGGGTGAGCACGTGCGAGTCGCCCGCCCCGACCGAACCCGCCCCGACACCCAGGACGAACCGCCCGCCGGAGATGTCGTCCAGGGCGACGGCATCCTTGGCCGCCGTCACCGGGTGCCGGAAATTGGGGGAGGTCACCATGGTGCCCAGAGTCACCCGGTGGGTGACGACCGCAGCGGCGGCGAGCACCGGAAAGGTGGAGAACCAGGCCCCGTCCTGCAGGCTGCGCCAGGACAGATGGTCGTACGTCCAGGCGGAGTCGTAGCCCAGCTCGTCGACGCTCTGCCACAGTCGCGCGGACTGGGCCCAGCGCTTCTCCGGAAGGATCATCACTCCCGTGCGCATGGCCGGCCCCGCCCTCAGCCGACAGCGTCGGTGACGACGGCGTCGGCCTCGATCTCCACCAGCAGCGAGGGGTGGGCGAGGGCCGACACCTCCACGATGGTGCTGGCCGGCCGGATGTCCCCGAAGTACTCGAGGTGGACGGCCCCGATGGCCTCCAGGGCGCTGATGTCCGTGACGTAGAAGCGGGTGCGCACCACGTCGTTCAGACCGGCGCCGGCGTCCTCGAGCGCACCCTGGATCCGGCGCAGGCACTCGGCCGACTGCGCGACGATGTCCGACCCGCCCACCGGTCCGCCGGGTGCGGCGGCGGTACAGCCCGCGACGGTCACCCAGGGGCCTGTCCGGACGGCGCGAGAATATCCGAATATTTTCTCGAAATGGGTTCCCGCGGCAATGAGGGTGCGCTGCGACAAGGTATTCCTCCTCTTCTGGGAAAGCAGGGAAAGGCTAGCCGACCGCGGGCGCCGGATCCGGGTGCTGTCCCGCCGGCGAGACAGGTCGGCCGACAACGCACAGGGGAACTTCCGGCCGGTAGGTTGAGTCGCGATCCCGCGCCAAGCCTTATGTCCCCCAAAATGTCGGAGTTCTTCTACCACCCAGAAAGCACTCATGAATTTCTCTGATGCAAGAGATCTCTCGACCGCGTCACCGAGGTCGGGTAATTGGGAATATGGTGGCCATCTCTATGGCCTGGAGCCGCTCGCTCTCCCCGCGAAGTGGTCGCAGTGGACCACCGCTGAGAGCTCCTCCCGGAACAACGCCGCGGAGATCCCGTTGGGGGGTTCCGCCGTGTGGGAGTACGACGCCGAGAGCGCGGCCGCGTTGCGGCCGGCCGACGACTCGGAGATGGAGCGGCTGTTCTGGTTCCGGTGGATCACCGGTCATCAGACGACGTTCGTCGTGTGGCAGCTCCTGGCCGAGACCCTGCACCAGGCCCGGTTCGCGGACAACGGCACCGCCGCCGACGAACTCGCCCGCAGGGCACGCCACCTGGTCCGTGCGTACTCCCTGATGCTGCTGTATGCGAGCTCCCCACCGCAGGATGTGTACGAACGGGTCATCAGGGACCCCATGGCACGCCTCCATCCCAACCTCAGCGGCGCCTGGGCTCGCGACTACGCGGACGTCCGGCCGCTCATCCGGGGCAAGACCAGCCTGGGCAGCCAGCTGGAAGCGGCCGAGCTCTCCCTGGAGTGCCAGCTGAACGAGCAGATCCACGAAGGCATAGCGGCGCGGGTCGTGCCTTCCGGGGTGTCTCTGCTGCTCTCGCCGAAAGCCCGCCAGCAGACGCGCCAGCTCAAGCGGGAGACGCTGCTGTGGTTCTACGACGGCATCTTCCTGACCAGCAGGGCGCCTGTGCCACGCGACACGGTGGTACGCCAGTTCATCCGGCGGGTCCACGCGATCCTTCTCGACATCCGTGCCAACGGGCTCTACCCGCTCCGCGATCCGGACGCCGCACCCGAGCCCCCCGAGCTCATGACCGACGGCGTCCTGGCGCTGAAGGACTCTTTCGCCGGAGCACTGCTCGAACTCGTCGATCTCGCGTGCGTGCCGGCGGCCGAGATCGGCCAGCCCGTCTCCGCCTCCTGAACCGACACTCGAAGAAACAGGTGTTCGCATGACTACAGCCCCAGAAGCAGAGCAGTCGGCAGCCGAGGCCCAGTACTGCGCCGACACGTTCAACGGGGCCATCGCCTCGGCCGCGCTCAGCGCGGCGTGGGAGATCGGCCTGCTGGACGAGCTGGCCGTGAAGCGCCAGATCGACATAGCGGAATTCGCCCGGGACCGGAACGCCCACCCCGAGAGCGTCCGCGCTCTGCTCGTGGCCCTCTCCGCCCGGCGCATCGTGTCGCTCGACCCGCTCCGTACGACGGCGTTCACCGACATGGGCTTCGAGCCGGCTTTCAGCACCAAGGGCTTCTTCTACTGGCTCACGCGGGGCTGCGGTGAGCTGCTGACGACCCTCCCCACCAAGGTCGTGAACGAGGACAGAAAGGGTGACCACGTACGCCGGGACGCCCGCGCCATCAGCGTCGCCTGCCGCAACATCGCCCGGAGCTTCTTCGACCCGCCGTTCCGGGATCTGATCCGTGACCTCGACATCGACACGGTCGCCGACCTCGGCTGCGGCAGCGGCGACCGGATCGTCATGCTGGCCGACATGCGGCCGGAGATCAGCGCGATCGGCATCGACGTGGCAGAGGGGGCCATAGCCGTCTCCACGGACGCGGTCGCCGAGGCCGGACTCGCGGACCGCATCACCCTGGTGCAGGACGACGTGCTGGACCTGACCCCGCGACCCGAGTACCAGGACGTGGACCTGGTCACCTGCTTCCTGATGGGGCACGACTTCTGGCCCCGTGAGAACGCCGTGCAGACCCTGCGCGCCCTGCGTGAGACCTTCCCCAACATCAAGAACCTCGTCCTGGGCGACACCTGCCGGTCCACCGACGTGCACGGACCCGAACACCCCATGTTCACGCTCGGCTTCGAAACGGTGCACGCGGTGATGGGCCAGTACCTGCCGAGCCTGGACGAGTGGGCCTCGACCATCGAAGAGGGCGGCTGGCGCATCGCCGACCGCCGCATGATCGACCTCCCCGCCTTCAGCTTCATCTACCGCCTCACGCCGGCGTGACCACCAGGAGACACCATGACCACCGAAGCCGTTTCGCAGACCGGTCGGCAGCGGCCGCTCGTCGAGCAGGACCTGCCTGTCTTCCAGACGATTCCCGGTCACTACGACCAGACCCCCTTCTTCCTCACCAAGGAGATGCTCGGCGGGCAGCCCATCGAGATCGCGGGCGGTGAGATCAGCGACAAGGTCGGCAAGCCCGTCGCGGCCCCGCACACGCACGAGGTCCCGGAGATCTACGTCCTGATGTCGCCGGAGCCCGGCGGCGCGGTCATCGAGGTAGTGGCCGACGGCGAGACCCACGAACTCGTCTCGCCGGCCGTCATGCTGATCCCCGCGGGAACGGTGCATCATTTCGTCACCAAGAAGGCCCAGCCGGGCAGTTACTGCCTGGGAGTGCTGCTCACCGGCGACAAGTCCGTCGCCGCCGGCTGATCTCGCTCAGGACGAAGAGGCCCTCGGCGCCGAGGGCCTCTTCGTCCTCCCGGAGCGGCCGGACGACCTCTCCGGGACCGAACCGGTCAGGCGATCCGGGTCGTCCATCCGTACGGGTCGCTGCTACGGCCGTACTGGATGGCCGTGAGCGCGGTGCGCAGGCGCTCCGTCACCGGGCCCGGTCCGCCGTCGCCTATGCACAGGTCACCGATGGCCCCGCGTACGGCGCCGATCGGGGCGACCACGGCTGCGGTGCCGCAGGAGAACACCTCCCGCAGCCGACCCGAGGCGATGTCGGTCCGCCATTCGTCGACGCCATAGGGGCGCTGCTCCACCGTCAGGCCCTCGGCCCGCGCCAGTGTGATGACCGAATCACGCGTGACACCGGGCAGGATCGAGTCACTGAGGGGCGGTGTGAGCAGGGAACCGTCGTCAAACACGAAGAAGACGTTCATCCCGCCCAGTTCCTCCACGTACCGCCGTTGCGCGGCATCGAGGTAGACGACCTGGTCGCAGCCGGCCTCCAGCGCTCGCGCCTGCGGCAGCATCGAAGCGGCGTAGTTTCCGCCGCACTTGGCCGCGCCGGTGCCGCCCGGTGCCGCCCGGGTGTGGTCGTCGGAGATCCAGACGGTCATTGCCGCGGCCGTCCCCGTGAGTCCCCCGGCCACCGGGCAGGCGATCACGCCGAAGAGATACTCCCGGGCCGGGCGCATCCCGAGGTACTCCTCGGTCGCTATCTGGAAGGGGCGCAGATACAGGCTGGTCCCGGGCCCATCCGGCAGCCAGTCCAGATCCGTCGTGACCAGCTCCCGCACAGCGCCCAGAAACGCGCTCTCGGGAACGGCCGGCATGGCCAGCCGGTGCGCCGACTGCCGCAGCCGCCGTGCGTTGTCCGCGGGGCGGAAGAGCTGGGCACGGCCGTCCGGCCTGCGATATGCCTTGAGCCCCTCGAAAACCTCCTGGCCGTAGTGGAGAGCGGCGGTCGCCGGCGACAGAGGGAGCGGGCCGAAGGGCTCGATCCGGGCGTCGTACCAGCCCTCTCCCTCGGTATAACGGACGGTTGCCATGTGCTCGGTGAAGACCGTCCCGAATGTCGGGTTCTGTAGTCGCGCCCGTCGTTCCTCCGGTGCCAGCGGCTGCTTCGTCAGGTGCCGTGCGAAGACGAATTCCTCTGCGCTTTCCATGAGTTGCACCTCTGCGGATCGGCAAGAATTGGATGGCCACACGATATCGTCGTGTCCCGCTGGCGAGACGATGAGAAGGATGGTGGGCGGCAGCCATGGGAAACCCTTTTGACGACGAGAACGGAACCTTTCTCGTTCTCATCAACGATGAGATGCAGTACTCCCTCTGGCCTTCGTTCGCCGACGTTCCACAGGGCTGGCGTATCGCTTTCCCGGAGGACAGTCGGCAGAACTGCCTCGCGTACATAGAGGAGAACTGGACGGATATGCGTCCCAAGAGCCTGATCGACCAGATGGAAGCCCAGGGCGGTGTGTCGCGGTGAACGCAGGACGCCCGGAACTCAGCGGCACCTTCGGTGCCGTCTCCTCCACGCACTGGCTGCCGACCGCGGCCGCCATGTCGATTCTGGAGCGCGGCGGCAACGCCTTCGACGCCGCGGCCGCGGCGGGTTTCGTCCTCCAGGTCGTGGAGCCGCACTTCAACGGACTCGGCGGTGACGTACCGGTGCTGTCGTACGCGGCGGCCACCGACTCCGTCCAGGTCGTCTGTGGCCAGGGCCCGATGCCCGCCACAGCCACGGTCGAACACTTCCGGTCCCTGGGGCTGAGCCACATACCCGGCTCCGGACTGCTGCCCGCCGTGGTGCCCGGAGCCTTCGGCGCCTGGATGCGCACGCTGGCCGAGCACGGCACGCTGCCGCTCGACGACATCCTGGAACACGCCATCGGATACGCCGAGAACGGCGTTCCCCTGCTGCCCGGCGCGGCGGACGCCATCGATGTGCTCGCCCCGCTCTTCGCCGAGGAGTGGACCGAGTCGGGACGGGTCTACCTGCCCGGCGGACGCCCGCCGAAGGCCGGTGCGCTGTTCCGCAACCAGGCGCTCGCGGACACCTACAAGCGTCTGCTGAAGGAGGCGGCCGCCGTCGGCGGCGGGCGTGAGGCCCAGATCGAAGCCGCCGAACGCGCCTTCTACCAGGGCTTCGTCGCCGAGGCCATCGACGCGTTCGTCACCAGCACCGAGGTCCTCGACTCCACCGGGCGCCGCCACCGCGGCCTGCTCACCGGGCAGGACCTGGCCGACTGGCGCGCCACGGTCGAGCCGTCGCTGAGCCTTCCGTACGGCCCCTACACGGTGCACAAGCCCGGCCCCTGGTCCCAGAGCCCGGTCTTCCTTCAGCAACTGGCACTGCTCGACGGCTTCGACCTCGGCGCCATGGGGCTGGACAGCGCGGAGTACATCCACACCGTGATCGAGTGCTCCAAGCTCGCCTTCGCGGACCGTGAGGCGTGGTACGGCGATCCCGATCACAGCGACGTCCCGCTCGACACCCTGCTGAGCGCCGCGTACACGGCGGAGCGCCGGGCAATGGTGGAGGCCAAGGCAGCCGGAGTGCTGCGGCCCGGCTCCCCGGACGGACGCACGCCCGTCGTCCCTGAGCAGGCCATGGAGACCCTGCTGCCCGGAGGCGACTGGCGCGACCAGATCAAGAACGGCCTGCCCACCGTGGTCAAGGCCACCGCCGCCCGTAACGACACCTGCACCATCGCCGTGGCCGACCGCTTCGGCAACATGGTGGTCGCGGTCCCCAGTGGCGGCTGGCTCAAGAGCTCCCCGGTGGTGCCCGGTCTCGGCTTCTCGCTCGGTACCCGCGGCCAGACGATGACCCTGACCGAGGGCCACCCCAACTCCGTCGGTCCCCGCCGCCGGCCCCGCACCACCCTCAGCCCCACGCTGGCGCTGCGGGACGGCAAGCCGGCGCTCGCCTTCGGCACGCCCGGTGGCGACCGTCAGGACCAGTGGACCCTCGGCTTCTTCCTGGCCGTCGCCGACTTCGGCGCCGACCTGCAGACCGCGACGGAGACGCTGGCCTTCCACACCGACCACTTCTCCGCCTCGTTCACCCCGCACGAGTCCAGGCCCAAGGTGCTCGCCGTGGAGAGCACCTGCGATCCCGAGGTGGTGGAGGAACTGCGCACTCGCGGCCACCAGGTCGAAGTCGCGCCCGCGTACTCGCTGGGCAAGGTCTGCGCCGTCGGGAGCGACCAGGGACAGGGGCTGCTGCGAGCCGCCGCGAGCCCGCGCGGTCGACAGACGTACGCGGCATGCCGATGACCTCACCACCGAAGGATGCCGCCGTGCTCGACACCGTGCCCAAGCCCGTCCCGGCGCAGCTGACGCTCCATCACCTGGCCGTCCAGACCGCCGATCTCGATGCCAGCATTGCCTGGTACCGGGAGTTCCTGGGTGCCGAGGTCGCCTGGACCCTCGACACCTTCTCCGACCTGAGCACGGAACGGCTGCCCGGGCTCTCCGGCCTCGCGGAGGTCGTGGCTGGCGGGCTGCGGTTCCATCTGTTCACGCGCGGCCCGGAGCACGCCGCCGGGCCGCCGGCGGACACGAACCAGTTCCAGCACGCCTGCATCGAGGTGCGGAGCCCGGAGCAGCTGCGGGCGTGGCGTGAGCGCTGGACAGACGTGTACGAAACCGGCGGCTACACCTTCCTCCGGGACGTGCCGCCCACCGAGATCGTCGTCGACAGCGACGGGGTCGAAAGCTTCTATGCCTTCGACATCAACGGCCTCGAGTTCGAGTTCACCTATCTCCCGGGTGAGCGGACGACCTGATCCGACTTCGGTCGTGCGAAAGGCTCAGGGACGCGGCCGGCCCTTCAGGGAGCGCCGCCGGCGGCGTCGGGGTCGCCGACCGGGAGGAATCCGGAAGTGGCCAGCAGATAGCCGAGCTGCGCACGGCTTCCGCTGCCGAGGTGCTCCGACACCTTGCGTACGTGCTCCGCGACACTGCGACGGCTCATCCCCAGCCGTCGCGCGATGGATTCGTCGGTCTCCCCCGACACGACGGCCAGCAGGATCGTGCGCTGGATGTCCGACACGATGACGCGCGGTCGCAGCGCCGAGTCGGGGTCCTCCACCGGGATGCTGCGGTTCCAGTCGCGGTCGAAGGAACGGGCGAGGAAGCGGACCACGGCCGGATGCCGTACTTCGAGCGCCGCGGTGCCGCGGTCTTCGGACACCGGGATGAAGGCGACCGTGCGGTCGCAGATGATCAGTCGCTCGAACACCTCGGCCAGCGTCCGCACTTCCGCGCCGGCTCCGGTGATCTGGCTGATGTAGGCCAGTGTCGGCCGGTGGTGGCGGACCGTGTGCTGGTACACGGTCCGCTGCCGCGTCCCTCGGGCGAGCAGCCGCATGTCGCGCTCGAGCGCCTGGGCGAGATCGTCGGCTCTCCGGCCGCCACCGGGCTGGGCGGTCAGCAGTTCCTCCTGGCAGGTGTCCACCGCAGCCGCCAACGCGCCGTTGATGGCGGCTTCTCCGCGATGCAGCGTGAACGGCTGCTGCTCACCCCTTCGAGTCTCCGTGTAGACCTCTTCGAGCAACGCGAAGGTCGCCATGAGAGACCTCTCCTTCCCCCGCATGGCGGCCAGTTCCTCCTGCAAGGGCTGCAACACCGCGTAGGCCGCCGCCTGCGGGGGGACCGGCTCCGCGGTTTTCGCATCGTCGGGGCGAGGGCGCACGAGGCCCAGCTTCACCAGGCAGGCAGGCACCGATGGGGCCGCCGTCTCTCCTCTTTGCAGCGCCGATCGGTAGTGGCGCAGCGCGGCCGGGCAGATGTCCGAGCGAGTGGAGGTGTCGCATGTGTCTGGGTTCGAGCACACTTGATCGTCGTTCACAAAGGTGCACGTTACCTTCGTGCACCCGTTCCCCTCTCGTCGGTATGCGCAAGTGGCGGCAAGGATGGAGACCGCGCTGAAATAAAAACGCGAAGGGGGAACAAACTCGTGGTGCAATACCTCGGGAAAATTGTGGTTGCCGTGCTGGGTGTCGTTCTGGCGATTCTGTTGCCGGTGGCGCCGTCGTACGCCGAAGCGTCGACCGCCATCGTCAGGCAGCCCGCGGCAATGATTCTCTCGGACTCCGGCTGGGGACCGTGACTTCGTTCCTGGTAAGCCCGACGGAGAAACGCTGCAATCCAGGGGAACTGATCTGATGGCCACCCACCTTCTGAAAGCACACTCCCACGAAACGCGTTGCCAGCGGGAACGGGTTCCGGCAGATATCGCGTCCGGACTGCTCTCCGGTGAGATGTCCCTCTCCATGGAGAGAATGCGGCTGCGTCTCCCGGACAACCTTCCGCTGGACGAGTGGTGCCGCATCGGCGACCGCATTCTGTCGATCTCCGACTCCTCCGCCTGGTGGATCGGTGATTGGCTCGTCTTCGGACAGCAGAAGTATCGCGATCGGTATCAGCGGGCTATGCGGGAGACCCTGCTCGACTACCAGACCCTGCGCAACTATTCATGGATCGCCAGGAAGTTTCCGCCTGCCCGCCGACGCGAGAAGCTGACCTTCCAGCATCACATGGAGGTCGCCGGGCTGCCCGAGGACCAGCAGGACCACTGGCTGGACTTCGCCGAGCGCTTCAAGTGGTCGCGCAACGAGCTGCGCAGGCAGATCAAGGCGAGCACGACACCCGACGAGATCGCGCCCCGGACCGGCGAGATAGAGCTGAGTCTCCGGTTGGCGGAGAACCGCGTCCGGCGTTGGGAGAGGGCAGCTCAGCAGAGCAACAAGAGTCTGACCGACTGGATTTCAGCGGTGCTCGACAGCGCCGCCTGACGACGGAGACGTACTCATGGAAATTCGGAGTGGCTACTCGCAGTCCGCGCGGGCCGAGGTGGCAGAGCTGCGCGACGTGGAGCTGATCGACGTCTGGCAGCAGTTCCAGATGTCCACCATGCCGGACCTCATCAGCGCCATGCATCTGTGCCACGCCATTCACGCGCTGTCCGACACCGGTCTGCTCCAGCGGCTGCGCGACGGCCGCAACAGCGCCGGCACGGGTCTCCTGGACGGCATGAACCAGCGCATCGCCGCGAACGTCCTTCGCTACCTCGTGGTGCGGGGGCTGCTGGAGGAGTGGCAGGGCACCTACAGCCTCACCTACAAGGGCGAGCTGCTCACCTCGGAGATATCGCTCGCCCGGCTCGGCTTCTACGTGGAGGCCTACGGGCCGGTCACCCAGCGGATGAGCGATCTGATCACCGGCAAGGCGGTGTACGGCACCGATGTCCAGCGCAGCAACGGCCCCCTCAGCCGGCACTGCGGCACCGTCTTCGCGAAGTACTACACGCCGATCGTTCGGGAGGCGATGGCCGGCCGGGGGGCCAAGCGCATCCTGGATCTCGGCTGTGGAGCGGGCCAGCTGCTGATCGACGTCTGCCTCAGCGATCCCGAAGTGACCGGCGTCGGCCTGGACATCGCTCCCGCCGCCGTCGAGGTCGCCCGGGAACAGGCACGGCGCCACGGCCTGGAGGACCGGCTGGAGTTCGTGGTCGGCGACGCCTTCGACCCCGCGAGCTGGCCGGAGGTGTGCAACGGGGTCGAAGTCATCAGTGGCATCGGCGTCCTGCACGAGCACTTCCGGGACGGCGACCAGGCCGTCGTGGACATCCTCGACGCCTACGCCGCGGTCCTCACCGGCGAGAAGATGCTGCTGATCGGCGAGCCGGAGCCGTACTACGACGACCGGGAGAACGACTCCGACTTCTTCCTGATGCATGTGCTGACCGACCAGGGCTTCCCCGTCGACAGGTCGGACTGGGCCGACGTCATCGAGCGGTCCAAGCTCACCTGCCGGCGCGTACTGACCCGGGCTACCGCCGGTCCCCGCATGTGCTTCTACGACCTCGCCCCGCGAGGCTAGCCATGACGCGGTACGACAGGCAGCGCCCATGCGCTCCGCCCTCATAGTGGGAACCGGCGCGATCGGCACGTCGATCGCGCTGGCCCTGCGGGCAGGCGGCGTCGTCACCCATCTGCGGGACACCGATGCCGATGCGGCGCGCACCGCGGAGGATGTCGGGGCGGGCACCACCGCGGCCCCGGCCGGCCCCGTGGACGTCGCCGTCCTCGCGGTGCCGCCCGCCGCGGTGGCCACCGAATTGGCGGCCCTCCAGCGGGAGGGCGTCGCCCGGTGTTACACCGATGTCGCAGGGGTGAAGGCGCCGCCGAAACGCGAGATCGAGGCCCTCGGCTGCGACCCGACGTCCGTCGTGGGCGGACACCCCCTCGTGGGCAACGGACGTTCGGGACCACTCGCTGCCAAGCCCGACCTCTTCGATGGACGCCCCTGGGTGCTGGTCCCCACGGAGCGCACCGCCAACCGGTCGCTGAACATCGCGTTGGAACTCGTGTCCTTGTGCGGCGCCACCCCGGTCTTCCTGGACGCGGAGCGGCACGACCGGGCCATGGCACTCGTCTCCCACGCCCCTCATCTGATCTCCGCCCTGCTGGCCGGCCGGTTGCGTGACAGCGAGGCCTCCGCTCTGCGGCTGGCCGGGAAGGAGCTCCGGGACGTCACCCGGGGTGCGTCCGCCAGCCCGGAGGTCTGGGCGGACCTGTTGTCCGCCAACGCCACCGCGGTGGCGGAGGTGCTGGAGGCGTTCGCCGAGGATGCCCTCGGCACCGCCGCCGTGCTCCGCGCACCCGACGCTCCGGGGGCGGCGGCGCTGCTGGACCTCCTGCGCAGGGGAGCCCAGGGACAGGTCGCCGTACCCGGGAAGTACGGCGTGCCGGCCGCGTCCTTCGCCACCGTGGAGGTCGTGGTGGGAGACGAGCCCAAGGAGTACGCACAGCTCTTCGGTGACGTGGCGGAGGCTGGCGTGTCCATCGATGACATCGCCGTCGAACGCTCCGCCCACCTTGGTACGGCGCGGATCTCCCTCACCGTCCCGGTCGCCAACGAACCGGTGCTCGTATCGAGACTCAAACTGCTGAACTGGCCCGTCCGGGCAAGGTGACACCGCACGGCGCGCGCCGGATCGACATGCTCGATCCGGCGCGCGCCGTGCGGTGTCCTGCCGCGGTGGGCCGGCGCGGGCCCGCCTCACGCCGGCGGCGTCCGCGTCCCACCGGGTGTCGGCGGGTCGACGCCGTACCCGGTACCGGGTCGCCCGTCGAGCACCGTGCCCAGCGCCGTGGTGATCCACCGGGCGTGGTCGAGGGCCTCCAGGGCGTGCGTCACCGCGTCGGGGCCGGGCGTACCGTCCTGTCGCAGCGACCGGATGGCGGCCAGCCGAGCGGTCGCCGCGGCGATCACGCCGCCGCCCGGCTCGTGTCCTGGCCGTCGTCCCCGCGAGGAGCGGCCGCCGAGATCCATCGCCCGCAGGGCCGGCCCCAGTTGCTGCTGGGCGAAGAACGCCATCGTCCCCGCCCCGCGCACCTGGCTTTCCAGCGCCCTCGCGACCGCCTGGGCCCGGTGCTCGGTCCGGCCCTCCGCCTCACGCACCAGCAGATCGCCCTGCCGGGTCACCTCGTCGAGCAAGGCGGACAGCTCCCGCTGCGCGCCCCACAGCACATAGGGCTCGTGCAGCCGGGCTGTGGCGGACTCGCCGGGCGGGTCCGGTGACGGGTCCCGCACCACGAGCGCACGCAGCCGCACGGCGCAGCCCATGACCGTCTCGGTCAAGGACCGCAGTCGCAGATGGCAGTGGAGAGCGCAGGCGAGTTCCGCCTCGTCACCGCAGGCGAAATCTCGGACGAAGCCGGTGTCCCAGGGCACCGGGTCGACCCCGAGCCCGTGCAACACCTGGCCGGCGGGAGCCTGCTCCCAGCCGCTCGGCAGCCACTGCCACGCCAGGCCGTGGCCCGCACAGCCGCGTGCGGCATGGCCGAGGGGTGTCGTGCTCCGGCCAGGAGGCCACGGTACGACCGGTGTGTAGCCGTGGTTCCACTGCCGGGCGAAGGCGCGCCAGACGTCCGCCGAGGGCCCCGTCAGCTCGCCGGCCAACGCCTGCAGCCGTGACCACACCATGGTCCGGACGACCTCGGTCGGCAGGACACCCCTGGCGGCGGCCGGTGTGGGGCGAGCGACAGGCTCACGCGGCGGTCTCCCCTCGCAGCCGGCGGGCCCGAGCCAGAGGGCGGGGACGATCCTTCTGCCCCAGGCGGACTGCTCCAGGAAAGCGGCCACCGCGCACGGCGTGTGCGGGCCCGGAGCCCCCGGGGGACGGTCAGACGCCATCGTCACGGGCGTTGTACGCCTCCGCCATCGCCACGGCGATCCGCCGCGGCCCGGTGAACGGCGCGCGGCTGTGCGCCGTCAGCATGTCGTCGATGACCAGGACGTCGTCCGGGATCGGCGCGCCGTAGCGGTCCACCTCGCCCCGGTCCTCCGAGAGCGCCTTGAGGGCGGATCCGCGGAAGAGTACGGAACCGTCGGCCAACAGGTCGTCCCGCAACCCGCCTTCACCCTCGATCGTGCGTATGTGCCGCGTTTGTGGCATGGAATTTCTCCGGAGTTCTCGTTACCGGATCAGGCCGGTCCGTCGGTGCCGAAGTAGCGGGCGGCAAGCATGCGTCGTACATCTTCGATCGGCAGCCCCGTGACATCCGCGGTCACCGAAATCTCGACCCATTGGGCGAGTTGGTGGATGGTGGGGTTTTCGAAGAGGGTGCGTACGGGGCAGTTGATTTTGAAGGCTGTGGTGATTCTGGTGGTGATTTGT
>NZ_JBWKIR010000008.1:0-7036 GCF_056432605.1 Streptomyces sp. NPDC045022
CCGTCGTCCGCGCTGACGAACACGCCCGCAACCCCGCCCCGGACGCGTTGGTCCCGCTGTCCTGCAACGAGATCCAGCGCCTGTTCATCACGCTCATCGTCCGGCCCCTCCACGACGTCGCCCACCGGCTCGGCTGGTCCGACTGGCGACGCCGACATCAGCAGCGATCCCGCACCAGCCATTACCAGCGACAAGCCGCATCCCAGACATAAAGATCACGATCTACAGCTGGAGTACTAAGCGATGTCACTCTCCAGCAGCGGCAACGCCGATCGGGCAGGCCACGCCGGTGCCGCCGGGCGGGCAGACCACGTCAGGTCGGTTCATCGGTTCTTGGCCCGGTCCCGTAGTCGGCAAGTGGCCCGGTAAGGCGGTCGGCGACGAGGGCTAGCCAGCTAGAGGGCGAACACGGGGTGGGCGGATCGACTTCCATACCCAACTCGGCGACGGCGATGGCGTAATCAGACTCGGCCAGATCGAGCGCGAGGAGCTCATGCAGCTCCCCGACGAGTCGGGCGACGAGCCGCGGGTCGGTCGAGGTCCGGTAGTCATCGACGGCCATCTCGTGGTCGTCGAACTCGTCGGGCATGTCCTGGGAGAACCAGCCGCCGAGGAACTGACCCAGCTCCGGGAAACGGGCGTGCCACTCCCAGTGGGTGGCGGGGGCGGCCGGGAGCGGGACCTCGCCCTCCTCGACGCTGTGCCTGATGTGGCCGGCGAGGCAGAGGAGCCACTGCTGGATCTCGCTCTCAGCCAGGCCGACGTCCGGGATCGCGTAGAACTCGCCGAGCCGCAGCCGCAGTCGCCCCGGCGGATTCTCGGCGTACTCCCGCAATTGTCGCTCGGCGATGGCGAGAGCCCACGGTCGGCTGTGCCAGGTCTGCCGTAGGTAGGCGGTCAGGGCCTGGCTGGGTTCGTCCGGGGTGTCGTCGGCCGGTTGCCCGGCGTAGGAACGGATCACCTGGTCGAGCTCGCCATACCGGCGGTCGTGTTCGAGGGGGCTCAGGGGCACGGTGGTCAGCCTCTGCGATCGCTACAGGTAGAAGGGGAAGGTGGCGTGAACGGCGAAGCCGTGAGGGCGGGAGGCGTCCCCCTTGAGGATGACGCGGGCGGCCCGTACCTCGACGGGGTCCCTCCCGGCCAGCATCATTGCCTGGAGGAGGACGCGTCCGACCGGCTCGTGGCGGGACGGCCAGAACGCCTCGATGGTCAGGCGCGAGCGTGTCGACTGGGCCAGCCAGCGGTGGATCAGCTGCTCATTGGCGGTGACGACCTGCTGGGTGGCCCACTGGGCGGTCTCGCGGTCGGGATACGTGGCGGAACGAGTACGCATGTCTGGATCGCTTTCAATCCTCGTCAAAGGCCCAGAAGACCCCCACTTCGAAGTCTGCAACGACAATCAGGCCGCAGTCGGTGGTGAAGTCGGATAGACGGTTCCATTCCGTGTCCGGGTTCAGCAGGTCCGGCTCGGGGTTGTTTCGAGCCTCGGCTGCATTGGTGTAGTAGATGGCCTCCTGCCCGAACCGGGAAAGAATTATTTCGGCGCAGTCGAAAAGCCGCTCTTTGCGGGAATTGAAGTCCGGGATATTCGTCGCCTGGTAGTGCATACCCTGCAGGGCGACGAGTAGTTGAGTCGCCGATCGCTTTCCGACCCTGTAGAGAAGTGAATCGAATTCGTCGACGCGCAGGTCGGCGAACGGTTTCTCTTCCGTCTTCTCGACGTTTGAGGTGGGGGGTGGGCAGTTTACAACTCCCCACTTCCGTGGGTCGGAGACCTCGAGCGTCATGACGGCCTGCGCATCGCGACGCCAGTCCTCATGTCTCCGGGGGCCTGCTGCCGCAAAGGAGAAAGCCCCGCCGAAGAGATCCAGCAGAGCCGACTGCCAAGAAGTCGAGTCGATCACCCGATGTCCTTCCTTGGGTTGTTGGTCCGTGACAGAGGCAGCTGCTCCAGGTGCGGAGCCTCACTGCTGAACCGTGTCGCTCGGCATGGAAGTGAGGACAACGTATGGCGGATGGCCCCCTGGGCGGGGTCTCAATGTCACATTCACCATATGCGAGTCGTGGGCGGAGGAGTCACCTCGGGTCCACGTCCTGCCGACGACATCATTGAAGGTAAGGCCTACCGTTCGCGTGGAACGGTCCGGGTTCGGATTGCTCGCCAGCCAGTTGGCGATTTTTTGTTGGTTGCGCGGGTCGTCCAGGACGGACTGCGTACAATGCTGGGCTGAGGCCAGATCGATAAATGTCGATGCGGCGATCGGGGCGACCGTACCATCCGGACGTATCTTTGCCTGGTCGCGAAGTCTCTGTTCCAGCTGCGCGTCCGTCTTTCCCACGTGTTTGTCGATCACGTGCGCGCCTGCGAGCCCCTCCTGATTGGCGAGATCCACGGGATACCGGTGTTGGGACTCGTCATCTCCTGGCACCGCGTACAGGGGGTCGCCCTTGAAGTCGGTCAGAGCCCGCGCACCGAACGCCTCGGCTCTGGCGGATTCCGCATTGAAGGTCGGCGCGCTCGTATAAGCCTCGTCGAGCGCCGACATCAGGTCCTTGATGCGTCGAACCTGACGGTGAATCCGGTTGTTGTAGGTATCGACGGCGTCGTTCATGGCGCCTTCGTCGATGTTCAGGACGATGCCGACCGATACGTCCGCGACCAGGCCCTTTCCCATGTGCCACAGCCCCTTCACGAGGCTCTTGGCATCCGTGACGTCCAGTTCTCGCGGATCGAGCTGCTTGATGCTGTCCTCTACGGCCTGCCGATAGATCCGGTGCAGGTCCTCGCGAACGTCTTCCGCCGTCTGGGCCACGTTGTACACGGCATCGACCATGACGTCGCAGGTGTCGAACAGCACGGCGAAGACAGGGTGGCTGGTCCCCTTCTTGCGCGCACCGTCGTTCGCCCAGTCGTAGCCGTTTCGGTTCTGCCCCCAGGCGGACGTGCCCCACAGCGTGCTGCAGAACTGCCGCATCGCGTCGTACCACTCCTGATTGGACTGGTCGGTGATGCCGCCGATGAAGCCGGTCAGCATCCCGTCCACCATGCTGAGCGTGGTCTGCGGCATCCTCCAGGTCTCAGAGATCTTGTACAGCTGCAGGTGATTGGGCAGGGGGAGGATCTTCGCCGCCTTGCCCCAACGGCACTCGTGTTCCAGCAGAGGGCGCATGACAGCGAGCACTGCGGCTTCCAGCCCCTCCAGGGCTTTTTGCGCGAAGTCCTGGCTGGCGTCGATGTCCCCCCCCACTTGAAGTCGGTGACCGGTCCGTACTTGGGCGGTGTGTCGATCACGTGCGGAAGGGGGCGCTGGGTCGGATGGCTTGTTGCTGAAGGGTTTGTGGCGGCGTCGGCCGTGGCGTAGTTGTTGGCAGTGGTGGTGAATCCGACACCGGCGCCACCGACGCTCACCACCGACTTGGCCCACACCTCGAGGAATCGATTGGCGACTTTCACATAGGCCTTCGTGAAGTCCTTCATGGCCGAACCGTTGCCGCCGCCGTCCGGATACCGCGCCAACTCGTCGAGAAACGCCTTGACGCCCCGGTCGAGAGGGTCCTGCTGGTCCGCCACGTTCCTGGAGACTTGGTAGAGGTCCGTCGGCGTCACATCGATGTTCCTCTGCGCGGAAGCCGCATGAGTGGCCATCAGGCGGCCCCCCAGCCACGCAGGACCGCTTTGTGCGCTGCCGCGTAATTGGCGTGGCCGGTGGTGACGTAGGCGTGCAGCCACCTCTGGGCCGCCTGCAGGTCCTGCGCGGAGCGGTCCCATTCGTCGAGCTTCTCGACGAAGATCTCGCGGGCTTCGCCCTTCCAGGACAGGACGACCGGTTCGACGCGGTCATACAGCTCGTCCAGCCTGCGGTTGAGGTGCTTGAGGATGTCCTCCAGTTCGCCGGCAACCTCATGGAGCGTGGCGAACGAGACGGTTATGTGGTCGTCGGGCGTGCGTGGTGATGGGCCTCGGCCAGGTAGAAGGGGCGGGTGTCAGCCGGGAGGATCTACGGGGTGATCATGCCGTAGCCGGAGGAGGTGAGGACCTTCTGGCAATGTGCGTGCTGTCGGCGGCCGTTGAGGGCCGTCGGGTGGGGCGAGGCAAGGGCGGTCGGCCGGCCCGGGCCGGTCGGTCAGCCGGGTAGGCCGGCCGGGGTGCCGCCGTTGGCCTCGTAGCCGGCCACGGCCAGCGCGCGGTAGACGGCGAAGTCGGCGGCCGGGTCGGCGGACAGCGTCCAGGGCAGCGCGCCCACGTGACCATCGACGTGTATCAGCTCGTGCATGGCCTCGGACCAGCGCTCGGCGCGGACCAGGAAGAAGATCAGCAGGTGGCGGACGTGCGCGAGCGTCGGGTCGTCGGGCCGGGCCGCGTGCACCGCGTGCAGCGCGCCGTGCATCGCCTTGGTGACCACCTCGCTGCGGTAGAAGCCCGAGACCAGGTTCACCTCCGGGAGGTGCTCGAAGACAGCGAAGAGCGGCAGCGCGGCGAGCAGCGAGCCCTGCGGGGCGCGGGCCGCCGCGGCCTCGGCGAAGGCGTACGCCTGCTCGCGCGAGCCGTGCCACTTCTCGCACCAGTAGTGCAGTGCGGCCAGATGCGCGCCCATGTGGTGCGGGGCGCGGTCGAGGATCTTCAGCCACAGCTGCTCGAACTCGGCCTGCGGGCAGGCGAGTCCACGGGCGATGGACAGCTCGATGATGTACGGCACCGGGTCGCCGGGAGCCAGCAGGGCCGCCTGTGCGCAGGCGTCCCGGGCCTCCTCCATGATGATCCGGAAGTCGTCCGTGCCCGGCGTCGACGTACGCCAGGCCTGCTGCACCAGGAACTCCGCGTGGACGGCGGCGGCGCCCGGGTCCTTTGGCTGCTCGGCCCGCCATACCCGCAGCCACTGGCCGCCCGGCGTCTCGTGCACCCCGCCGGGCCGCTCCCGCAGCTCCAGCGCGGCGGCGCCCGCGAAGGCCTGCACCCGCTGCCAGCGCTGCTCACCCTCGGCCTCGGTGCCGGCCAGCAGCTGGGCGGCGGCCCGGTAGTCCTGGGTGCGCTGCACCAGCTCCAGGACGTCCAGCAGGTCCTGGTCCGGGCCGGGCATGCGCACGTCCAGCTCTTCCTGGCGCACGAAGCCGTAGTCCGCCGGGTCGGCGGCGTCCGGGTGCCCCGGGGGAACCCGCTCGATCATCCCGCGCCTGCGCCGCACGACCGTGAGCAGGGCAAAGCTCATCAGGAGCAGTGCCATCAGCAGCCAGAGAATCGCCATGCCCCCAGCGAACCAGACGCCGCCGACAATTGGCCAACCCCGCCGCGGACCTGTGGAAAACTCAGGGCCGGGTCATGACAGGCCGGGACCGGGGTGGCCGGTGCCGGTCGCGCGGGCCGGGGTGCGGCCGACTGCCGCCGTACGCGTAGGGAAAACCCTTGAGCCGGTACCGGCCGAGCCCGGCGGGCGTCAGCATCCGGCCAGGCGCACTACGCTCGGTGCACATGAGCGACAGGCACATCAGTCAGCACTTCGAGACCCTCGCGATCCACGCGGGCAACACCGCGGATCCCCTCACCGGCGCCGTCGTCCCGCCGATCTACCAGGTCTCGACCTACAAGCAGGACGGCGTCGGGGGGCTGCGGGGCGGCTACGAGTACAGCCGCAGCGCCAACCCGACCCGGACCGCCCTGGAGGAGAACCTCGCCGCGCTGGAGGGCGGCCGCCGCGGCCTCGCCTTCGCGTCCGGCCTGGCCGCCGAGGACACCCTGCTGCGCACGCTGCTCACCCCCGGCGACCACGTGGTGATCCCGAACGACGCCTACGGCGGCACCTTCCGCCTCTTCGCCAAGGTCGCCACCCGCTGGGGCGTGGAGTGGTCGGTCGCCGACACCAGCGACCCGGCCGCCGTCCGGTCCGCGGTCACCCCGAAGACCAAGGCCGTCTGGGTGGAGACCCCGTCCAACCCGCTGCTCGGCATCACCGACATCGCCGCCGTCGCTCAGGTCGCCCACGACGCGGGCGCCAAGCTCGTCGTCGACAACACCTTCGCCACGCCCTACCTCCAGCAGCCGCTGTCGCTCGGCGCGGACGTCGTCGTGCACTCCCTGACCAAGTACATGGGCGGCCACTCGGACGTGGTCGGCGGTGCGCTGATCGTCTCCGACCAGGCGCTGGGCGAGGAGCTGGCCTACCACCAGAACGCGATGGGCGCGGTCGCCGGTCCCTTCGACTCCTGGCTGGTGCTGCGCGGCACCAAGACCCTCGCGGTGCGCATGGACCGGCACAGCGAGAACGCCACGAGGATCGCCGACATGCTGGCCGGTCACGCGCGCGTGACCAGCGTGCTGTACCCGGGCCTGCCCGAGCACCCCGGTCACGAGGTCGCCGCCAAGCAGATGAAGGCGTTCGGCGGCATGGTGTCCTTCCGGGTCGAGGGCGGCGAGGAGGCCGCCGTCGAGGTGTGCAACCGCGCCAAGGTCTTCACTCTCGGCGAGTCGCTCGGCGGTGTCGAGTCCCTCATCGAGCACCCCGGCCGGATGACGCACGCCTCCGCGGCCGGTTCCCTCCTGGAGGTCCCCGCCGACCTGGTGCGCCTGTCCGTGGGCATCGAGAACGTCGACGACCTCCTCGAGGACCTGCAGCAGGCCCTCGGCTAGCCGACCGCCCGCGTCACCAGCCGGTGATCGGTGGGGTCGTCTGCGAGGGCGGCTCCACCCACGGGCGCGCGTGCGCCGCCCACACGGTGAATGCGACGGCCGCGGCGCACGCCAGCAGCCACAGCACGCGGCGGGCGAGCCGCCTGCGCCGCAGCAGGCGCTCGCCGCGACGTACCGCCTCCCTGTGCACGTCCGGCGGCACCGGCGCCGGAACCCGCTCCATGATCCGCCGCACGGCGGCCTCCCGCTCGGCCCGGTTCACCGCGGCCCACCCGCCCGCTGTGACCGCCTCACCGAGTCGAGGACGGGCGGCCGGATCTCCTGATGCCGGGGCCGGCCGACGGCGTCCTGCTGTCTCACGGCGGTTCGCTGTTTCCGCTCGGCCTGCTGTCCCACGGCGACGTGCTGTCTCCG